>JBDTRO010000162.1:0-8063 GCA_039931635.1 Betaproteobacteria bacterium | reverse complement strand
GCTATCACGCCATGAACCGGATCATCAGCTTCTACCCGCTGGAAAACCGGCCGACCTTGTTGCTCGACCTGTCCGCCGCGCTGCAGGCGATCGTCTCGCAGCGCCTGGTGCGCACCAAGACGGGCGCGCGGCGCGCGGCAGTCGAAGTCCTGCTCAACACCCGGCACATCGCGGAACTGGTCGAGAAAGGCGATATCAACGAGATCAAGGACGCGATGGAAAAGAGCATGTCGCCCGGCTCGCAGACCTTCGAGCAATCGTTGTTCAGCATGTTCATGGACGGCTCGATCACGCAGGAAGAGTGCATGGCGAACGCCGATTCGGCCACCAACATGCTGTGGCTGATCAACCAGGCCACCGCCGGGTCGATCTCCTCCGGGACGACCGGCGTGCCCCCCGCCAGCGAAAGCAAGGCAGAGAAGAAGGACGGCGCGCTCTCGAGCAGCGCCGGCCCGGGCGCTTCCTTCAGCGATTTCAAGATCGACGCCAGCGTCTGACCGCTCGACGGCGCAGGGGGCAGCAGCGTTGCTAGGAGCAGTCGAACTCGCGCAAGACCTGATTCGCCGGCGTTCCCTCACGCCCGACGATGCCGGCTGCCAGGAGCTGCTCGCTTCGCGGCTGTCCGCGGCCGGATTCAAGTGCGAAACCATCCATTGCGGTTCCGTTGTCAACCTGTGGGCCCGGCGCGGCAATGCGCGGCCCCTGCTCTGCTTTGCCGGCCATACGGACGTCGTGCCGACCGGGCCGCTCGCCGAATGGCTGAGCGATCCCTTCACGCCGACGGTGCGCGAAGGCCGTCTTTACGGGCGCGGCGCCGCGGACATGAAGTCCTCCATCGCCGCCTTCGTCGTCGCCGCCGAGGCCTTCGCGCGCGAGCGCCCTTCGCATTCGGGATCCATCGCCCTGCTGCTGACCTCGGACGAGGAAGGGCCGTCGGTGGACGGCACCGTGAAGGTCGTGGAGAAACTCAAGGCACGCGGCGAAACGCTGGATTATTGCATCGTCGGCGAGCCCTCCTCAGCAAAAACCGTGGGCGACATGGTTCGCGTCGGCCGGCGCGGTTCGTTGTCGGCGAAGCTCACCGTGCGCGGCGTGCAGGGACATGTCGCGTATCCGGAACAGGTCAGGAATCCTGTCCACCTGGTCGCGCCTGCGCTCGCCGAGATCGCCGCGACCGTCTGGGACAAAGGCAATGAATTCTTCCCGCCAACCAGCTTCCAGGTCTCCAACTTCAACGCGGGAACCGGCGCGGAAAACGTGGTCCCCGGCACGGCCGCGATTCTCTGCAACTTCCGCTTCTCCACGGCAAGCACCGAGAGTTCGCTCAGGCAGCGTTTCGAAGACATCCTGAAAAGGCACGGCCTCGATTACGCGATTGCCTGGACGCTGGGCGGCAAGCCCTTCCTGAGCAAGGCGGGCAAGCTGACCGAAGCCGTGCGGCGCTCCATCCAGACGCACGCCGGGCTGCTGCCGGAGCTGTCCACCGGCGGCGGCACCTCGGACGGCCGCTTCATCATCGACATCTGCCCGGAAATCGTGGAGCTGGGTCCGGTCAACGCCACCATTCACAAGCTGAACGAGCACATCGAGCTCAAGGCGTTCGAGACCCTGCCGCGCATCTACCTCGACATCCTGCGCTCGCTGCTGCATTGAAAGTTTCCCGGCTGCTGCGAGAAACCGCGCAGCAATTTTCGCGCGCCGGGCTGCATTACGGCCACGGCACCCACAACGCGAAGGAGGAAGCCGCCTGGCTGATTTCGTCGGTGCTGGGCTACCTGCTGGAAGAGGAAGTCGCCCCCAGGGCGCAGCAGAAGATCGACGCGCTGGTCCGGCGCCGCATCCGCGAGCGCATACCGCTCGCCTACCTGCTCAAGGAAGCCTGGCTCGGAGAGCATTCCTTCTACGTGGACAAGCGGGTCATCGTGCCACGCTCCTTCATCGCCGAACTGCTGCGCGGCCACATGAGTCCATGGCTGGCAAGAGAACCGAAACGGATCCTGGACCTCTGCGCCGGCTCCGGTTGCCTCGCAATTCTTGCTGCGCTCGAATTTCCGGGCGCGCGGGTGGACGCAGCCGATCTGTCCGCCGCCGCCCTTCAGGTGGCGAAAATCAATATCGGAAAGTACGGGCTTGGAAAACGCGTCCGCGCTGTCCGGTCGGATCTCTTCAAGTCGCTCAACGGCAAATACGACGTGATCCTCAGCAACCCGCCCTACGTGACCGCAAACTCGATGCGCAAGCTGCCGAAGGAATACCGGCACGAGCCTGTACTTGCGCTGGCGGCCGGCAATGACGGGCTCGACCTGGTGCACGGGATTCTTTCCGCCGCGAAGCAGCATCTGGCGCCAGGCGGCCTGCTGGTGTGCGAAATCGGCGGCAACCGCAAGGCGCTCGAGCGCGCGTATCCGAAAATGCCGTTCATCTGGCCCGAAACCAGTGAAGGCCCGGATTGCGTGTTCATGCTCGACCGTTAGAGAGTAGACTGCACTGGTAGGAATTGCGTGACCGGTGGTGCCTTCGTCCATGGACCGCACCGATACCCGTCTTGGCCCGTCAGGGCTCCCGGACTTTCTGGAATGCAGCTGGATTGCCGTTCCGGGAATACGCCAAGCGATGGCCAAAATACTGGTTGTTGAAGACAACGCACTGAACATGAAGTACGTCATCATGTTGTTGCACAGTGCCGGTCACACGACGCTGCAGGCCGCCGATGCCGAGGCCGGCATGGCGCTGGCGCGCACCGGCCAGCCGGACCTTATCCTGATGGACATCGAATTGCCCGGCATGGATGGCCTGGCGGCGACGACGCTGCTGAAAAAAGATCCTGCCACCGCGGCGATTCCCATCATCGCTGTGACGGCAATGACCATGAGAGACGATCGCTACAAGGCGGTGGCGGCCGGATGCGACGGCTATATCGCGAAGCCGTTTCGCAGCCGGGAACTCTATGGGGTGATCAACACGTTCCTGCAAAAGGTGGGGTGACCGATGGGACTCGAACCCACAACAACCGGAATCACAATCCGGGACTCTACCATTGAGCTACGGCCACCATTGCTGCAGCAACTATTCTACTGGCCTGCCCGGCGGGACTCGAACCCACAACCCCCAGCTTAGAAGGCTGGTGCTCTATCCGGTTGAGCTACGGGCAGATCCGCTTGCTTCTGCCATGCAGTTTCGCCGTGCAGTTCCACCCACCCGTGTCCGGGGCAGGACTGGTCGGGGTGGAGAGATTTGAACTCCCGACATCCTGCTCCCAAAGCAGGCGCGCTACCAGGCTGCGCTACACCCCGAAAATCGGGCGCCAATGATACTCTTTTTTAAGCTTGCCGCAGGGTGGCATATCTGCTACAAAGCCTACCTTCATTTTTCAGCCGACGACCGAAATGCCATTGGAATTGAAGAAAAACAGCTTCGCGCCCTACGCCCCGAAAAAGGGCGAGGAATACATGAACTCGAAGCAGCGGAGCCATTTCCGCAAGATCCTCGAGAACATCAAATCGGAGCTCTCGCAGGAGATCGACCGCACCGTGCACACGATGCAGGACGAGGCGACCGTGTTTGCGGACCCGAACGACCGCGCGAGCCAGGAGTCGGACATGGCGCTCGAGCTGCGCAACCGGGACCGCGAGCGCAAGCTGATCAAGAAGATCGACGAGACCATCGCCCGCATCGACGCCAACGAGTACGGCTACTGCGAGAGCTGCGGGGTCGAGATCGGGCTCAAGCGCCTGGAAGCGCGGCCCACGGCCACGCTTTGCATCGACTGCAAGACGCTCGACGAGATGCGCGAGCGGCAGGTGGCTAAGTAGCACAACCAGCCGTCTCCCCCGCGTAGCCTGGCCCCGAGTGAATCTATCGGGGTGCGGGGGTCCATCGACGAAAATCTGGGTCCCCGCCTAAAGCCGCGGGGACGACAGTAACGTATCAGCCCTGCTTGGCGGCTTCCGGAGCGCCGACAGCCTTCATCGACAGGCGCACTCTGCCCTTGTCGTCTGCTTCCAGCACCTTGACCTTCACGATCTGGCCTTCCTTCAGGTGGTCGGAAACGGCGTTCACGCGCTCGTTGCTGATCTGCGAAATGTGCAGCAGGCCGTCGCGGCCCGGCATGAGTTGCACGATGGCGCCGAAATCCAGCAGGCGCAGCACCGGCCCTTCGTAGACCCTGCCGACTTCGACGTCGGCGGTCAGGTCCTGAATGCGCTTGAGCGCCGCTTCGCCGCCCTCGGGCGAGACGCAGGCGATGGAAATCATGCCGTCGTCCTCGATCTCGATGGTGGTGCCGGTCTCTTCCTGGATGCCACGGATGACCACGCCGCCCTTGCCGATGACGTCGCGGATCTTGTCCGGGTTGATCTTGATCTTGAGAATGCGCGGCGCGAAGGTGGAGAGCTCGGTGCGCGAGCCGCCCATCGCCTGCTTCATCTGCTCGAGGATGTGGATGCGCGCCTCGCGCGCCTGGTCGAGCGCCACCTTCATGATGCCCTTGTTGATGGACTCGATCTTCAGATCCATCTGCAGCGCGGTGACGCCGTTGGTCGTGCCCGCCACCTTGAAATCCATGTCGCCAAGGTGATCTTCGTCGCCCAGGATGTCGGTCAGCACCGCGAAGCGGTTGCCTTCCTTGATCAGGCCCATGGCGATGCCCGCGACGTGTTCCTTGATCGGCACGCCGGCGTCCATCAGTGCGAGGCTGCCGCCGCACACCGAGGCCATCGAGGAGGAACCGTTCGACTCGGTGATCTCCGAAACGATGCGCAGCGAATAACCGAAATCCGCCGCCGGCGGCAGCATGCCGACCAGCGCGCGCTTGGCGAGGCGGCCATGGCCGATTTCGCGGCGCTTGGTGAATCCGAACCGGCCGGTCTCGCCCGTGGAATACGGAGGGAAGTTGTAGTGGAACATGAAGCGCTCGCGGTATTCGCCCGCCAGCGCGTCGATGATCTGCTCGTCGCGCCCGGTGCCCAGCGTCACGGTGACCAGCGCCTGCGTTTCGCCGCGCGTGAACAGCGCCGAGCCGTGGGTGCGCGGCAGCACGCCGGTGCGGATGGTGATCGGGCGCACGGTGCGCGTGTCGCGGCCGTCGATGCGCGGCTCGCCGTCTAGGATCTGGTTGCGCACGATCTTCGATTCGACCGCGAAGCAGAGGTCCTTCACGGTGTTGATATCCGGGCCGCCGGTGGTGCCTGCGCCGACCGCTTCAAAGACGCGCTTCCAGATGGCGTCGATCGCTTCCGAGCGTGCGCCCTTTTGACGCATGGCAAACGCCTTGCGCAGATCCGCTTCGGACAACTCGACAATTTTCGCCGCCAGCGCCTCGTCCTTGACCGGGGCTTTCCAGTCCCAGGCCGGCTTGGCCGCGACTTCGGCCAGTTCCTCGATGGCGGTGATCGCGGCCTGCATCTGCTCGTGGCCGTGGACCACGGCGCCCAGCATCACGTCTTCCGGCAGCTCGAGCGCTTCGGATTCGACCATCAGCACGCCCTGCGCCGTACCGGCCACCACCAGGTTCAGCTTGGATTCCTTCAACTGCGACATCGTCGGATTGGTGACGTACTGGCCGTCGACATAGCCGACGCGCACAGCACCGATCGGGCCACTGAACGGCACGCCGGACAGCGTCATGGCCGCCGACACCGCGATCATCGCGGGGATGTCGGCATCCACTTCGGGATTGAGCGACAGCACCTGTGCCACCACCTGCACTTCGTTGTAGAAGCCGTCCGGGAACAGCGGCCGGATCGGGCGGTCGATCAGGCGCGAGGTCAGGATCTCCTTCTCGGTCGGGCGCCCTTCGCGTTTGAAGAAGCCGCCGGGGATTTTGCCCGCGGCATAGGTCTTCTCGGCGTAATCCACCGTGAGCGGGAAAAAGCTCTGGCCGGGCTTGGCCGATTTCGAGGCCGTAACCGCGGCCAGCACCACGGTGTCATCAACGGTGCAAAGGACGGCGCCATGCGCCTGGCGGGCGATTTCCCCGGTCTCCAGCGTGACCTGCTGCGTGCCGAGGGTGAATGTCTTTTTGGTCGGGTTCAAAGGGATTCCTTTGTGTGGGGCTGCAGGCAAAAAAAACGCTCATCGGTGCGATGAGCGTTTTTTCCTACGGCATGCGGGAAATGGGCAAGGACTGCGTGAGAACGACTACTTGCGAACGACTACTTGCGCAGCCCAAGCCGCTCGATCAGCGAGCGGTACTTGTCGGCGTTCTTGCGCTTCAGGTAGTCGAGCAGCTTGCGGCGCTGGCTGACCATCTTCAGCAAGCCGCGGCGCGAATGGAAATCCTTCACGTGGGCCTTGAAATGTCCGGTCAGGTCGTTGATGCGCTCGGTGAGGAGCGCGATCTGCACTTCCGGGGACCCGGTATCGTTAACCGCGCGCTGGTGCTGCTTGACGACCTGCGCTTTCTGCGCAACCTGCAAACTCATGCTCTTCTCTCTTTTCGCGTCTCTGTATGGAGGCGGGCATTCTAGCGAAAACGGGGCCTCCCTACAAGATTTTTCTCGCTATTTCAGCCTCTTGCAAGCAGTCGAACCGGGTGCAGGCCGCTGCCCGGGCGGGATTCGCCGATTCCCAGCAAGGGGCCCTGGCGCCCGTAAACCCGGCACGGGCCCGCGCCGCCGTCCAGGGCGATCGCCTGCCCGTTCAGGAAGCGCGCCGATTGCGCCTCATCGAGCTCCAGCCGCGGCAGGCCCTCCAGAAGACTGTCCAGGGGCAACAGCCGCGCCAGCCGGCCGGCGTCGCCCAGCGCCTGGAGGACATCCAGCGTTACCGCCTCGTCCAGCCTGAAGCCGCCCACGGCCGTGCGGCGCAGGCCTTCCAGGTGCGCCACCGTGCCCAGCGCGAGCCCAAGGTCCACGGCCAGCTGGCGCACATAGGTTCCCTTGCTGCATTTGACCCGCAGCCGCAGAACATCTCCCGAGCGCTCGAGCAATTCAAGCTCGTGCACCGTCACATGCCGGACCGCGCGTTCCACCGTCTGGCCGGCGCGCGCGAGCTCATACAGCGGCTGTCCCGCGTGCTTGAGCGCCGAGTACATCGGCGGCACCTGCTCGATCGCGCCGCGAAAGCGCGTCAGCGCCAGCGCCAGCGCCGCCGCATCGACGTTCACCGCCATGCGCTCGAGGACCTGTCCCTCGGCATCGCCCGTATCCGTGGCTGCACCCAGCCTGACCAGCGCGACGTACTCCTTGATCGAATCCAGGCCGAACTGCGCGAACTTGGTCGCCTCGCCGAACAGCAGGGGCAGCAACCCGGAGGCCAGCGGATCCAGCGTGCCGGCATGCCCTGCCTTTTCCGCCTCCAGCAGGCGCTTGACCGACTGCAGGACCGCGCTGGAACTCGGGCCGACCGGCTTGTCGAGCAGCAGCACGCCGTCCAGCCTGCGCCGCAGCTTGCCGCCCATCAGCGCTTCGGGGGCACGACGCTGTCGATGAGGCGCGACAGTCGGTCGCCCCGCTCCACCGACTCGTCGTAGACGAAGCGCAGTTCCGGGGTGGTGTACATCGACATCCGGTGCGAAAGCTGCGAGCGCAGGAAGCCTGCGGCGCGCTGCAGGGCCTTGGTCGTGTCCCGCTGCCGGTCCTTGTCGAGGATCGTGAAGAAGACTTTCGCGTGAGAAAGATCAGGTGCAACGTCGACCGACGTCAACGTCACCATCCCGACTCTTGGATCGCGCACCTCGTGCCGCAGCAGGTCGGCGAGTTCGCGCTGGATCAGGTCGGCCACTTTCTGGGGGCGGCCCCGGGTCACTTCGTGACCCGCCTTCCCGTCACAGAGTGCGGGCGACCTCGAGGATCTCGAACACCTCGAACTGGTCGCCTTCCTTGAGATCCTGGAAGGACTTGAGCGAGATGCCGCATTCGAAGCCGGACTTCACTTCCCGCACGTCGTCCTTGAAGCGCTTGAGCGCCTCGAGTTCGCCGGTATGGATGACGACGCTGTCGCGCAGCACGCGCACCTGCGCGTTGCGCTTGATCAGGCCTTCGGTGACATAGCAACCGGCGACCGTGCCAACCTTGGAGATGCGAAACACCTGCCGCACTTCGACCATGCCGATGATGCTTTCC
>JBDTRO010000161.1:0-24260 GCA_039931635.1 Betaproteobacteria bacterium | reverse complement strand
CCAGGTTGATCGAGGCGTCCTCGCGGATCGCGGTGTGCGGGCAGCCGCCGGTCTCGACGCCGATGATGCGTTCCGGCGCGAGCGCCTTGTGGGTCACGAGGAATTTGGCATCCTCTTCCGTGTAGATGTCGTTGGTCACGACGGCGATGTTGAACCGGTCGCGCAGCCGCTGGCACAACGCGAGCGTCAACGCCGTCTTGCCGGACCCGACCGGCCCGCCGATCCCGACCCGTAGCGTCATAGCCGACCCGTCATGAGCGAAATATCCGCGAGTACTGGGTTTCGTGCCGCGACGACAGCAGCGCGAGGCCGGGGGCGAAATTGCCGATGTCCTCGTCCTTCATTGCGAGCGCTCTCTTCACCATGTCCTCGATCCGGTTGCCCAGCGACAGCATCATCCGCTGCCCATCGGTCTGCCCCAGCGGCACCGCTTTCAGCGCCGCCATCACCTGATTCTCGATCCAGGCCCAAAGGTAGGCCTGCAGTGCCGCCTCAGGTTCGATCTTCCACTGCGCCGCGGCGTAGGCGAATGCGGCCGGGAAGGATGGCTCCTCCACCGGCACTTCACCCAGGGACAGATCCTTGAGCAATCGATTCAGGGAATAGCCCATCTGCACGGTTTCGGCGCGCAGCTCCGCGGTCTCCCGGCTGGCCAGAAACATTTCATTTTTTTCTTTTATTTTTAAAGAATCTCTTTTAGTAAAGGCCGACAAGAAAGAAAGGAGCATCGGCGCCTCCATGCGCGCCATGGAAAACTCCAGCACGTCGCCGATCCAGCGTTCCGCGCTCGCGGCATCGTGGACGACACCGTCCTCTATCGCCGCTTCCAGGCCGCCGGAATAGCTATAGGCGCCGACGGGAAGCGTCGGGCTCGCCAGCTGCAGGAGTTTGGCCAGGCTCATTTGTGGGGATGAGGGTGGTGATCGTGCCCGCAGTGTTCGTCGTGCACGTGCTCGTGTTCTTCTTCGTGGTGGTGGTGGTCATGAATCTTCCCGCCGTGACCCATTTCGTCGTGCTGGTGGTGGCCGCCCGCGTAGGCGCCCGCCTCGGGCTCGAAGGGCGCTTCCAGCGAACTCACCTGGGCGCCGATCTTTTTCAGCATTTCTTCCAGCACGTGGTCGGCAGCAAGCCGCAGAAAACCATCCCCCACCTGCACCGGCACATGCCGGTTGCCGAGATGATAGGCGGCTTTCGCCAGTTCGGCCGGGCTGCCGCACTCCACGTGCAGCACCTTTTCCGGTTCGGCCTGTATCTCGATCACGCGCCCGTCGGAAGCGGTGACCAGGTCGCCGCCGCGCAGGATTTCGCCGCGCGGCAGCATCAGGCCGACCTCTTCGCCCGAAACCAGCTTCGTCTTCAGGCGGCTTTTCTGGCGTGCTTCGAACGGCAGGCGCAGCGCGCCACGGATGTCAAGCTTGTAGGCCGCGCGCGGAATCTTCAGTTTCGACTTGATTTCGAGCATCAGAAAAGGAAATACCTCTGTGTCAGGGGAAGGGACTTGGCCGGTTCGCACACCAGCAGCTCGCCGTCGGCGCGCACCTGGTAGGTCTCGGGATCGACGCTGATTTTCGGCTGCCAGCTGTTGTGGATCATGTCTTTCTTGCCGACCTTGCGCACATTCGTCACGGCCACGAGCGGCTTCGAAAGTTTCAGCTTCGCCAGCGCGGGATTCTTCAGCGCCGCCTTGGAGACGAACGTCACCGAGGTATTCAGGGCCTTGCCGAAGGCGCCGAACATCGGACGGTAGTGCACCGGCTGTGGCGTCGGGATCGAGGCATTCGGATCGCCCATTGCGGCGGCGGCAATCATGCCGCCCTTCAGGATCAGCGAGGGCTTGGCACCGAAGAAAGCCGGCTTCCACAGCACCAGGTCCGCGAGCTTGCCGGCTTCGATCGAGCCGACGATGTGCCCGACGCCGTTGGCAATGGCCGGGTTGATGGTGTACTTGGCGATGTAGCGCTTGACGCGGAAGTTGTCGCTTTTTGTTTTTTCTTCCTTCAAAGAACCTCTTTGAATTTTCATTTTATGGGCCGTCTGCCAGGTCCTGATGACGACCTCGCCGACGCGGCCCATCGCCTGCGAGTCCGAAGACATCATCGAGAAGGCGCCCAGGTCCTGCAGGATGTCCTCGGCGGCAATGGTCTCCCGGCGGATACGCGACTCGGCGAACGCCACGTCTTCCGCGATTGCCGGATCGAGGTGGTGGCAGACCATCAGCATGTCGAGGTGCTCGGCGACGGTGTTGACCGTGTAGGGCATGGTTGGATTGGTCGAGGACGGCAGCACGTTCGGCTCGCCGCAGACCTTGATGATGTCCGGCGCATGGCCACCGCCCGCGCCCTCCGTGTGGAAGGTGCAGATCGAACGGCCCTTGATCGCCGCCACCGACGTTTCGACGAAACCCGATTCGTTCAGCGTGTCGGTATGAATCGAGACCTGCACGTCCATCCTGTCCGCGACCGCCAGGCAATTGTCGATCGCAGCCGGCGTGGTGCCCCAGTCTTCGTGCAGCTTCAGGCCCATCGCGCCGGCCTTGATCTGTTCGGCCAGTGGCTGCGGCAGAGACGCATTGCCCTTGCCGAGGAATCCCAGGTTCATCGGGAACGCTTCCGCCGCCGCGAGCATGGAGTGGATGTGCCAGGGGCCCGGCGTGCAGGTGGTCGCGAAGGTACCGGTGGCCGGGCCGGTGCCGCCGCCGATCATGGTCGTGACGCCAGACATCAGCGCCTCCTCGATCTGCTGCGGGCAGATGAAATGGATGTGCGAGTCGATGCCGCCGGCCGTGACGATCATGCCTTCGCCCGCGATCACCTCGGTGCCCGCGCCGATCGGGATCGTGACGCCGGGCTGGATGTCCGGGTTGCCGGCCTTGCCGATTTTCCAGATGCGGCCTTCCTTGATGCCGATGTCGGCCTTCACGATGCCCCAATGGTCGATGATCAGCGCGTTGGTGATTACGGTATCGGCGACCTTTGCTGACAGGAGCTGGCTCTGCCCCATGCCGTCTCGGATCACCTTGCCGCCGCCGAACTTCACCTCCTCGCCGTAGATGGTGAAATCCTTCTCCACCTCGATCCACAGGTCCGTATCCGCGAGCCGCACGCGGTCGCCGGTCGTCGGGCCGAACATTTCCGCATAAGCCTGGCGGGCAATTTTCATTTCAGCTTGCCGTTTACTTTTCCGGCAAAGCCGTAGACCTTCCGGTGCCCCGCAAGCGCCACCAGTTCAATGGTGCGGCCCTGCCCCGGTTCGAAGCGCACCGCGGTGCCGGCGGCGATATTGAGCCGGAAGCCGTAGGCCTTCTTGCGGTCGAACTTGAGGGCCTCGTTTGTTTCATGGAAGTGGTAGTGCGAGCCGACCTGAATGGGCCTGTCGCCGGCATTTACAACCTTTAAAACGACAATGGGGCGCCCCTTGTTCAGCTCGAGCTCGCCTGCAGTCACTTTCATCTCGCCCGGGATCATGGGATCGGGTTGTGCACGGTGACGAGCTTGGTGCCATCCGGAAATGTCGCTTCTACCTGGATTTCCGGGATCATCTCGGGCACGCCTTCCATGACGTCGTCGCGCCTGAGGATCGTCGCACCGAAGTTCATCAGCTCGGAGACGCCTCTGCCGTCGCGCGCGCCTTCCATCACCGCCGCGGTGATGAAAGCCACTGCCTCCGGGTAGTTGAGCTTCAGTCCGCGCCCCTTGCGCCGCTCGGCGAGCAACGCCGCGGTGAAGATCAGCAGCTTGTCTTTTTCTCTTGGGGTCAATTCCATTGCAATTCCAGAAATGGAAAAATCAAGTTACTCGTACCGTCGCCTCACCAATGCCCGGAAACTTCGCCGTCGCTTCATCGCCGGCCTTGGCAATTTCGAGGCCGGTCCAGGCCCCCGTGGTGACGACATCGCCGGCGTGCAGGCCGAGGCCGCGCTTGGCGCAATGCGCCGAGAGCCAGGGCAGCAATCGAATCGGATTACCGAACGAATGCGCCCCCTTCGCCTTCACGACGCGCGCGCCGATCCGGAATTCCACTTCCTGCTGCAGGAAGTCGATCTTCTGCCAGTCCCTGGTACCGCTGCCCACGACGAGGGCGCTGTTGTTCTGGAAGTCGGCCAGCTTCCACAGCCCGGTGGTCTTTTTCCAATCCGCCAGGCGCGTGTCGCATATCTCGATCGTCACCACGACTTCTCCCACCGCGGCCGCGATCGATTTCTCGGAGTAAGGCCGGGCGCGCGCCGGCAGGTCCTTGGCGAAACGGAACGCGACCTCGGCCTCGACGCCGATCATCTGCATCGTCGCGCCGGCGACGCTGGCGGGGCTGTGCAGCACGTTTTCGGGCGGAATCGGCGCCGCCGTAGGCTCGACCTTGTCGCTCGGGCCGCCCACCTTCCAGGCCGTCGCCCGCGCGCCGGGCCACAGTTCTGCGTAGACCGCGTCCTGCACGCTGTAGGCCTCTTCCTCCTTGTGCAGCTCGACGCCATCAGTTGCCGCGGGCTTGCGGTGGCGGCGCGCATCCACCAGCAGCCGCGTGGCATGGGAGATCGCCGAGATGCCGTGCTTGCGCAGGGCGTTTACCAGCGCTCGGTCCGAATGTTCTTTGCTCATGTTTGCCAGATCCTGGGTTCGGTTGCTTCCCGGCCGGTGAGCGCGGGACGGAGGATGCGCCAGAGCGCGATGAAATAACGCCGCGCGGCTTCGCCGGAGCCGCCCAGATAGCGGGCGAGAAGAATGCCGGGCAGCAGCGTCACTGCACCCCGGCCTTCTTCGGGTTCCACCGTCCGAGTTGCATTCAGGAGGTCCTGATTCAAATTCAGGGCAGAAGCGAACAAGGTACCAAAAACCGGCTTGCCCGCAAGGCCCGCTTGCGAATCCATCAAGCCCCCGCCGCCCTCGACCCGACCGCGTTCCAGCCAAAGCAGCCTGCCGCCGCGGCGGACCTGGATCGATGTGCGGTAGTTGCCGCGCGCGAAGCGCTCGCCCGAGCCGGTGCGCCCGAGGCAGACAATGTCCCAGCCGATGAGGGCCGCATCAGCGCCGAGGTTCACGTCGTACGACGTCTGTGCCAGCGCGCCATCGAACACGATCGTCTCCTGCGGCAGCCACTCGAGCGTCCCCTTCACGTCGAACGCCACGCTTTGCTTCGCCCACGGCCCGGCCGACCGGTACCACTTCGCCGCACCCGGCGTCGTCAGCAGCGCCGCCGCATGTTCTTCCGTCCTTGCGTTCAACGCCAACTCGTCGCCACCGGCGATACCGCCGGGCGGATGCACGATGATCGCATGGCAGATCTCCTCGCCTTCGGGATAGAGCGGCTTCTGCACCACCAGCGGGCCATCGTGAGCTTTCCTGCTTAAGGTCGTTTTTTGGTTCTCAAAGTCGAATTCAAGGGAAAGCCGGGCTTTCCAGGCACTGACGGTAGGCTCCGCGAGCTGCATCCGAAGATCATACCGCCAGCAGGTCCTTCACGCCGTCCTTGTCCATGTCGGCGCCGGCGCCCTGCTTGAGGATTTCGCCGCGCTCCATGACGATGTACTGGTCGGCCAGCGAGCGCGCGAAATCGTAGTAGGTCTCCACCAGCAGGATCGCCATGTCTCCCGTCGCGGCCAGCGACCGGATGACGCGCTCGATGTCCTTGATGATCGAGGGCTGGATGCCTTCCGTCGGCTCATCCAGGATCAGCAGCCGGGGACCCATCGCCAGTGCGCGCCCGATGGCGAGCTGCTGCTGCTGGCCGCCCGAAAGGTCGCCGCCGCGCCGGCGCATCATCTGCTTCAGCACCGGGAACATCTCGAAGATGCGCGCCGGCACGCGTTCGCCGCGCGGCCGCGTCGCGAGGCCCATCTCCAGGTTCTCCGCCACCGTGAGGCGCGGGAAGATTTCCCTGCCCTGCGGCACGTAGCCGATCCCCGCGCGCACGCGCTCGTACGGTTTTATGTGGGTGATTTTTTTATCGAAAAAAGTGATTTCACCGCCCCGCGCCGGCACCAGGCCCATCAGCGTGCGCAGCAGCGTGGTCTTGCCGACACCGTTGCGCCCGAGCAGCGCGGTGACCTTGCCGGCCGGTATCTCGAAGCTCAGATCACGCAGAATATGCGAGCCGCCGTAGTACTGATTGAGAGAATTTACTTTCAGCATTTAATTTCGCAAAATTTCAAAGTAAAAACTACCTGCCCAGGTAGACCTCGATGACCTTCGGATCGTTCTGCACCTGCGCCATCGTGCCCTCGGCCAGCACGCTGCCTTCGTGCAGCACCGTGATCTTGCGCGCGATCGTCTCGATGAACGCCATGTCGTGCTCGACCACCACCAGCGAATGCCTGCCGGCGAGCGACAGGAACAGTTCGCCCGTGCGCTCGGTCTCTTCGTCGCTCATGCCGGCCACCGGCTCATCCAGCAGCAGCAGCCGCGGTTCCTGCATCAGCAGCATGCCGATCTCCAGCCATTGCTTCTGGCCGTGCGACAGCAGCCCGGCGAATTGATCGGAACTTTCTTTTAATCTTATTAAACCCAAAGTATCTGAAATTCGATCCCGCTGTTCATCGCTGAGCCTGGAAAAAAGCGTGCTGCGCACCTTCTTGTCCGCCTTCATCGCCAGTTCGAGGTTTTCAAACACGCTGTGATGCTCGAAGATGGTCGGTTTCTGGAATTTGCGGCCGACGCCGGCGGTGGAGATCTCCGCCTCGCTCATTTTCGTGAGGTCGATGGTCTGGCCGAAGAACACGGTGCCCTCGTCCGGGCGCGTCTTGCCGGTGATCACGTCCATCATCGTGGTCTTGCCCGCGCCGTTGGGGCCGATGATGCAGCGCAGTTCCCCGATGTCGATCGACAGCGAGAGCTTGTTCAAGGCCTTGAAGCCATCGAAAGACACCGAGATGTCTTCCATGTAGAGCACCACGCCGTGCGTTACATCGAGGCCCTTCGTGGCGACGTGAGAGAAGCCGCCACTCTCGTTGGCCGTGGTCGCGTTGGTGGTCATGCTTTTTTCCTCAGCAGGCTCATCACGCCCTGCGGCAGGAAGAGCGTCACGAGGATAAAGATCAGGCCGAGCGCATAGAGCCAGTATTCGGGAAATGCCTGGGTGAAGAAACTCTTGGCGCCGTTCACCAGGCCCGCGCCGAGAATCGGCCCGATCAGGGTGCCGCGCCCGCCGACCGCGACCCAGATGGCGATCTCGATCGAGTTGGCCGGCGACATCTCACCCGGATTGATGATCCCGACCTGGGGCACGTAGAGAGCCCCCGCGATGCCGCAGATGACCGCCGACAGCGTCCACACGAACAATTTGTAGTGCACCGTGTCGTAGCCGCAGAACATGACGCGCTGCTCGGCGTCGCGGATCGCCGCCAGCACGCGGCCGAAGCGCGAAGTCGTGAGCCACCGCCCCAGCAGCAGCACGCCGATCAGCGTCGCGGCGGTGATCGCGAACAGCACCATGCGCGTCTGCGGCGTCGCGATCGGGATGTCGAGGATGCGCCTGAAATCGGTGAAGCCGTTGTTGCCGCCAAAGCCGGTAGCGTTGCGGAAAAAGAGCAGCATCGCGGCGAAGGTGAGCGCCTGCGTGATGATCGAGAGGTACACGCCTTTCACGCGCGAGCGGAACGCGAAGTAGCCGAACACGTAGGCGAGCAGCCCCGGCACGACGAGCACCAGCATCGCGCACCACCAGAAGGAGTCGGAGTTCCACCACTGCCAGGGAAATTCCTTCCAGTCGAGGAACACCATGAAGTCCGGCATCGGCTGGCGGTACTGGCCATCCGACCCGATCTGGCGCATGAGATACATGCCGAACGAATAGCCGCCGAGGGCGAAGAACAGGCCGTGGCCCAGCGACAGGATGCCCGCGTAGCCCCAGACCAGGTCCATCGCGACCGCGACGATGGCGTAGCACATGATCTTGCCGAACAGCGTCACCCAGTACGCCGAGACGTGGAATGGGCCTTCCGTGGGCACAGCCAGGTTCAGGACCGGCATCACGCCGAAGACCGCGATGCAGAACACGGCGAGGACTGCCCAGCCGCGCGGGCCGTACAGGCGCTTGCTCAGGCCGCCAGTCATGCGGCTTGCTTCACGCGTCCAGGGCGCGGCCCTTGAGGGCGAACATGCCCTGCGGCCGCTTCTGGATGAAAATGATGATGAAGACCAGCACCGCGATCTTGGCCAGTACCGCGCCTTGCCAGGCCTCGAGCAATTTGTTGGCGAATCCCAGACCGAGCGCCGCGTACACCGTGCCCGCCAGTTGCCCGACGCCGCCCAGCACCACGACCATGAACGAATCCACGATGTAGCCCTGGCCGAGGTCCGGGCCGACATTGCCGATCTGCGACAGCGCGCAGCCCGCCAGGCCCGCGATGCCCGAGCCCAGGCCGAACGCCCAGGTATCGACGCGCGCCGTCGGCACGCCCACGCAGGAAGCCATCGCCCGGTTCTGCGTCACGCCACGCACGAAAAGCCCCAGCCGAGTCCTGGTCAGCAGCAACCAGATGCCGACCAGCACCGCGCCGGCAAAGCAGATGATCATGATCCGGCTCCAGGGCATCACCACGCCGGCGATCATCTCCACGCCGCCGGACATGAAGGCCGGGTTTTCCACCTGCACGTTCTGCGCGCCGAAGATCGTGCGCACCGTCTGGATCAGCATCAGGCTGATGCCCCAGGTCGCCAGCAGCGTTTCCAGCGGCCGGCCGTACAGCCAGCGGATCACCAGCCGCTCGAGCGCCATGCCCACCGCTGCGGCGACCACAAACGACGCCGGCACCGCTGCGAACAGGTACCAGTCGAACAAGGCGGTGCCCTTGAACAGGTTCTGCACCACGTAGGTCGTGTAGGCGCCGACCATGATGAGTTCGCCGTGCGCCATGTTGATCACGCCCATCAGGCCGTAGGTGATGGCGAGTCCCAGCGCCGCCAGCAGCAGGATCGACCCCAGCGATATGCTGGTGAACAGCACCCCGGCGCGCTCGCCCCAGGCCATCCGTCCTTCCAGCTCCTTCAGGCTCTTTTGCGCCTCGATACGGATGTCTTCGTCAGCCTCGGCGAATGCGCCCTCCTTGTTCTTTTCGAGGATCGCGAGCAACAGCATCTTGGTGTTCGGGTTGGTGGACATTCCGAGCGTGCGCACCGCCGCCATGCGCGACTCCTTGGTTCCGGTTTTCAGTTCCAGCGTCGCCTGGGTGAGTTCGAGCAGTTGCCTGACCCCCGCGTCGGCCTCGCGCGCGAGCGCCTTCTTGATCAGCGGCAGCATCGCTTCGTCCGCATTGCCGGACAATTCTTTCGCCGCGGCCAGCCGCGTTGCACGGTCCGGCGATATCAGCTTGAGCGCCGCAGTAGCGCCGCCCAGTTCGCGCCGCACCCGGTTGTTGAGGATCACGTCCTCGCGGTCCTCCGGCAGCGGCGCCACCTTGGCGCCGGTCGCGGCATCCACCGCTTCCTCGCCTTTCACGACCAACACACGCTTGCCCGAAGTCTGCAGCTCGCCATCGACAGCCGCCTGCAGCAGCGCGGCAGCAGCCGGATCGCCTGCGGCGACCAGCGCCGCGATGGCGGCGATTTTTTCGTCGCCGTCACCGAAGCCGAGCCTGTTGACCGTCTCCGCATCCAGCGCGAGCGCGCCCGATGCGAACAGCCACAACCCTATTGCAATGAGAAGTTTGCGCATTTACGAAGAAGGGGCCGCTCGCGGCGGCCCCTTCATTGTCGCAAATTGCCGACGTTACTTGGTGATGATCGTCTTGCCGTCCGGTTCGCCCTTTTTCTTGTCGTTGCCGGCGATGAACGGGCTCCACGGCTCGGCTTTCACCGGGCCCTTGGTCTGCCAGACCACGTTGAACTGGCCGTTCGCCTGCACTTCACCGATGAACACCGCCTTGTGCAGGTGGTGGTTCTTCTCGTCCATCTTCGATGTGATGCCCGAGGGCGCCTTGAACGTCTGACCCGCCATGGCGGCGATCACCTTGTCCACGTCGGTCGACTTGGCTTTCTCGACCGCCTGCTTCCACATATGGATGCCGATCCAGGCCGCTTCCATCGGATCGTTGGTGAGGGGCTTGTCGGCGCCGGCCAGCTTCATCTTCTTGGCATAGGCCGCCCACTGCTTCTTCCAGGCGTCGTTGGTCGGGTTCTTCTGCGACATGAAGTAGTTCCAGGCCGCGAGGTGGCCGACGAGCGGCTTGGTGTCCACGCCGCGCAGTTCTTCTTCGCCGACCGAGAACGCCACCACCGGAACGTCCGTGGCCTTCAGGCCCTGGTTGCCCAGTTCCTTGTAGAAGGGCACGTTCGAGTCGCCGTTGATGGTCGAGATCACCGCGGTCTTGCCGCCCGCGGCGAATTTCTTCACGTCCGCGACGATGGTCTGGTAGTCGTTGTGGCCGAACGGCGTGTACTTTTCGTCGATGTCCTTGTCAGCCACGCCCTTGGATTTGAGGAAGGCGCGCAGGATCTTGTTGGTGGTACGCGGATAGACGTAGTCCGTGCCGAGCAGGACCCAGCGCTTGGCGCCGCCGCCCTCTTTCGACATCAGGTACTCGACCGCCGGAATTGCCTGCTGGTTGGGCGCGGCGCCGGTGTAGAACACGTTCTTCGACAGTTCCTCGCCTTCGTACTGCACCGGGTAGAACAGCAGCCCGTTGAGTTCCTCGAACACCGGCAGCACCGACTTGCGCGACACCGAGGTCCAGCAGCCGAAGGTCACCGCCACTTTGTCCTGGGTCAGCAGCTGGCGCGCCTTCTCGGCGAACAGCGGCCAGTTGGAGGCCGGATCGACCACCACAGGCTCGAGCTTCATGCCGAGCACGCCGCCCTTGGCGTTGATCTCGTCGATCGCCATCAGGGTTACGTCTTTCAACACCGTCTCGCTGATCGCCATCGTGCCCGACAGCGAATGCAGCACGCCGATCTTGATCGTCTTGCCTTGCGCATAAAGGCTGCTGGAGCCGACGCCAATGGCGGCAATCGCTGCCGTCATTGCCAATTGCTTGATGAAATTTCTGCGTTTCATTGAATCTCCCGTGTACGTGATTGAGCGGACCTGCCGGCAGCCTTCCGGCCCCTTGGGAGATCTCTAATGCAACGACCATGCCTGATACTAAAGAATTGATTTTTATATGGTTAATGCAAGACCCACAGCACGGACGCACCAACTAGGTGCGCTTAACCAGAATGGTGCACCATCAGGCGACGGAGTCGTTCGACACCGGCCGCGAGGCGCTCTTCGCTGGCCGCAAAACACCAGCGCACGAAGCCCTCGCCGGAAGGCCCGAAAGCAGACCCAGGCGCCAGGCCCAGGCCGACCTCCCGCACCAGCCGCTCGCAGAAGGCAAGACTGTCGTCTACGCCCCGCACCTTGAAGAATGCATACATCGTGCCGCTGGGTACGGCCACGCGGATGCCGTCGATGGCGTTGAGCTCCTCGACCAGGAAGTCCCGGGCGCCGCGGAAACGTGCCAGCGTGCGCGCGATGACCGGCTCGCCCCCTTTCAGTGCAGCAATGGCGGCGCGCTGTACGAATACGGGAGCGCAGGAAGTGTTGTACTCGATCAGCTTGCCCAGGTCGTCCATCAGTTCCGCGGGCACGACCAGCCAGCCCAGCCGCCAGCCCGGCATCAGCCAGGTCTTGGAAAACGTATTGGTGCTGATGACCCGGTCGCCCGGCTCGCTGATGTCGAGGAAGGATGGGGCGACCCCATTGCCCTCGTAATACAGGCGCTCATACGCGTCGTCGGCAAAAATCCAGATGCCGTGGCGCCGGCAGTGCTCGAGGATCGCCATTTGCTCCTCGCGGCTGACGGTCCAGCCCGTAGGATTGTTGGGGGAATTCAGATAGAGGGCTCGCGTTCCCGGTTTGAGTTTCTGAATCAGCTCATTCAAATCCAAACCCCAACCCGAAGCTGAAAACTTCAGCGCCACGGTCTCCACCTGCGCGCCGAGGATGCGCGGAATTTCCTGCAGGTTCGGCCACAGCGGCACCACTTCGACCACGCGCTCGCCGGGATCGACCAGCAGCTGGGTCGCCAGCATGAGGGCATTCACGCCGGCGCTGGTGACCACGGCCTCCCGCGATTGAAACCCATCATGCAGGCCCTTGAGATAGGCGGCCAGCGCCTCGCGCAACTCGGGAATGCCGAGGTTGTGGGTGTAGAAGGTCTCGCCGGCGGCGATCGAGTCCATGCCGGCCTTGCGGATGAACTCGGGCGTCGGCTCGTCGGGCTCGCCGACCCAGAACGGCAGGATGTCCGAACGCCCCATGCCGGCGTTGTACAGCTGGCGGATTTTCGAGGCGGCGAGCGAGCGGACGGCAGGACGCGCGGCGATCATGTACCCGTCTTTCAATTGCATTAAAATCAAATCATAGGAGAAAAACATGTCCGGCGGCCACGGGCACTCGGATCACGGCGGCAACAAGGGCGTCGCGCTGCTCATCTCGGTACTGGCGCTGGTGCTGGCGCTCTCCGAGACGCTGGGCAAGTCGGCGCAAACGGCCGCGCTCGGCTACAACATCGAGGCCTCGAACCTTTGGGCCTTCTTCCAGGCCAAGACCATCCGCCAGACGACGCTGCGCGCGGCCGCCGAGCAGCTGGAAGCCCTGTCCGAAAGCGAGCAGGCGAAGAAACAGATCGACGCCTGGAAAAAAACCGCGGCGCGCTACCAGGACGAGCCCGACACGGGCGAAGGCCGCAACCAGCTCGCCGAGCGCGCCAAGGCCGGAGAGAAAAAACGCGACCTCGCGCTGGCCGCCTACCACCACTACGAATTGTCTTCGGCCGCGGTGCAGATCGCGATCGTGCTCGCCTCTGCCTCGATCATTACCGCCATCTCGGCACTGTTCTGGGCCGCGGGCACGCTGGGCGTGCTCGGCGTCGCCTTCTGCGTGATCGGGTTCTGGTTCCCGACCGCGATTCACCTCTTCTAGCTAGCGCGCGGCCCCGAAGGCCTGCACCGCCGCGAGAGTGCGCTCGATGGCGGCACGATCGACATCCAGGTGCGTCACCAGCCGCAAGCGCGGCCCGGAGAGTACCAGGATGCCCTTCTTGATCAGGTAGTCCGTCAATCCGGCGGGCACTTTCACGAACAACATGTTGGTGTGCGGCCCCTCCACCTGGTAGCCCGCGTCGCGCAGGCCCAGTGCCAGGCGCTCCGCGTTGGCGTGATCCTCGGCCAGGCGCTCGACGTTGTTCTCCAGCGCCCACAGGCCGGCCGCGGCAAGCACGCCCGATTGGCGCATCGCCCCCCCGAGGATCTTGCGCGCGCGCCGCGCTTTCTTCATCAGGTCCTTGCTCCCCAGCAGGAGAGTGCCCGCCGGCGCGCCCAGGCCCTTCGACAGGCACACGGAAATCGAATCGAAGCCCTTGCACAGGTCCGCCGCCGGCATGCCCAGCTTCGCGGCGGCATTGAAGATCCTCGCGCCGTCGATGTGGGTTGCCAGATTTTTTTCCTGCGCCAATTTCAACGCGTCGGCCAGGTAGCTGCGCGGGATCGCCTTGCCGCCGATGGTGTTCTCCAGCGCCAGCAGGCGCGTGCGCGCGAAATGTGGATCGTCGGGCTTGATCGCGGCCGCCACTTCGGCCAGGTCCAGCGTGCCGTCGGGCCGGTTGGCCAGCGGCTGCGGCTGGATCGAACCCAGCACCGCGCCGCCGCCGGCTTCGAAGCGGTAGGTGTGCGCCTCCTGCCCGACCAGGTATTCGTCGCCGCGGCCGCAATGGCTCATCAGTGCGGCGAGATTGGACTGGGTGCCGGAAGGAAAGAACAGCGCTTCCTCGGCATGGAACATCTCGGCCGCCCGCGCCTGCAACCGGTTCACCGTCGGGTCGTCGCCGAACACATCATCGCCAAGTTCGGCGTCGGCCATGGCGCGCCGCATGCCCACCGAGGGCCGGGTCACGGTATCCGAGCGTAGGTCGACAATCATGGTTTTTGACTCTCCGGCAGGCGCTTCGCGAAAGATTCCAGGTCGCGGTCCAGCTTGAGTGCGAACGCGCCCTGGGGCTTGGGTTTCGAATCCGGGTCCTGCTTGAAGAAAGCCACGCCAAGCGCCAGGCAGAGCAGCAGCGCCGCGCCAACCGCGATCCACGCCCTGCCCGCGCGAGGCGCCGCCGGCGCGGCAGGCGCTTCTGCACGCTGCCGCTCGCCAGCCTGGGCCGCCGCACGTTTTTCGGCGCGCCCGCGTTCCGTTTCCTCCCGCGCCGCGCGCGCCTCCGCCTGCCTGCGCTCGACAGCCAGGCGGGCCGCATCGGCATCGGCGGCGCGGCGCGGCGTCGCGGCGGCGATCGCCCGCGCGGCCTCGGCCTCGCGCGCGCGCGCCGCCGCCAGCGCCCCGGCCTCCGCGCCGACCCTCTGTTGCGCGGCGCGCGTCGCTTCGCGCTGCGCATCGGCCAGCCTGCGCTCTTCCACCAGCGCCTTCGCATCCGCTTCCGCGCGCTCGCGGGCGTTGCGTGCGGCGGCTTGCTCGCCCGCAAGCCGCTCCGCGGCCAAGGCGGCCGACTGCTGCGCCACCGCCGCGCGCTCGATCGCCAGCGCGGCGGCCTGCGCTTCGACCGCTTCACGCTCGCGCACCAGTGCCGCCGCCGCCGTCTGGGCGATCAGCTGCGCTTGTTCGCTTTCAAGATTCGCGCGCTCCGCCTGCTCCCGCTCGCGCGCCGCCGCCAATCGCTGCGCCTCCACCGTCACCAGCGATTGCGTCTCATTGCGCACCGGCGCTGCGGGCCTCGGCGGCGCCGCTGGAGCCGGCGGCGGCACAGGAACTCCGGCACTCCCGCGCGCGCCACGTTCTTCTACTTCATGTGCGGCCAATGCTGCGTTGGCCTCGGCTTCCAGGCGCTTGCGCTCGGCGATGATCTGCTCGCGCTGCGCTTCGGCCTGGCGCAACTTGTCGAGGATCTTGCTCATTTCCTGGCCGCGGCCGCGGGTTTCTTCGGCGTCACGGCTGCGGCCACTTTCGCCGGCGCACGGCTGAAGTCCAGATTGATGATGTCACCCAGTTCGTCGGCGATCGCGGCGCGCACCTTGCGCATCGCGGGCAGCGCCTTCTTGAACGCCTCGACGATCGACGGGTCGTAACGCGTGCCGGCGTTGCGCACGATTTCCTCTGCGGCCTGCTCGATGGTCATCGGACCTCGATGGAATTGCGTGGTTGTCATCGCCTCGAAGGCATCGACGATCGCCGCCAGTCGGCCGGGCCAGGGAATCGCCTCGCCCTTGAGCCCTTTCGGATATCCGCCACCGTCCCAGCGCTCGTGGTGCGTGAGCGCGATGGCGCGCGCGAGCCTGAGCAGCGGATCGTCGTGCTCGCCGATGATCGCGGCGCCGTATTCCGGATGCCGCCTGACGCGCTCCCAGTCCGGCGCGCTCAGCCCGCCGCTGCGGCGCAGGATCTCGGCCGGCACCGCGAGCTTGCCGATGTCGTTCATTGGCGCCGCCTTCTCGATCATCTCGCAGGCGGCGGGCTTGGCGCCCGCGGCCTGCGCCACCAGTTTGGCGTACAGGCCCAGGCGCTGGAAGCGCTTGCCGGCCGCCGCGCTCTCGTGGCATTCCAGGGCCCGGCCCAGGCAGCGGATCAATTCCACGTGCGAGGCCTCGAGCTTCGCGGTGCGTTCGCGCACCATGCCTTCCAGCGCCGCGCGCCGGTTCGCCAGCGCGATATGCGTCGCCACGCGCAGCTTGAGGATCGCGGAATTGATCGGCTTGGCGACGTAGTCCACGGCGCCCAGCGTGAAACCCTGCATCTCATCCTTCTTTTCGCCCTTGCCGGTGATGAAGATCACGGGAATCGCCGCGGTCGCGGGATTGGTCTTGAGCGCCTTGCAGACGTCGAAGCCGGTGATGCCCACCATCTCGACATCGAGCAGGATCAGCACTGGCTGCGGTTCGGCCGCGGCCGCGAGCAGCGCCGCCGCGCCGCTAGCGGCGGTACGCACCTCGTAATCGGCGGACAACGCCTTCTCCATCAGCGCCAGCAGGTCCGGCGCGTCGTCGACCGCGAGGATCAGCGACTTTTTCATGACGGTGAATATAACCCCTTGCGCGCTGCCAGCCGCGCCGTCACGGCAGCCAGCTGCTCGAGTGCCGGCGCCTCGACGCCGGCGGCGCGCGCGAATGCACAGGGCAACGTGAGGATCGCCTCCACTTCCATCGGGCGGCCGAGTTCGTAGTCCTGCAGCATCGAAGGCTTGTGGCGGGACGAGCCCGACGTCTGCGCCCCGCCGGGGCGCTTGGGCACGTCCTCCAGCGACACGCCGTTGGCGCGCGCGATGGCGCGGCCTTCGGCGAACAGCCGCTCGCGCGCCGCGCGCAACGCGGGGTTTTCGACCAGGGCGCTCAGTGGTTCACCCAGCGGCACGCACAGAGTCGAGCCGAAATTGATCAGCAGTTTGTCCCATACAGACTGACGGATGTCCGTCGCGGACGGCGAATACAGCCCGGCGCCGGTGAGCAGCTCGCGCAGCGCAGCGATGCGCGGCGTCTGCCGGTCGTCGGTTTCCCCCACCACCAGCATGTTGCGGCCTTCGCTGATGTTGTCGATCTTTCCCGGCACGGTCACGTTGTTGGACGAATAGACCACGCCGCCGATCACGCTCGCGGGCGCAATGGCGCGCGCCAGTACGCCGCCGGGATCGAGGCGCGACAGGTCCGGCGGCTTCGGCCGTCCCGCGGACAGGCCCTGCGCGTACCACCAGGGAATACCGTTCTGCACGAAGACGAAGGAGGTGTTGGCGCCGCCCAGCGGCCCCGCCGCCTCGGCGAGCGCGGCAAGCGCGGTCGCCTTGGTGGTCACGAAAACGACATCCTGCACGCCGAGCTGCGCCGCGTTCTCGCTCGCGCGCACGCGCCCCGCGAAAGTGCGCCCGCCTTCCCGCAGTGCAATACCGCCCGCTTGCAGCGCCGCGAGATTGGGGCCGCGCGCCACTGCAGACATTTTGTGCCCGGCCACGGCGAGCTTGGCGGCGATATGCCCGCCGACCGCCCCGGCGCCGAATATGCAGATGCGCATTTGCGCCTGATTTTACCTTTGGTGTACCATCGCCCCCGCTGGATTCCTCAATGGGTTTCCGCTGGCAAATGAAACAAACCCTGCGCTAATCTTTCTTGGTGGTACCGGCACGGTGGGCGAAAGCCCGAATCTACAAATCAATATTGGAGAGCAACAGACATGGCAACCGGAACCGTCAAGTGGTTTAACGATGCGAAGGGTTTTGGCTTCATCACTCCCGATGGCGGCGGCAAGGACGTGTTCGCGCACTTTTCCGCGATCCAGGGTTCGGGCTTCAAGAGCCTGAAGGAAAACCAGAAGGTGTCGTTCGACATCACCACCGGCCCGAAAGGCGACCAGGCGACGAACATCAAGCCGCTCTAACCCAGCGGCAATTGAGGGAATAATTCAAAGGCCCGGGCGACCGGGCCTTTTATTTTCATGACCCACCCTGAATGGCTCTGGATTCCCGTCACGATCTGGGCGGCGTTCGCGCAAACCCTGCGCAACGCGGTCCAGCGCCGGCTTACGGCCGAGCTCGGCACGCTGGGCGCGACGCTGGTGCGCTTCCTCTACGGCCTGCCGTTCGCGCTCCTCTGGTTCTGGCTCGTGCTCGAATTCACCCACGACGCGCTGCCGCGCACCGGGCCCGGCTTCTTCGCCTGGGTGGCGCTGGGCGCGCTGTCGCAGATCGCGGCCACCGCGCTGCTGCTGCGCACGATGCAGGAACGCAACTTCGCGCTGGGCGTCGCCTATTCCAAGACCGAGGTAATCCAGGTCGCGCTGTTCGCGTTCATCGCGCTGGGCGACCGGCTGAGCGTCCCGGCGCTGCTCGCGATCACCTGCTCCACCGTCGGCGTGCTGCTGCTCTCCCCGGCCGACAAGGCACGGCCGCTGCGCGCCCTGCTCACCGGCTGGACCGGGAAGCCGGCGCTGCTGGGTCTGGCTTCCGGCACCGCGTTCGCCTTCGCGGCGGTCGGCTACCGCGGCGCCGCGCTCAGCCTGGAGAACGTGTCCTACCTGACCGCAGCCGCGACCACGCTGGCCGCGGCGCTCCTGCTGCAGACGGTGGCGCTGGGCGGCTGGCTGCTGGCGCGCTCGCCGAAGGTCGTCGCGGGCGTGCTGCGCGAATGGAAACCGTCGGTCTTCGCCGGCTTCATGGGCGCGGCCGCCTCCGCCGGCTGGTTCACCGCGTTCGCGATCGAAGCCGCGGCGAACGTGCGCACGCTGGGCCTGGTCGAGCTGATCTTCTCCTACGTCGTGTCGCTGAAGCTGTTCCGCGAGCGGCTCAGCCCGCTGGAACTGGGCGGCATGGCGCTGATCGCGCTCGGCATCGTCGTCATCACGCTCGGGCGCTGACGACGTAAGCCAATCGGTAAGTGCGGGCGATCGAACCGGGAGCGTCGCCACCCAGTTCGGCGGCGGCCTGCGTTACGGCATCGATGCCGTAGCCGTTGACCAGCACGATCCAGTCGGCGGCCAGGTCGCCGCCGCGTATTTTCTGCTCCGTCGTCGGCGCTCCCTGCACCGCTCCCGCGTCGCGCAGCAGGTGCGCCGCGACGAGGCCCTTGCGCGCCGGGAGTTTGGGAATCAGATCTGCGTCCGGAGATTGCGCAAGCCTGATGGTCAGCATCAATTCGCCCAAGCCGATCCCGGCACTCGATTGAACGCGGCACAGACTACGCACCATGTTGCGGTGGTGCGGCATCATTTTTATTGACCAGGGCGTTGGATGATTGAGGCGCTCGAGGTAGGGACCGGCAGTGAGCACCTCAAGTGCATCGAGTTCGTAGAGGATGAAATAGGAATCGCGCCCGTCCACGGAGACCCAGCGCGAACCGCGCAGGAATCCCGGGATCGCCAGCCGCTCGGGCGTGTGCTCGTGCGCATGCCAATCATCGTATTCGTCCTTGATCGCCGGATCGACATCGCACCAGATCGCGACTGCGGCGGTGCCCGGCATCAGCAAAGGCTCCGGAAATGCGCGTCCATTCGAGCGGCGTCGGCTTGCCGGCCGGTAAAGAGGCGAAACGCATCGAGAGCCTGGCCCACATTCATGTGGCCGCCGTCCATGACGCCGCACCCGGCGCGCCTCGCGCTTTGCAGCAGCTCGGTCTCCAACGGCACGTAAACGACTTCCGAAACCCAGAGTCCAGGGCGCAACAGCTTTGCGGGGAGCGGCAGGCCGGGCATTTTGGCCATACCGGTCGGCGTCGCGTGAATGAAGCCCGTCGCGCCGACAAGCGCCTGCGCGATGTCCGCCGTTCCCGAGCAGCGCGGACCGTGGATCGAATTCATGCGGGCGGCAAGCTCGGCGCCGCGTTCGAGCTCGCGATCAACGATCACGAGCTCGCGCGCGCCGAGACGCAATACCGCGTCAGCGCAGGCCGAACCCGCGCCGCCCGCGCCCAGGAGCACCACGCGCGCGAGATCCGCCTTCGGCAGCGCGCGGCGAAAGCCCCATCCCCAGCCCGGCCCGTCGGTGTTGTGGCCGGTCAGCCTGCCCTGCGCCATGACAACTGTATTTACCGCACCGATTGCCTGCGCTTCCTTCGAAATATCGTGCAGCAGCGGAATGACCGCCTGCTTGCATGGAAAAGTGATGTTGAGTCCGCGGTAGCCCCTGCGTGCCGCGTCTTCGAGCAAGGCGGGCAACGCCTCTACGCCCACGCCGAGCACGTCCAGGTCGATCAGCTCATAGCGGAGCTGCAAGCCCTGCGCGCGCGCTTCGCCCTCATGGAGCGCCGGCGAGCGCGAGCCCTGGATACCTGCGCCAATGAGCCCGCAGCGAATCAAGGATCAGCCCTGGTAGCCGAACAGCCGGGGCAGGAAGAGCACGAGCGACGGAATGTAGGTAATCAGCCCCAAGGCGACCACCATGGCGCCCAGAAACGGCATCAGCTCCCGCACGAGGTCCTTGAGCGAAACTTCCGCGATCTTGACCATCATGAAAAGCAGCAGGCCGTAGGGCGGCGTGACTAGGCCGATCATGATGTTCACGACCGCAATGACGCCGAAATGCACGGCATCTACGCCCATCAGCTTCGCCGTGGGGAGCAGGACCGGAACGATGATCAGCAGGATCGTGGTCCCTTCCAGGAAGCTGCCCAGGACCAGCAGAATCACGTTCGCGAGCAGGAGGAAGGTGAACGGCGAGAGCTCGTACCCCCGCATCATCGTGGCAAGCGTCCTGGGAATGTTTTCGACCGTGACGACGTAATTGAAGACCATGGCGGCGGCGATCAGGATGCCGATCGATATCGTGACGCGCGCGCTGGTCAGCAGCGAGTTGTAGACACTGCCCCAGGTGACGGCTCGATAGAGGAACGCTGAAACCAGGAGCGCGTACAAGGCGGCAAGCGCGGCAGCCTCCGTAGGCGTGGTGATGCCGCTGTAGAGGCAGCCGAACAGGATCACCGGCATCATCAGCGCCGGGAATGCGTCCCAGGTGATGCGCGGTATATCGCGCAGCGGGACGGCCTTCTCGACCGGGAAATTCCGCCGCCTGGCCACGAACGCGACATAGACCATCTGCGCGGCGCCTAGGAGCAGGCCCGGAACGACGCCGCCGAGAAACAGGTAGCCGATGGACGTGTCCGAGACCAGGGCGTAGATCACCATCGGGATCGAAGGCGGGATGATCGGCCCGATGACCGAAGACACGGCCGTGAGGGCTGCGGCAAAGCTCGCCGTGTATTTGCCATCCTGCGTCATCAGTTTCTGCATCAGCTTGCCCGAGCTCGCGGCATCTGCGAGGGCCGAGCCCGACATGCCGGCGAAGATGACGCTCTGCACGATGTTGACGTGCGCGAGGCCGCCGCGGAAGCGCCCGACGAACGCGTTGCAGAAGCTGAGCAACCGTTCCGTGATGCTGCCGATGGTCATGAACTCGGCGGCGAGGATGAACAGGGGAATCGCGAGCAGCACGAAGCTGCCGTACATGCCGTTGGAAAGCTGCTCGGCGGCGGTCCCCACATCGAGTCCGGCCATGAAGAGATAGAGCACCGATCCACCGATCATGGCATGCCCGATCGGGAGCCCGAGCAGCGTGAGCACGACAATAGCCATGACGCAGAGCGAGAACGGACTGGTGAGATTCACTGGCAGACCTTCACAGCGCCGAGCTCACCTTGGCCGCGTCGAGCTCCTCGGGATCCTTGCCGCGCAGCAGCTGCGACAGGAGCCAGAGGTAACGGACGATGACCGCAACGAGGAACAGCACGTAAATCGAGAACAACCAGTCGAAGGGAATCTTGAGATACGACGTCTTCTCGACCTTCATGAAACTGACGTACTTGACCGTTGCCGGCAGGGAGGCGGCATACAGGATCACGATCGAGATTCCGCAGATGATTCCCATGACCCGGCGCGTGCGGCGACCGACCGCCCCGTAGACGAGGTCGAAGCGGATCTCCTCGCTTTCCTTCACCACGAAGGCGGCGCCCCAGAGCACCAGCCAGAGCCAGGCAATGACGCTCAGCTCCGAGGTCCAGCCGATCGGGAAGTTGAAGAAATAGCGGAACACGATCTGCAGGATGAACGCGACGAACATCACCGCGAGCAGGCCGGCGGCGACATTCTCCGCGCGGCGCCGCAGCCAGCCCGCCGCTTGCTGGATCGACACCCGTGCTACTTCAGGGCGTTGATCTTCTCGAGCATCCCTTTGGGCCAGTCCTTCGCTTCATCCGAGGCGAGGTAGACCTTCTGCGCGTGCGCGCGGAACGCGTTCTGGTCCGGTGCGTAGACCTGCAGGCCCTGCTTGCGGAACCCGTCCGCGAGTTCGGCTTCGCGCTTCTGGTGCTCGGCCGTGCTCCAGTTGATCGCCTTGTCGGCGGCGGCCTGGAATTCCTTCTGCTTGGCCGCGGACAGGCTGTTCCACGTCTTGGCGTTCAACGTGAGCAGGTCGTATCCGACCAGGTGCGACGTGAGCACGATCTGGGACATCACCTCGTAGAATTTCATGTTCTGGACGTTGGGCAGCGGGTTGTCCTGTCCGTCGATCGCCCCCGTCTGCAGGCCCGTGTAGACCTCCGCGTAGGCCATCGGCGTCGGGTTGGCGCCGATCGAGCGGCCGAGGAGTTGCCACGCATCGCCCGGCGGCATCCGCAGCTTGATGCCCGCCATGTCGGCCGGCGTGTTGATTTTCTTGCCCGGCTTGAGGCCCACCTGCCGCGTGCCGAAGAACGTCGGTCCGAGAATTTTCACCTTGAGCTGGTCTTCGGCCATTTTCTTCATCTGCGCGCCGAGGTCGCTGGAGAAGAAGGCGTTCAGGTGGCTGGCGTCCCGGAACAGATACGCCGAGGTCAGGATCGACCACGCGGGAACCTGCTTGGAAATATCCTGCGGCGCGATATTGCCCATTTCTAGGTTGTCGCGCTGCAGGGCAACCAGCTCCGTGCCCTGCTTGAACAGCGAGCCGTTGTAGAAAGGCTCGAGGTCGAAGTCACCGCCGATTTCCTTCGCGAACATGCGCACCATGTCGGCGCGGATGTCCTTGTCCGAAAAGACGGCGGCGAAGCGAATCTTTGTTTTTGTCTGAGAAAAAACATCAAAGCTTGCCGCGGCTGCCAGAGCGGCGCCTGCCTTGAGCGCGGTACGGCGATCGAATCTGGTATTCATGGTTGCCTCCTCCTAGGGTTTACTCAGATAACGAAGAATCATCTCGGTGACCATTTCGCGGCGCCGGCGGACATCGCCCTTGGCGCCCATCTCGCGCTGGAAAATCGCCGAGAAGGTGTGCTGGTTCGTGACGTTGAACATGCCCAGCGCCGCGATCGACATGTGCACTTCGACCGGATCGATGCCGGCGCGGAAGCTGCCGTCGCCGCGGCCGCGCGCAATCACGCTGGCCAGCGTATCGATGATCGGCCGGTTGAGCGTGCGCATCGCCTGCGACTTCTTCAGGTGGCGGCCCTTGGCCTGGTTTTCCGCCACCACGAGACGCACGAAACCCTCGTGGCTCAGGTAATAGTCGAAGGTGAACTGCACGATGCGGCGGATGGCGTCCACCGGCGCGAGATGATCCAGATCGAGCCGGCCTTCCGCCTCGCGGATCTCGGCATAAACCTGCTCCAGCACCGCCAGGTAGAGCTTTTCCTTGCTGCCGAAGTAGTAGTTGATCAGCGCGCGGGTCGTATGGGTGCGGGCTGCGATGGCGTCCATGCTCGCGCCCTTGAAGCCGCGCGCGGCGAATTCGTCCAGCGCCGCCTTGACGATGCGCGCCCGGTTCGCCACCGGCGCCTTGGGCTTGCGCATCGCCGCGCAGCGCGCATGTGTGGTCCCGACCTTGAGGGATTCAGTGCTTGAAATTAACGACATCGCAAGTTAAATTTAACAGGCTCGCCAATTCATGGCAAGCGAGGAGGCCCGGATGACGGTCGACGAGTTGCTGCCCGAACCATCCAATCCGCTCGGCATGGATGGCATCGAGTTCATCGAGTACGCCTGCTCGCAGCCACAGGCCTTCGGCGCGCTGCTACAGCAGATGGGCTTTGCCGCGGTGGCGCGCCACCGCTCGCGCGAGGTGATGCTATTTCGGCAGGGCACGATGAACCTGATCGTCAATTCGGAGCCGCCCGCCGGCGCCACCCCTTCCCTTACGGCAATCGCATTGCGTGTGCGCGACGCGGCCTTCGCGCACCGGCATTCGCTCGACCTGGGCGCCTGGGACATGCCGACGCGCGCCTCGGCGATGGAACTCAACATTCCCGGCATCCACGGCGTGGGCGACAGCCTGGTGTATTTCGTCGACCGCTACCGCGACTTTTCCATCTACGACGTGGACTTCGTGCCGCTCGCGGGCACCGATCCGCGGCCGCCCGCGCTTGCCGGGCTGCATTACTTCGGCGTGGTGCAGGCGATCCGCGGCGGCCGCAGCGCGGACTGGCTCGATTTCTACCGCGGCCTGTTTGGCTTCTCGGTGCTGCCGCAGGGGCAGTACTTCGGCGTGCTGCCCAAGGGCACGCTGCTCGAGAGCCCCTGCCACAAGTTCTACCTGCAGCTCATCGAACCGCCGCCGGGATCCGAGGAAATCCACTGGGACGAAGGGCTGGTGCGCCTGGGCCTGGGCGCGCGCGACGTGCCGGCGGCGACGCGCGCGCTGGGCGCGCGCGGCATCGTGTTCGTGGACCGCGGCGCTGTGCAGGCGAGCGAAAAAGGCGCACTGACGCAGAACTACCTCGGCGGCATCAATATCGAGCTTGTTGTGAGCACGCTGCAATTGAGCGCGCAGCAGCCATGAATCTCGAGGACTTCGGCATGGACACGATCACCCTTGCCGGCACGCTCGAGGCGAAGCTCGCGGCCACGCGCGCGGC
>JBDTRO010000160.1:0-17811 GCA_039931635.1 Betaproteobacteria bacterium | reverse complement strand
GCCGGAAAACAGCAGCCCGAGCACTTTGCGCAGGTGCAGGACGCCGGCGATATCGTCGCTGCCGCCGCGGAACACCGGCAGCTCGCGGTAATAGCTGGTGGTGAGCTGGCGCGCGATGACTTCCATGTCGTCGTCCAGGCGGATCGCCTCGATCTTGGCGCGCGGCACCATCACGTCGTGCACCGTGATCTCGCCGACATCGAACAGGTTCATCAGGATGGAGAAGTGCTTTTTCGGCATGAAGCTGGAGGACTCCAGTACCAGGGAGCGGATCTCCGCCGGCGACAGGACCGGCGCCTCCGCATTGGCGTCCGGGCGAACGCGCAGGATCCAGAGCAGCGGCCGGACAAAGAGGTTCACGAACCATGCCGGCATGTCGAGCGTGCGCAAAGTTGCCTTCAGCGGCAGCGAGAGCAGCAGCGCAGTTCGCTCGGGGTAGGTCGCGCCGACCACTTTCGGCGTGATCTCCGAGAACACGATGACAAGGAAGCCGACGACGAGCGGGCTCAGGAAATAGGCGACTTTGTCCTCGCCGAAGGACCGCACCGTAATGAAGCTGGCGATGGTGGTGGCCACCGTAATGGCGAGCGTATTGCCGATCAGGATGCCGCCCAGCAGCCGGTCGGTGCGCTTGAGCATCTCGGCGACCCGGATCGCGCCGTGGTGGCCCTCGCTCACGAGGTGCTTGAGCCGGTAGCGATTGATCGCCATCATCGCCGTTTCGGCGATCGAGAAGTACGCCGACAGCACCAGCATCAAGACCAGCGCGCCGAAGGCCCAGCTTAATGGGATGTCGTCCATGCGGCCTCAGCTGCGCCCGAGGACAACTTCGAGCACGAACCGGCTGCCCGGATAGGCGAGCATGAGCATCAGGAAACCGGCCAGCGTCCAGCGCAGCGCGGTGCGGCCGCGCCAGCCGTAGAGCAGGCGGCCGGCAAGCAGCAGGCCGAAGATCAGCCACGACAGCACGACGAACACCGTCTTGTGGTCAAAGCGCATCGCCCGGCCGAAGATCGTTTCCGAGTATGCGATGCCGACCGCGACGGTCAGCGTCAGGACCGCGAAGGCCGCGCCGGTCAGCCTGAAGACCAGCGCCTCCAGCGAGAGCAGCGGCGGCATGCCGCGATCGGCCACGCTCGGATGGGCGTGCAACTGGCGCTCGACGATTGAAATCAGCACTGCGTGCAGCGTCGCGACGGCGAACAGGCTGTAGGCCACCATGCCCGCGAACAGGTGCAGCTTGAACTGCAGCGAGTACGCGTCCGGCGTGACGCGGCCAGAAAAGAAGCCGGGCAGCGGCGCGCACAGGGCCGCGATCAGCAGCACCATCGGGTAGAGCGCCTCGATGCGGTATGCCAGGTTTTCCAGCCAGCAGATCGCCACCGCCAGCCACAGCATCATCGAGAGCGCCTGCGCGAAGCCGAAGCGCATCTGCTGCGCGGCGAAGATCTCGTCGAAGAGCAGCCAGCCGTGGAGCGCGAGCGACAGCAGGATCGCGGCACGTTCCCACGTGCGCAACTCACCCGGCGAAGGCTGTGCCGCCGCCGGCCTGACGCGCCAACGCGTGTTCCAGAAGTGCAACGCAAGCGCGGCGTATAGGGCACTCGCGACGACGTGAATTACAATGTCGGGCACATCTTCAGTTTAGCACCCCATGCTCGATAACCTCACCTCACGCCTCGCGAAGATCGTCAAGACGATCCGCGGCGAAGCGCGTCTCACCGAATCCAATGTGCAGGACGCGTTGCGAGAAGTGCGCATCGCGCTGCTGGAAGCCGACGTGGCGCTGCCGGTGGTGAAGCACTTCATCGACCAGGTGCGCGCGGCCGCGCTAGGCGAGGAAGTGGTCGGCAGTCTCACGCCGGGGCAGGCGCTGGTGGGCGTCGTGCACCGCGAGCTCGGGCGGCTGATGGGCGAGGCGAACGCCGGGCTCAACCTCGCGGTGACGCCGCCGGCGGTGATCCTGATGGCCGGCCTGCAGGGATCGGGCAAGACCACCACGGTGGGCAAGCTGTCGGTATTCCTGAAGGCGCAGAAGAAAAAGGTGCTGGTGGTCTCCTGCGACGTCTACCGTCCGGCCGCGATCGAGCAATTGAAGACGGTGGCCGGGCAGGCGGGTGTGGAATTTTTTGCTTCCAGTGCGGATGAAAAGCCCGACGAGATCGCCGCAAAGGCGGTGGACTACGCCCGCATCCACTTTTGCGATGTCGTCATCGTGGACACCGCCGGGCGCCTCGCCATCGACGAGCCCATGATGCAGGAGATCGCCGCGCTGCACGCGCAGCTGCAGCCGGCCGAAACGCTGTTCGTGGTGGACGCGATGCAGGGACAGGACGCGGTCAACGTCGCGCGTGCCTTCAGCGAGCGCCTGCCGCTCACGGGCATCGTGCTGACGAAACTCGATGGCGATTCCCGCGGCGGCGCGGCCCTCTCGGTGCGCCATGTCACCGGCAAGCCGATCAAGTTCGTCGGCACCGGGGAGAAACTTGCCGGCCTGGAGCTGTTTCATCCCGAGCGCATGGCTTCGCGCATCCTCGGTATGGGCGACATCCTGTCGCTGGTCGAGGAAGCGCACAAGCAGGTCGACGTCGAGCAGGCGCAAAAGCTCGCCGACAAGGTGCGCAAGGGCAAGGGCTTCGACCTGGAGGACTTCAAGCAGCAGCTGCAGCAGATGAACAAGATGGGCGGCATGGCCTCGATGATGGACAAGCTGCCGGCGCAAATCGCCGCCCAGGTCAACCCGGCGCAGCTGCAGGACGGCAAGCAGCTCGCGCGCATCGAGGGCATCATCAATTCGATGACGAGGAAAGAGCGCAGCAACCCGGAGATCATCAAGGCCACGCGCAAGCGCCGCATCGCCGCCGGCGCCGGCGTGCAGGTGCAGGAAGTGAATCGTCTCCTGAAGCAGTTCGAACAGATGCAGCAGATGATGAAAATGATGAAGGGCGGTAACCTGCAGCGCATGATGCGCAACATGAAGGGCATGATGCCCGGCATGCGCTGAGGATCGAATGCTTAAAAAAACACTGGTCTTGCTCGGTCTTGCCTTCGCACTCTTCGCTTTCGCCGCGCAGGCCCAGCGCGATCCGGACCAGATCATCCAGGAGCTGCAGAAGCTTGCGTGGCAACGGGGCCCGGGCGAGGGCGCGATCAGCGGCAAGGCGAAGATCCGCATACCCGAGGGCTACTCGTTCCTCGATGACCGCAACACGCGGCACTTTCTCGAACTGATGGGCAATCCGCCGCGCGACGGGCATTACATGATCGCACCGTCCAATCTCGATTGGTTCGCGGTGTTTTCCTTCGACCCGGTCGGCTACGTCAAGGACGACGAGAAGATCGACGCGGACGCGCTGCTTGATTCGCTGAAGCAGGGCGACGGGCCCGGCAACGACGAGAGAAAGCGCCTCGGCATGGCGCCGATCTACACCGACGGCTGGCACGTGCCGCCGCACTATGACGCAGGCACCAAGCGCCTCGAGTGGGGCATGCGGCTGCGCGACGAGAACGGCGGGATGCACGTCAACTACACCAGCCGCCTGCTGGGCAGGAGCGGTGTCGTGAGCGCGGTGCTGGTGTCCTCGCCCCGTACGCTGAACGAAGACATGAAGGCATTCAACGGCGCGCTCGCCGGCTACCGGTTCAATGCCGGCGAGCAGTACGCCGAGTACAAGTCCGGCGACAAAGTGGCCGAGTACGGGCTTGCTGCGCTGGTGGTGGGCGGCGCCGCTGCGGCGGCCGCGAAGGCGGGCCTGTTCAAGTCGCTGGGCAAGTTCCTCTGGGTCATCTTCGGCGGCGCGGCGATGGGCGGCTGGGCGCTGCTGAAAAAGCTTTTTGGCCGCAAGGAAATGCCGCCGCCAGGACCCGGGCAGCAGTGATTTCGGAAGTGGCCGCGATCGCATTGGCCGCCGCTCTGTACCTGTTCGATTGCGTGGTGTTGCTCGAGCGTGGCCAGGCGCTATGGTCGCCGCGCGCCCTGTCCTTCGGTTCGAACCACTATCAGATCCGCGGCAAGGTCGTCGCGCTGCTCAATCCTTTCACGCCTTTCGTTCCGGTGTTCCGGACATCGCCTTTGTTTTCCCGTTCTTCTGACGTGAAGCTCTCCAGTGCCGCGCGCGCCCTGGCGCCGCTGCTGCTCCTCGGCCTGCTGCAGTTCCTGCTGCTGTTCGTGGCGCTGCCGTATTGCCTGTACCGCGCACCGGGTTGGCCGTTTTTTATCGCGCTCGTGCTTGCTTACCTGAACGCGGCTGCGATGCTTGCCGTCATCGGGCGGCGTTTCGGCCGGGCGCGAATTCCGACCCGCCCCCTGTTCTCGCTCGGTTTCGCGTGGCTGGTCTGCCTGCCGCTGTCGGTGAACTGCCTGCGCAAGGCCGGGCTCGCCTTCGACATCGCGCCGGACGCGCATCGCGCGATCCGGTTCATTCCCGCGAGCGAGCGGCAACGCGCCCGCGGCGACCTTGCGGCGCAGATCGCGGAAGCCATGCACGAGCTGGATGAGGGCGACGAGCATTACGCCCGCCTGGCACGACTCAGGCAGCAACTGACACCGGAGGTGGGTCATGGACGGATTTGAATTCCTCGCCGTCGTGGTGTTCTTTCTCATCGGCTACTGGGTGGTCGATTACTTCTGGCCGAAGAAGAAACCACCCGACAAGGATGTGGTGTAATCATTTCATTCGTCGTGAAACCCGGGGAGTTCCAATGAAAGCCTTTCGTACCCAGATCTTGTCCGCCGTCGCGCTGGCTCTCGCCATGGGCATGGCTCAGGCGCAGGACTACCCGGTCAAGCCGATCCGGTTGATTCTTCCGTTTCCACCGGCCGGCACGGTCGATCCGGTCACGCGGATCCTCGCGGAGGTGCTGGGCAAGGGGCTGGGACACAACGTCGTGGTGGAAAACAAGCCCGGCGCGAACGGCAACGTCGGCACCCTGGAAGCCGCGCGCGCCGCGCCGGACGGCTACACGATCGTGGCGGCGTCCTCGGGGACGCTCGCGACCAATCCGGCGCTGTACAAAGCGATGCCCTTCGATCCGAAGAAGGATCTCGCGCCGGTGGCCCTGTACGCGGCAGTGCCGAACATCCTGGTGGTGAACCCGTCGCTGCCCGTGAACAGCCTGAGCGAATTCACGAGCTACGCGCGGGCCAATCCCGGCAAGCTCAACTTCGGCTCGTCGGGCAATGGCAGTTCGATGCATCTCGCGGGCGAGCTGTATCGCAAGATGAGCGCCACGGACATGCTGCATGTTCCCTACGCCCAGGTCGGCCAGGCCACCGCCGATCTGATCGGCGGGCAGGTGCAGTTGATGTTCCAGCTGGTGCCCGGCATTGTGCAGCACGTGCGCGCCGGCTCGGTGCGGGCGATCGCGGTGCTCTCGCCGAAACGCCTGGTGGCGTTGCCGAACGTGCCGACCAGCGCCGAGGCCGGGATGCCAGGGCTGGAGTCGTCGGCATGGTTCGGCGTGCTCGCGCCGGCGGGCACGCCGCGCGCGATGGTGCAAAAGCTCAATCGCGAGATCAACGCGGCGCTCAAGGATGCGGGCTTGCTCAAGCGCTACGCCGACCTCGGGGTCGAGGCGCTCGGCGGATCGCCGGAAGACTTCGCGAAGTACCTGGACGACGAAACCCGCAAGTGGGCCGAGGTGGTGCGCTTCTCCGGCGCGAAGATCGACTGAAGCGGATGAACGTCGCGGTTCTCGGCACCGGCAGCATCGGGCTGGCGACCGCAGCACTGCTCGGACGCGAGCATCGGGTGACCTTGTGGTCGCCCACCGGCCGCGGCATCGAGGGGCTGGAGGGCGGGCGCCTGAGCTTCAGCGGCGCGCTGGCCGGCGAAGCGCCGGTGCGAACGGCGCGCGAACTTGGCGCCGCCGTGACTGACGCTGACGTGATCATTGTCGCGGTCCCCGCGTACGGGCAGCTCGAGGTCCTGCGGCAATGCGCGGCGCAGCTTCGCGAGGGTCAGCCGGTATTTCTGATGCCCATGCTGAGCCTGGCTGGGATGGTGCTCGCGCAGTTGCTCGCGGCACGCGGCCTGCGCTGCCTGATCGGCGGTTTCGGCACTACCGTGATGACCGCGCGCAAGGCGGGGCCGGATTCGGTCCGCCTGCTGGCGCTGCGCGATCGGCTCGATGTCGCCGGCATGCCCGCCGCCGACACGCCACGGGCGCTGAAGCTGGCGCAGCAGCTGTTCGGCGACCGGTTCAACGCGCAAAGCGACCTGCTGGCGATATCGCTTTCGCAGACCAATCCGGTCGCCCATGTGCCGCTCGCGCTTGCCAATCTCACGCGCATGGAACTCGGTGAAGCCTGGACCCAGTACGACCACATGGCGGGCGCTACCGCGCAAGTCTGCGTCGCGCTGGACCGCGAGCGCCTCGCTGTCGCGCAGGCCTTCGGCCTGACGGTGCGCAGCATCGAGCAGCATTTCCATCTTTCGTTCGGCGCGCCGATGATGGACTTCAGCGCCCAGTGCCGCTGGGTGCATGAAACCCGCGGCAGCCCTGCCGGGCCGGCGAGCCTCGATACGCGCTACATCACCGAAGACGTGCCGTACGGCCTGGTGTTCAACGCGCGCATGGGGCGCATGGCCGGGGCGGCCACGCCGATCACCGACGGCTGCGTCGCGCTCGCGAGCGCCGCCTACGGGCGCGATTTCAGCGGCGAAAACGCGCTGGTCGGCGCGCTCGATCCGGCGTTGCTGAACAGGCAGTCTCTACTTGCAGCACTGCGCTCAGGCTGAATTGCCGGCCCTGGGGAGGACAACTTTGCCCGCCGCGCTCCTGCCCTCTGGCGTCAACTCCCATGTTCCCCGGCTGGCGGCACGGCTGATGTAGCCGCGCTGCTTGAGCGCATTGCGCGCCCAGGTGATCGTGTTCTCGGCTTTCGTCTCGCCGGTACTGACCAGTTCCTGGTCCGCCGCGCCGATGTGGCCTTCCTTCATCATCCGCTTCACGATGGCGTGGGTTACGTCGCGCTTGTGGCCCTGGCCGTGGAATTCTTTCGCCAGGACATGCAGAAGGAATTTTTCGTAGACGGATTGCGGTGTCAGCGCATTCGGCGCCTTGGGGGGCGGAATGGATGACGCAGCCCGCTGGAGAATGCCCTCGGCTTCGAGCAGGCGGCGGATCACCATGCTCGGCGAATCGACGAACGGTTTGGCCAGCCTCTGCAGGCCTTCGAAGACGTCCTGCTCCACGCGGATGGTCGGCATGTGATAATGTAACATTATTCACTTTGCTTTATAGCCCCTGAAACCGCAAATTCATGCGTATAATCCGCTCCCTTTCGTAGTCGCAGAGGTTCCACATGGTGGTTATTCGACTGGCGCGTACCGGCGCCAACAAGCGGCCTTTCTACCATCTGGTCGTGGCCGATTCGCGCCGCGCGGCTACCGGCCGCTTCATCGAGCGCGTGGGTTTTTACGATCCGAAGGCGCCCGCCGGGCGCGAGGCGCTGCGCGTCAACGTCGAGCGCATCAAGTACTGGGAAGGCAAGGGCGCGCAGCCCTCGTCTACCGTGGTGCGGCTGGTCAAACAGTTTGGCAAGGCCAAAAAAGCCGCCTGAGGCTTTGATCGAGTACGGGCGCCTCGCTGAGCCCTATGGCGTGCGCGGCTGGATCAGGGTGGTGGTGGACGAACCCGAAGTGCTCGCGGCGGCGCCGGTCTGGTGGATCGGCGGCGTAGCGCGGACGGTGCGGGAATCCCGGCCGCATTCCGGGACGCTCCTTGCCAGGCTGGAAGGCATCGAGACGCCCGAGCAGGCCCGGACCTTCAAGGGACTGCCGGTCTCGATACCGAGGCCCGAGGCGGGCGAAGGACGGTTTTTCTGGTCCGACCTGGTCGGGCTGGAGGTGGTGAATGAGCAGGGCGAGGTACTGGGCGTCGTGAAAAGGATGTTTTCCAACGGCGCGCACGATGTGATGGAGTTGTCGGGCGAGCGCGAACGGCTGCTGCCGTGGGTGCCGCCGGTGGTGAAGAAGGTGGATCTGCAGGCGAAGCGGATCGAGGTCGAATGGGGAGCGGATTGGTGATCCGCTTCCATGCGGTGACGCTGTTCCCGGAGATGTTCGCCGCGGTAACGCATAGCGGCATCAGCGGGCGGGCGCTGGAAACAGGGCTCTGGTCGCTCGGGTTGTGGAACCCGCGCGATTTCACCAAGGATAACTACCGGACGGTCGATGACCGGCCGTACGGAGGCGGGCCAGGCATGCTGATGCTGGCCGAGCCGCTGGAGAAGGCGCTGGATGCGGCAAAGGAAGCGGGCGGGGGGAAGGTGATTTACCTCTCGCCGCAGGGCGGGAAGCTCGATCACGAAAAGGTGATGGAGCTGGCGGGCCGGGCGGCAGTGACGCTGCTCTGCGGGCGGTACGAGGGCGTGGACGAACGCCTGATCGAGCGGCGGGTGGATGAAGAGCTCTCGATCGGCGACTACGTGCTCTCGGGCGGGGAACTGGCCGCGATGACGGTGATCGACACGGTGGTGCGCCAGATTCCGGGCGCGCTCGGCGGCGAGCAGTCGGCGGCCGAAGAGTCCTTCGTCGACGGGCTGCTGGATGGACCGCAGTACACGCGGCCGGAGCTGTACGAAGGCGGCAAGGTGCCTGAGGTTCTGATGTCCGGGCATCACGAGAACATCCGGCGCTGGCGGTTGCAGCAGGCGCTGGGCAGGACCTGGCTCAGGAGGCCCGACCTCCTTGCGGCCAGGAAGCTGAGCGACGACGAAAGAAAGTTGCTGGAAGAATTCCAGCGGGAGAATGGAAAATGAACCTGATCCAGAAGCTCGAGCACGAAGAGATGCAGCGCATGAAGAAGACCGTCCCCGAGTTCTCGCCGGGCGACACCGTCGCCGTGCGCGTGAACGTGGTCGAGGGCGACAAGAAGCGCGAGCAATCCTTCGAGGGTGTGGTGATCGCGAAGCGCAACCGCGGGCTGCGCTCTGCCTTCATCGTGCGCAAGATTTCCTCCGGCGAGGGCGTCGAGCGGACCTTCCAGACCTATTCGCCGCTGATCGCCGGCATCGAGGTGAAGCGCAAGGGCGAAGTGCGCCGTTCCAAGCTCTATTACCTGCGCCAGCGCTCGGGCAAGAGCGCGCGCATCAGGGAGCGGCTCGGCGACAAGTCCGCCGAGCGTGCCGACGTGGCCGAGGACAAGGCCCCCGAGTAGCGCGGCAGGGAATTGCCGGCGGTGCGGGCATATAATCCGCCCGTGTGAGGTTGAAACCATGCGCCGCGAAAAAACCGCCATCTGCCCGACCACCGAAATCATCGCCGCGATGCGCGCCGGCGAAATCGTCGTGCTGGTCGACGATGAAGACCGCGAAAACGAGGGTGACCTGGTCCTCGCGGCGGAGCATGTAACGCCGGAAGCGGTGAATTTCATGGCCAAGCACGCGCGCGGCCTGGTCTGCCTTACGCTCACCGAGGAACGCTGCCGCCAGCTCGCGCTGCCGCTCATGGTGCGCGACAACCGCGCGCAGATGGCCACCAACTTCACGCTCTCGATCGAAGCCGCCGAGGGCGTCACCACCGGCATCTCGGCGCATGACCGCGCACGTACCGTGCGCGCGGCGGTGGCGAAGGACGCGAGGCCTGCCGATATCGTGCAGCCCGGACACATATTCCCGGTGATGGCGCAGCCCGGCGGCGTGCTGGTGCGCGCAGGGCACACGGAGGCGGGTTGCGACCTGTCGGCGCTCGCCGGCCTGACGCCGGCCGCCGTGATCTGCGAAATCATGCGCGACGACGGCGCGATGGCGCGCCTGCCCGATCTGATGGAATTCGCCGCCGAGCACAAGCTCAAGATCGGCACCATCGCCGACCTGATCGAATACCGCAGCCGCAACGAATCCATGGTGCAGCGCGTCTCGGAGCGGGCGATCGAGACGCCCTGGGGAAAATTCCAGCTGGTGTCCTACAAGGATCATGCGCTTGGTTCGATTCATCTCGCACTGATCCTGGGGAAGATCGATTCCGCGAAAGAAGTTCTGGTGCGCGTGCACGAGCCTCTGTCGGTGCTCGATCTGCTGGATGCGGGCCGCGGAACGCACTCCTGGGGCGTCGGCGAGGCGCTCGAGGCGATTCGCGCGGCGGGCGCCGGCGTGATGGTGCTCATGAATTGCAGCCAGTCCGGCGAGATGCTGCAGGCGCAGCTCGCCGCGCAGCTTTCCGGCCAGCGCCCGGCGCGCCAAGGCCGCAGCATGGACCTGCGCAGCTACGGTATCGGCGCGCAGATCCTGCGCGACCTGGGCGTCGGCAGGATGCGGCTGCTGGCTGCGCCGCGCAAGATGCCGAGCATGGCCGGCTTCGGCCTGGAAGTCACCGGCTACGTGACGGGCCCTGCCGCCGGGCGCGGTTGATGCGCATCGGCATCGTCCACTCGCGTTTCAACGAAGAGATTTGCAACGCGCTCCTCGAGTCGGCGCGCGCCGAGCTGGCGCGCTCGGGAGCCGAAGCCGAGTTCGTCGCCGTGGCCGGCGCGCTCGAGATTCCGCTTGCGCTGCAGTGGATGGCGCAGTCGGGCCGCTTCGATGCGCTGGTCGCCGTCGGTGCGGTGATCCGCGGCGACACCTACCATTTCGAGGTGGTTGCGAACGAATCGGCGCGCGGCGTCATGGAGGTCGCGCTCGAATGCGGCCTGCCGGTCGCCAACGGCATTCTGACCACGAACGACGAGGCGCAGGCGCTCGCGCGCAGGGACAAGGGCGCCGAGGCGGTGCGCGTCGCGCTGGAGATGGCGCGCCTGCGGCAGGACCTGGCGGCGAAGTGGCGCTGAAGGGCGCCGGCGCCCGGACGACCGCCCGGCGGCGCGCGCGCGAAATTGCGTTGCAGGCGCTCTATGCGTGGAAGCTCGCAGGCGGCGATGCCCTGGCGCAGGCGCAGACGCTGGAGGGCTGGGTGCGCTGCGACCAGAAATTTGCCGGGGAATTGATTGCGGATGTCGTCAGCAAAAGCGATTCCCTGGAGAAATTGATCACGCCCCACCTGAACCGCAGCCTCGCATCGCTGTCGCCGGTCGAGCGCGTGATCCTGCTGATCGGCGCCTGCGAACTTTCGACGCGGCCGGAAACGCCTTTCAAGGTGGTGCTGAACGAAGCGATCGAACTCGGGCGGAGTTTCGGCGGCACCGACGGCCACAAGTTCATCAACGGCGTGCTGGAAAAGCTGGCGCTGGCGCTGCGCGCCGAGGAAATCGCGCGGGTCCGGCAGGCGGTGTAGTGCCTTGCTTTCCGAATTTGAACTGATCAAGAAATATTTCGACCGTCCCGCGCGCAGCGCCGCGCTTGGGGTAGGCGACGATGCCGCGCTGCTGCGGCCGAGCGCCGGCATGGAGCTCGCCGTGTCCACCGACCTGTTGCTGGAAGGGCGGCATTTCCCTTCTGGGGCGGATGCGCGCAAGCTCGGGCACAAGGCCCTGGCGGTCAATCTTTCCGACATGGCGGCAATGGGCGCCGCGCCGCGCTGGGTAACGCTCGCGCTCGCGCTGCCGGCGGCGAACGAAGCGTGGCTGGATCAGTTCGCGATGGGTTTCTTCGCGCTGGCCGAGCGCTTCGGCGTCGAGTTGATCGGCGGCGACACCACGCGCGGGCCCCTGACCATCTGCGTCACCATCCTGGGCGAGGTGCCGAAGGGCCTTGCGCTGTTCCGGGCCGGGGCGCATGCCGGCGACGATATCTGGGTCTCCGGCCAGCTCGGCGATGCGGCGCTTGCGCTGGTGCAGCCGGGCATCGCCGCGGCGGCCAGGCGGCTGGACGAACCCGAGCCGCGCGTGGAGTTGGGCGAGCGGCTGCGGGGCCTCGCCAGCGCGGCGATCGACGTCTCGGACGGATTCGCGCAGGACCTCGGGCATATTCTGGCGCGCTCCGGCGTCGGCGCCGTGGTCGAATACGGCCTGCTGCCCCGATCCGCGGATGTCATGAGGATCCAGGACGAAAACCTTCAGGCGCGGCTGGTGCTTTCCGGCGGCGATGACTACGAGCTGGCGTTTACCGCACCGCAGGCGAGCCGGCCCGAACTCGTCGCGCTGTCGGCCGAATTCAAGCTCGCGCTGTCGCGCGTCGGCAGCATCCGGGCGGGAGAGGCAACGCTGGAAGTGATCGATGCGCACGGCAGGCCGATGGCCATGCAGCGCGGCTTCGATCATTTCGCGCCATGATCATCGCGCGGCCGACGGCGCAGTTCACGTTCAGCCATCCGGCCCACTTCATCGCGCTCGGCTTCGGCGCGGGCCTGTCGCGGTTCGCGCCGGGCACCGCCGGCACCCTGGTGGCGTTTCCCCTCTGGTGGGCGATCGGCGGCGGCTACGATCCGATCGTGCTGCTCGGCTTTCTTGCGCTGCTGTTCGGGGTCGGCGTCTGGGCCTGCGAACTGACAGGACGCCATCTCGGCGTCGCCGATCATGGCGCGATGTGCTGGGACGAAATCGTCGCCTTCCTGCTGATCCTCGCCGTCGCGCCGCAGGACCCGTGGTGGCAGGCGGCGGGGTTTTTCCTGTTCCGCGCCTTCGACGTCGTCAAGCCGCCGCCGATCCGACAGGCGGAAATGCGCTTCAAGGGCGGCTTCGGCGTGATGTTCGACGATCTGCTTGCCGCCGGGTATACGCTGCTGGTCCTGGCGCTCGCCAAGAGGATTTTCTTTTGATCGAAAAGCTTGCACGGCAGGTAGGTAAAAAACTGGCGGCGGCAAGCGCTGTTCTGGTCACTGCCGAGTCCTGTACCGGCGGCTGGGTCGCGCAGGCGGTAACGTCGGTGGCAGGCTCTTCGGGCTGGTTCGAGCGCGGCTACGTCACCTACTCGAACGCGGCCAAGAGGGAGGCACTTGGCGTGCGCCAGGCGACCCTGGCGCGCCACGGCGCGGTGAGCGAACCCACTGCGCGCGAGATGGCGCGCGGCGCGCTCCGCAATAGCCGCGGCACCATCGCCTTGTCCGTCACGGGCATTGCCGGACCCGGCGGCGGCGCGCCCGGCAAGCCGGTCGGCACGGTCTGTTTCGCCTTTGCGCGCGGGCGTAAAATCCGCAGCGAGACGAAGCGCTTCAAAGGCAACCGCGCCAGCGTTCGTCGTCAATCGGTGGTGCAAGCCCTGCGGGGAGTGCTGAAATGCCTGTGAGCCAGACTGCGAATATTCGCCCTGCGGCGGTGGCCGGAACGTTCTACCCCGGCAACGCGCCCCAGCTCGCGGCCGAACTGGGCGAGCTGCTCGACGGCGTGGAAAGCCTGGAGCCGAAATTCGGCTTTCCCAAGGCGCTGATCGTGCCGCATGCGGGCTACATCTATTCCGGCGCGTGCGCGGCGCATGCCTACGAGGAACTTGCCGCCGCGCGCGGCACCGTCACGCGCGTGGTGCTGATCGGCCCTTCGCACTATGTGCCGGGCAGGGGCCTCGCGCTGCCGGAGGCGGAGGCGTTCGAAACGCCGCTCGGCCGCATCCCGGTGGATGCCGAGGCGGTGCGCTCGCTCGCCGGACTCAAGCAGGTGGTGACGAGCGGGGCGGCGCACTCGCAGGAGCATTCGCTGGAAGTGCAGCTGCCGTTCCTGCAGAAGATGCTGGGAGAGTTCGCGCTGGTGCCGCTGGCGGTGAGCGCGGCCACCGTCGAGGAAGTGGCGCAGGTGCTGGAGCATCTCTGGGGCGGGCCGGAAACGCTGATCGTCATCAGCACCGACCTGTCGCACTACCACAGCTACGACGAGGCGAAGCGCATCGATGGCGCGACCCTGGCGCGCATCCTGGGCTTTGCCACGGACCTCGACCACCAGGAAGCCTGCGGCGCGACGCCGTTGAACGGACTGCTGTCGCTGGCGGCGAAGAAGGGCCTGACGGTGCGCATGCTGAACGCCTGCAACTCCGGCGACGCCGCGGGCGGCAAGGCGCGCGTGGTCGGGTATTCCTCGTTCGCGCTCCATGAAGGCGACGCGGTATCCGCGGAGCAGGCGGGCCGCGTCCTGATCGAGATTGCCAGGGGCGCGATCTCGAACGGCCTGGGCCTGAATTCGGTGCCGACGAAACGAAACCACCTGCCCTGGCTCCTGCAACCCGGCGCGACCTTCGTCACCCTGACCAAGGACGGCCAGCTGCGCGGTTGCATCGGCAGTCTCGCGGCGGTCCGGCCGATCGGCGAGGATGTCGCCTCCAACGCGCGCGCGGCGGCGTTCCAGGATCCGCGCTTCCCGAAACTCAAGCGCGATGAATGGCCGCTCTGCCGCGTCGAAGTGTCGATGCTCTCGGCGCCCAAGCCGATCGCGTTCGCCGACGAGGCCGAGCTGCTCGCCCGCATCCGCGCCGGTGACGACGGCCTGATCCTGGAATGCGACGGCAAGCGCGCGACCTACCTGCCGCAGGTCTGGGAGGCGCTGCCCGACAAGCGCCAGTTCCTGGACCAGCTGCTGAAAAAGGCCGGGCTGCCGGCCGAAACGCGCCTGACACGCTGCACGGTTTCGCGCTACCGGGCCCTCAAATTCAAGTGAGCATGGCGGGGATGCGTGGAAGCGCGCTGGTGGCATAGCCTCGGCGACGGTCGCATCCAGTGCGACCTCTGCCCGCGCGACTGCCGGCTGCACGAGGGCCAGCGCGGCATGTGCTTCGTGCGCAAGATGGAAAATGGCCGCATGGTGCTCACCACGGACGGCCGCTCTTCGGGTTTCTGCGTCGATCCGGTAGAGAAAAAGCCGCTCAACCAGTTCTATCCCGGCACCAGCATCCTGTCCTTCGGCACCGCGGGCTGCAATCTCGCCTGCAAGTTCTGCCAGAACTGGGACATTTCGAAATCGCGCGCGATGGACCGGCTCACCGACGCGGCGTCGCCCGACGCGATCGCGGCGGCCGCGGTCAGGTTCGGCTGCCGCTCCGTCGCCTTCACCTACAACGATCCGGTGATCTTCGCCGAGTACGCGATGGACATCGCCGATGCCTGCCATGCGCGCGACGTCAAGACCGTGGCGGTGACCGCCGGGTACATCCACGCTGCGCCGCGGCGCGCGTTCTACGAAAAAATGGACGCGGCGAACGTCGACCTGAAGGCGTTCACCGACGATTTCTACCACCGCGTCTGCGGCGGCCGGCTGCAGCCGGTGCTCGATACGCTCGAATACCTGGTGAAGGAAACGCAGGTCTGGACCGAGATCACCACGCTCCTCATCCCCGGCAAGAACGATTCGGACGAAGAGTTGCGCGCCGAGTGCAAATGGATCATGCAGCACGTCGGACCGGACGTGCCGCTGCATTTCTCCGCCTTCCATCCCGACTGGAAGATGCGCGACATCCCGGCAACGCCGCCGGCCACCCTGACGCGCGCGCGGGAGATCGCGCGGCTGGCTGGCCTGCGCTACGTCTACACCGGCAACGTGCATGACGAGGAGGGCGGATCCACCTTCTGCCACGCCTGCGAGAACGCGGTCATCGTGCGCGACTGGTACGAGATCCGCAGCTACCGGCTGACCGACGCGGGCGCATGCACGCACTGCGGCGCGGCGCTGCATGGCCGCTACCAGAAATTCGGCAAGCCCTTCGGGCGCAAGCGCATTCCCATCCGCCTGGGCGCGGCTGTCGGCGGCTGACGACGGCGGGACCGGGGAACGAGTTGCCGGCGCGCGACTCCAATACCCATGAAGAGGAGATACCCGAAGCTGGGATTGGCGGCCGCGGCGATGCTCGCTGCCTGCTCTGCGCCGCCGCCGGGCCGCACGCCCGAACAGCCTCAGGCCGCCTTGCCCCGGACCGCACCCCCACCGCCACCGCCGCAGCCTGCCCCCGCCATTCCGTCGTTGACGCTCGACGGCTACAAGAAATCCGTGGCCGAGCGCATCGCGCGCGCCAGCCCGGATATATTTGAAGATCCCCTGCCCGAGATGTTCAAGTCGATCGTGGTGCTCGACATCACCATCGATCGCGAGGGCCGGCTGGCGCAGGTTGCAGTGCGCCGCTCAAACGGCTACAAGGCGCTTGAAAACCGCGCCATGGACAGCGTGAGGCGAGCCGCGCCGTTCGCCGAGCCTGCGTTTACTGTACGCCGCCGCGACGGCTCAGTGAAATTTATGGAAACCTTCCTGTTCCGCGACGACGGCCGCTTCCGCGTTCGCAGCCTCGTCGAATAGCGCCTGCTGGCGCTCCTGCTCTCCTAGCCTTACTTCAGCAGGTCCATCAGGGCCGAGTTGTCCCAGCGGCCGTTGCCTCGCGCGCAGATGCGGCCGTAGTACTGCTCGATCAGCGCGGTGCTGGGCAGGAAGGTGCCGTTCTTTTTCGCTTCCGCCAGCGCGATGTTCAGGTCCTTGCGCATCCATTCGGCGGCGAAACCGAAGCCCTCGAACTTGCCCTCGACCATGGTCTTCCAGCGGTTGTCCATCTGCCAGGACTGCGCCGCGCCTTTGGAGATCACCGAGATCACCTTCTCCATGTCGAGGCCTGCTTTCATGCCGAAGTTGAGCGCTTCGGAGAGGCTTTGCAGGATGCCGACGATCGCCATCTGGTTGACCATCTTGGTGAGCTGGCCCGCGCCGGGCGTGCCGACCAGCGCGCACATCTTGGCGTAGACGGCGAGCACCGGCTGCGCCTTGTCGTAGTCAACCTGGTCGCCGCCGCACATGATGCCGAGCTGTGCGTTTACCGCGCCGCCCTGGCCGCCCGAAACGGGAGCGTCGATGAAGCCGACGCCCTTCTCTTTGCACTTGCCATGCAATTCCCTGGCGACGACGGCCGATGCGGTGGTGTGGTCGATCAGGATCGCGCCTTTGCGGATGCCGGCGAGCACGCCGTTGTCGCCAAACGCCACCGAGCGCACGTCGTCGTCGTTGCCGACGCACATCAGGACGAAGTCCGCGCCCTGGGCCGCCTCTTTCGGGGTGGCGGCGGACCCGCCGCCGTACTCCTTGACCCACTGCGCGGCCTTGGCCGGGCTGCGGTTGTAGACTGTGACTTCATGGCCGCCCTTCTTCAGCAGGTGGCCTGCCATCGGGTAGCCCATGACGCCGAGCCCGAGGAATGAAATTTTCGCCATCGTCTTGTCTCCAAAAGGTTTTTCGGATTTTACCGCAGGCCATTTGACAGGGCACTGTCAACCGAACAGAATACATGTGCATTTATACAGTATCCGGTGTCGACCCGGGCCCGGCCCGCCGCAGATGTCGACAGCCATTAGAAGAGGTACAGCATGGAAGACAACAACAGGCAAAAGGCGCTGGAAGCAGCGCTGGCGCAGATCGAGAAGCAGTACGGCAAGGGCTCCATCATGAAGATGGACGATGCCGCGATCAAGGACATCGACGTCGTATCGACCGGGTCCCTGGGCCTGGACATCGCCCTGGGCGTCGGCGGCCTGCCGCGCGGCCGGGTGGTCGAGATCTACGGGCCGGAATCCTCCGGCAAGACGACCCTGACGCTGCAGGTCATCGCCGAGATGCAGAAAATCGGCGGCACGGCCGCCTTCATCGACGCGGAGAACGCGCTCGACATTTCCTACGCCGCCAAGCTCGGCGTGAAAACCGAGGACCTCCTCATCTCCCAGCCCGATACGGGCGAGCAGGCGCTCGAGATTGCCGACATGCTGGTGCGCTCGGGTGCGGTGGACGTGATCGTGATCGACTCGGTGGCCGCGCTCACCCCCAAGGCAGAAATCGAAGGCGAGATGGGCGAGCCGCAGATGGGTCTGCAGGCGCGCCTCATGAGCCAGGCGCTGCGCAAGCTCACCGCCAACATCAAGCGCACCAATACGCTGGTCATCTTCATCAACCAGATCCGGATGAAGATCGGTGTCATGTTCGGCAGCCCCGAAACCACCACCGGTGGCAACGCGCTCAAGTTCTACGCCTCGGCCCGCATCGACATCC
>JBDTRO010000159.1:0-5445 GCA_039931635.1 Betaproteobacteria bacterium | reverse complement strand
GCTTCGGCGAGACGGATGGCCTCGGCGAGCACAGGGAGCAGGCCGCCGACGATGATCTGGTTGCACAGCTTGGTCACCTGCCCGGCGCCCGAATCGCCCATGCGCGTGAAGCGCAGCGCGAGCTGCATCACCACTGGTCGGACTCGCTCGAAATCTTCGGCCTTGCCGCCGGCCATTACCACCAGCGTGCCCTTCTCCGCGCCTGGCACCCCGCCCGACACCGGCGCATCGATCATGCCGATGCCCTTTGCTGCCAGTCTTTTCGAAAAATCCCGCGCCGAGGCCGGCGCGATGCTGGAGAAGTCGATGACCAGCTTTGCGCTTCCATGAACCACGCCCTGGGACGAAAACAGGACATCCTCGGCGGCTTTCTGATCGGTGACGCACATCATGACGATCTCGGACGCGCAAGCGACCTCCGCGGGAGATCCGGCCGCCTTCGCGCCCTTCTCCAACAATGGCGCCAGCTTGTCGCGGCTGCGGTTCCAGACCGTCATTTCGTGGCCTGCAGCGAGCAACCGCAGCGCCATGGGCTTGCCCATCAGACCAAGGCCGATGTAGCCGAGTTTCATTTGCGCGGACCGCTATGCGTGACCGCGCCGCGGAAAGCGGAGCCGACCTGGGCGGCGTATTTTTCGAGGACGCCGGAAAGAGATTGTCTGGGCGGTTTCGCCGTTCGTTTTTTCAATTCGCTCAACGGAACGAGAAGACTCAGCTTCCCCTCGGCGGCATCAATCAGGATCCTGTCACCATTCTTCACCAGCGCCAGCGGCCCGCCGACTCCCGCTTCCGGGGAAACGTAGCCGACCATCATGCCGCGCGTCGCGCCGGAGAAACGGCCGTCGGTGACCAGCGCCACCTTTTCGCCCACGCCCTGTCCATACAGGAGCGCCGTGACGCCGAGCATTTCGCGCATGCCGGGACCGCCCTTGGGCCCCTCGAAGCGGATCACCAGCACGTCGCCCGGTTTGTAGGCCTGCCGCCGCACGACATCGACGCAGGCCTCCTCGGAATCGAACACGCGTGCGCGGCCTTCGAAGCGCAGGGACTTCAGCCCTGCCACCTTGAGCAGCGCGCCATCGGGCGCAAGGTTGCCCTTGAGCACGACGATGCCGCCGGTTTCGGAGAGCGGTTTCCTGGGAATCACCCGCCCGTCTGCGCCGGGGTGTGCTTTTAATTCACTCTCTAAAGAAGTTCCAAAAACAGTAAGGCAGTCGCCGTGCAGGTCGCCGCGCCTGAGCAGTTCCTTCAGCACCGCGTAGACGCCGCCGATCGCGTGCAGGTCCTTGGATAGATATCTGCCGCCGGGTTTCATGTCGGCGATGAGCGGCGTGCGCTTCGAGACGCGCGCGAGGTCATCGAGAGAAAACCGGATGCCCGCCTCATGCGCGATGGCGGGGATGTGCAGGCCGGCGTTGGTCGAGCCGCCGGTCGCGGCGACCGCGGCGCAGGCATTCTCCAGGCTCTTGCTCGTCACCAGCTCGCGCGGCAGCGGGCCGCCCTTCGTCAGCAGTTCCATCACCACGCGGCCTGCTTCACGCGCCTGCGCGCCGCGCGCCGGATCGACGGCCGGCATGGTGGCCGACCCCGGCAGCGCCAGGCCAAGCGTTTCGGACACCATCGCCATGGTGTTGGCACTGAACTGGCCGGGACAGGCGCCGAGGCCCGGCAGGCAAACGTGCTCAAGGACATCCAGTTCCTTGCGCGAGACCGTGCCGGCGTACACGCCACCGACCGCTTCGTAGGTATCGAGCACCGTGACGTCTTTGCCGTGCAGGCGCCCCGGCAGTGCCGCACCGCCGTACATGAACAGCGATGGCAGGTTCAGGCGCACCATCGCCATCATCATGCCGGGCAGCGTCTTGTCGCAGCCGGCGAAGGCGACCAGTGCATCGTAGGCATGGCCGCGCACCACGGCCTCGACGCCGTCGGCGATGATTTCCCGCGATACCAGCGAATAGCGCATGCCGCCGTGGTTCATGGACATCGAGTCCGCGACGGCTATGGAAGCAAAATCGAACGGCACACCGCCCGCATCGCGCACGCCCGCGCAAGCGTCCTTCGCCAGGGCGCCCAGCAGCGCATTGCAGGGCGTGACGCGTCCGTCGGTGGAGACGACGCCGACGAACGGCCGCTTGAGGTCGGCGTCCGAGAGCCCCAGCCCACGCAGGAAGGCGCGATGGGGAGCGCGATCAAGGCCCTCCACCGTGACGCGGGAGGGCAGGATTGGAATGAATTTCGATTTTTTAGTGTTCATTTCCTGACGGCTATTCTAAGCTGCGGCCCAGGAGGAATTCATGTCCCGTCTCGCGATCGCATTTTTCGGTCTTTTCTTTTTCCATCAGGCCGTTCACGCCCAGGCGTACCCGGCGCGCCCGGTGAAGATCATCGTGCCCTTCGGCGTCGGCGGGCCCGCCGACATCTATGCGCGTTTCGTTGGCGCGCGCCTGGGCGACGCCATGGGGCAGCCCTTCGTGGTCGAAAACCGGCCGGGTGCCGGCGCGGTGATCGGCAGCGACGCGGTCGCGAAGTCGGCGCCCGACGGCTACACGCTGCTGATGATGTCGAACACCCACACGGTGAACGAGACCCTGATCCCGAAAAAGCCCTATGACCTGATGAAGGACCTCGCGCCGATCAACGGCATCAATTACTCGGACCTGCTGATGGTGATACACCCCGGGGTGCCGGCGAACAACCTGAAGGAATTCATTGCGCTCGCGAAGGCGAAACCGAAGGAATTGAACTACGCTTCTTCAGGCCCTGGCACGCCGTATCACATGGCGGGCGAGCTGTTCAAGGCCATGGCCGGAGTGGATATCGTGCACGTGCCCTACAAGGGCAGCGACGGCGCGCGGATCGGAATTCTCGGCGGCCAGGTGCAGATGATGATCGATGCCATCACCACCATGGCGCCAAACGTCCAGGCCGGCAAGCTTAAGGCCATGGGTACCACCGGCAAGCTGCGCTCAACCGTGCTGCCCAACGTCCCCACGCTCGCCGAAGCCGGTGTACCGGGCTACGAAACCGGCATCTGGCTTGGACTGATGGCGCCGGCCGGCACGCCGCATCCGGTCCTGGCGCGACTGAACATGGAGACGACGAAAATATTGAGTTCGCAAGAAGTAAAAGAAACCTGGGGCAAGCAGGGCGCTGCGCCAATGACCATGACGATCGATCAATTCGACAAGTTCCTGCGCGACGACATCACCAAGTGGGCCGGTGTCGTGAAGGCCACCGGCATGAAAGTCGAGTGAGGTTAAAAGACAAGACCGCCATCGTCGTCGGTGCCGGCCAGAGCCCGGGCAGCGGCATGGGCAACGGGCGCGCCACCGCGCTGCGCTTCGCGCAGGAAGGCGCGAAAGTCATGTCGGTGGACCGCGAACTCGCGCTGGCCGAGGAGACCGCGGCAATCGTGCGAAAGGAAGGCGGCGACTGCTTCGCCTTCGAAGCCGACGTGACGAAGGAATCCGCCCTGGCGGCGATGATTGCCGCGGCGCAGAAGCGCTGGGGCCGCATCGACGTCCTCCACTACAACGTCGGCGTGAGCATCGCGGGCGGCGACGCGTCGCCCACCGAGATCACCGAGGCGGCTTTCGACCGGGTGGTCGCCATCAACCTGCGCGGCGTGGTGATGGCCTGCAAGCATGTGCTGCCCGTGATGCGGGCGCAGAAGTCCGGCGTGATCCTGATGATTTCTTCGCTCGCCGCGGTCGAGCGCTATCCCTACGTCGCCTACAAGGCCACCAAGGCGGCGATGGTGGCCTACACGCAGCAGCTCGCGATCCAGAACGCCGAATACGGCATCCGCGCCAATTCCATCCTGCCGGGCCTTATGGATACGCCGATGGCAGTGGACACGCGCGCGCGGCAGACCGGCAAGAGCCGCGCCGAGATCGCCGCGATGCGCGACGCACGCGTGCCGCTGCGGCGCAGGATGGGCACCGCCTGGGACGTGGCGAACGCGGCGCTGTTCCTCGCCTCCGACGAGGCGAATTTCATCACCGGGGTGGACTTGCTGGTGGACGGCGGCGGCGCCCTGAACATCGGGCACCAGTAACGTCATCCCCGCGCAGGCGGGGACCCATTCGTTTCACGCGTGGGCAATGCGCTCGTCCGCGAACGCGCGGCGGTCCACCACGGTATTGAGCAGCGCAGCGCCTAAAGCACGTCTGGCGAGGCGCGCCGGCGCGCCGGCATGATGGCGCGCACGACGGGCACCGCCACCGCGGCGAGCGCCGCCACCATCAGCACCGCCGAGATCGGCCTCATAAAAAGTATCCCGAGCCCGGCGTCCGAGATGATCAGGGACTGGCGCAGCGCGCGCTCCGCCAGCGGCCCCAGCACCAGCGCGAGCACCAGCGCGGCGGGCGAATAGTCGAGTTTCTTCATCGCGTAGCCGAGCACGCCGAATGCGAGCATCTGGCCGACGTCCCAGATGCTGTTCTTCAGCGAAAACGCGCCCGTGATGCAGAACACGACGATGAGCGGCATCAGGATCGTGTAGGGCACGCGCAATGCCCGCACGAACAGCGGAATGAACGCGGTGCTCAGAACGAGCAGCATCACGTTGGCGATGTACTGCGAGGCAATCAGCCCCCAGACGAACTCGGGATTCTTCTCGAACAGCAGCGGGCCCGGCCGCAGGCCCCACATCATCAGGCCGCCCAGCATGATGGCGGTGGTCGCAGACCCGGGGATGCCCAGCGTCAGCATCGGTACCATGGCGCCGGTGGCGGCGGCGTTGTTGGCCGACTCGGGCCCCGCCACGCCTTCGATCGCGCCCTTGCCGAACTCCTCCGGATGCTTTGAGACCTTCTTTTCGACCGCATAGGAAAGAAACGACGCAACTGTCGGGCCCGCGCCCGGCAGCAGGCCAACCGCGAAACCCATCACCGTGCCGCGCACGATTGCCCAGCGGCTGCGCACCCAGTCCTGCGCGCTCGGCATGACGTCGCGCAAACCGTAGCGGCCCTTCGGAATGACGCTGCCCTTCGCCTCTTCCGCGCCCGCAAGCACTTCGCCAAGCCCGAACAATCCGATCGCGGCCGGCAGGAAGTCCATCCCGTCCATCATTTCGGGAATGCCGAAGGCGTAGCGGGCGTCGCCCGAGATGATGTCGAAGCCAACCATGGCGAGCATCAGGCCGAATATCATGCTGATGTAGCCCTTCAGCGCACTCTCCCCGGTGAGCAGGGTGACCGTGGTCAGGCCCAGCAGCATCAGCGCGAACGTCTCCGGCGGGCCGAAGGATAGCGACCAGCGCGCCAGCAATGGCGACACCAGCATCAGCAGCACCACGCCGACAGTGCCGGCGATGAACGAACCGATCGCGGCGATGCCCAGCGCCGGCCCCGCGCGCCCCTGCAGCGCCATCTGGTAGCCATCGAGGCAGGTAACCACCGACGCCGATTCCCCCGGCGTGTTGATCAGCACCGAGGTGAT
>JBDTRO010000158.1:0-12315 GCA_039931635.1 Betaproteobacteria bacterium | reverse complement strand
GACGCAGACTTCACGATCGACGCCTCGATCACGACGAGCGATGCGGCAGGCAACGCGGGTACGGCCGCGGGCGCCGAGAGCTATCTGGTGGACATCATCGCACCAGTGCCGACGATCATGATCACGTCGAGCATCACGATGAGCGACATCGTCACCGCGGCAGGTGCTGCCACGACGCTGCCGGTCACGGGCGTGGTTGGCGGGGATGCGGCGCCAGGCGACGGCGTGACGCTGGTGGTGAATGGCACGAGCTACACCGGGACAGTGAGCGCCACCCGCACTTTCAACATCAGCGTGGCGGGAACCGACCTGCTGGCCGATGCCGACCTCACGATCCAGGCGAGCGTCAGTTCGGCCAATGTCGCGGGCAATACGGGCGTTGCCACGGGGACCTGGAATTACGTGACCGGGACGCCCACGACGCCGGTGACCGTGCTCGTCCCACCCGCCCCCTTGCCTGCCGCGACGCCCCCAGCCACGGGCGGCACGACGACCGGTGGCACGGTGCTATCGCCGGCGCTATCGTCGGCGCTATCGTCGGCGCTGCCGGGCGTTCCTCTGGGAGGCGGCACCGGCCCGGATGCCACCACCGCGCCGTCGAATCTGGGCGGCGCGGCCGGCACCTTAGGCGCCGTGCAGGGCGGCGGCGGAGCGAGTTCGCTTGTCGCGGCGCTGAACGCGCTGCCACCGACCGCGGCGGGTTCTGACGGCCCGCAGGCCCAGGGGCAAGAGCAACAGCTTTACGTCTACAGGGGCGTGCACGACGTGGTTCCGGCGCCCGACGGCAGCATCAACTACCGGGTGCCGGGCGACGCGTTCGCCCATACCGACGGCAACGCGGTGATCCGGCTGAGCGCCACGCTCGCCGACGGCTCGCCGCTGCCGGCGTGGATGCAGTTCGACAACCGCACCGGGGAATTCGCCGGCAAGCCGCCGTCACCCGCGGCAGCGGACGTCGAGGTGCGGCTGATTGCGCGCGACGACGCGGGTCGCGAGGCCTCGGTGGTTTTCCGGCCGGTGGCGCCTCTCGCGCAATCGGCGACGCTCTTGCCGGCGCAGGCGGACGCGAAGCTCCTGCCTTCAGGCGCGCTGTCCCAGCAGGGCGACACCTTTGGCTTGAAGGTCCTGCCGGATGCGGGCGCGCCGTTCGCCCTGGCCGAACCGGTGGGCTTCCCGGTGGCGAGGTTGTCGGGCGCCGACATCCCGGTCGCGATGCGCAACATGGCAACTGGCGACGAGCATCGCCTGTTCGTCTTCCAGGGGATCAGCAGCGATCGCCTGGTGTCCGACGGCGCGGGCCTGCGCATTCCGAGCGACGCCTTCGCCCATACCGATCCGAGCGCCGTCGTGCTGCTCGAGGCCCGGCTCTCCGACGGCCGCCCGCTTCCCGAGTGGCTCAGTTTCGACCGCATCCGCGGCAGCTTCAGCGGCGAACCGCCGCGCGGGCTCGAAGGCGAGATCGAGATCGAGGTCATTGCGCGGGACGCCGACGGGCGCGAGGCGCGCACCACGTTCCGCTTCTCGGCCGAAGCGATCAGGGAAGCTGCTGCGGCCGGGCTACAGGCGGCGAAGGACGGCAAGCTCGGCCTCGACGTCGATGCCGAAGAAGCCGAGAAAGCCCGCCTCGAAGCGGCCCGGCAGGCGCAACAGCGGGCAACCGAAACGCGCACCGCGCCCAAGGGCGGCGCGGGCAAGCCTGCGCCCGCAGGCGCGCCCACTTTCAGCGAGCAGTTGCGCGGGGTCCAATCCGCCCGCGATCCGCTGCTCGATCGCGTCGCCAACGCAGGAGACAGCGAAAAGCCGCCCACACCGTAGGCCCGCCCGCGCTGGGCGGGCTATACTTCTTTGAATCAATGAAGAATTTAGGGTGCATGGCGGTCGTCACGCTGTTGGCGGGCTGTACGGTGATGCCGTCGCCCCTCGATGCAGATGCGCGCGCGCGGCTTGCGGCGCAGTCCTACGCGGCGCTCTTCGAGGCGCAGGAACCGCTCAAGGGTCCGCTCACGCTTGCCGAGGCCATGGCGCGTGCCATCAAGTACCAGGCCGAATATCGCCAGAGGCAAATGGAGCAGGCCGCCGCCGAGGCGCAGATCGACGTGGCCCGCTTCGACCTACTGCCGCGCCTGACGGCCAACGCCGGGTACACCACCCGGAACAACGATGCCTTCGGCTTCGGATTTTCGCCCAACGGCCAGGTCGCGACCAACCCGTCCGCGTCCACGGAACGCAACCGGGACACCGCCAGCCTGGGCTTCAGCTGGAACCTGCTCGACTTCGGCGTCAGCTATTTCCGCGCCCGGCAACTCGCCGACCAGAGCCTGATCGCCGAGGAGCGGCGCCGCAAGGCGATGCAGACCCTGGTGCACGACGTGCGCGTCGCCTGGTGGCGGGCCGAAGCGGCGCAGCGGCTGCTGCCCGCCGCCGACGCGCTGTTGGCCGAAATCGACCGCGCCTCGGAGCGCACGCGGGTGATCGAGGCTCGCAAGCTGCTGCCGCCGCAGCAGACGGCGACGCTGCGCCGCGCGCTGCTCGACCTGGCGCAGCAGATCAGCTTCCGGCGCCAGGAACTGGGGCAGGCGCGCCTCGAGCTCGCCGCGCTGGTGAACATTCCGCCGGGGACCGACTACCGGGTCGCCGGTCCCGACGGCGATGAGCGCGAGGTGCTCGATTTCACCGCCGACATCGGCAAGCTGGAGGAACTGGCGCTGCGTGCGCGACCGGAAATCGCCGAGGAAGGCTACCGCGCGCGCATTTCGGCGGACGAAGCGCGCAAGGCGCTGGTCGGCCTGTTGCCCGGCATCACCTTCGACCTGGCGCGCAACTTCGACAGCAACCGTTTCCTCGTCAACAATACCTGGAGTTCCGCGGGGCTGTCGGTGGCGCTCAATTTGGTGCGCCTGTTCTCGTTGCCTGCCCTGGGCAGGGCCGAGGAAGCGCAACTCAAGGCCGACAGCGCGCGGCGGCTGGCGATGGCGATGGCAGTCCTTTCGCAGACGCGCATCGCCGCGCTGCGCGACGAGTTGATCGCCGACGAGTTCCTGGTCTGGAACGATGCGACGCGCGACGACGACCTGATCGTCGGCTACCTCGCCTCCAGCGCGAAGGCCGGCATCGACACCGAGCTTGAATTAATCCGCACGCGCGCGCGCGCGATGGCGAGCCGCATGAACCGCGACATTTCCTACGCCAACCTGCAGGCCGCCGCCGCGCGCCTGTACCACTCGGTCGGCTTCGACGCGGTGCCGCGCGAGGACGAAGGCAAGACGGTGGCCGCGCTCGCGCAGGCCGTGGAAGTGCGATTCGCGGAGCTCGAGCGCTCGAGCTTTACCCGTCCGCCCGCCCTGGCCCGCCCCACGGTGGCGGTGGGCGAGGTCAGAGGGCTGGCGCGGCCGGCGGGCGAAATGCTGCGCGCGGGCGCCCGGCACGTGCTCGAGCTCTCTAAGATTCCGCTTGCCGACGCGGCGAACGCCGAGCTGCAGCTGACGCTCGATGCCGAACTCGACAGCGTGAAGGACGGCCGGCGCGGGGTGCGCGTCAAGGTCCGCCTGCTGCGCGCGACCGGCGCGTCAGCCGGCGAGGCCGAATTCAGGACCACGACCAGCGAGCCGGTCGACGACGGCCAATGGCAGGCGATCGGAGAAGGCGCGGCCTACCGCCTGCTCGACCGGCTGCTGCCTCTGCGCACGCGGCGTTCGTCGCTGCGCCTGGCCGAGTCGCTCGAGAGCGTGACACGCCCGTCGGTCGCCGCCGATCAGGAGGATAATCCCGCCGTCCGAGGCGCGCCGCTCAGGCTGCGCGCGGATCTTGACCTGAGACCAGCCGCAGCGGGCCGCACCGGCCCTGGGGAAGAACGATGATGACCTGCAATTCGCGACGTTCCTGGACGGCCGCCGTGGCCGCCGTGCTTTTGCTTGCGCCGCCGCTCGCGGCGGCGCAAGCCGCCGCCCCGGCCGCGCCGGGCGGCGTGGCGCCGCGAGAGGAGGCCGCGGAGGTTCCCGTGCTGGTCGTCGCGGGCGAGGAGACGACGCTGTCGAGCCAGATGGCGGGCAAGATCAGGCGCGTGTACGTTGGCTTGGGCGACGCCGTCAGGTCGGGGGCGCCGCTGATCGAATTCGATTGCGCGGAGCAGGTGGCGCAGCAGCAGTCCGCCGACGCCGAATATCGCGGCGCGCGCGAGACGCACCTGTCTCGGCTGCGCCTGCAGGCGCTGGGGGCCGCGGGCGAACTCGAAGTGACGCTGGCGGCCGCCGCTGCCGAAAAGGCGCGCAGCCAGGTCGTGCTGCGCGAGTCGCAGACCGCGTATTGCACGGTCGCGGCGCCGTTTTCCGGCAAGCTCGCGCGGCTCAACGTCAAAGTCGCCGAGAGCGTGCCGGCGGGCCATGCGCTGCTCGACCTGGTCAATCCCGCTTCGCTGCGCGGCAAGCTGTTTGTGCCCGCGGCCTGGGCTGGCTGGCTGCGGCCGGGCGCGGCGTTCGAGGTCACGATCAAGGACACCGGCCGCGTGCATCGCGCGCGCATCTCCAAGCTGAATGCACGGGTGGACGGCGTCAGTCAGCAGCTCGAACTGGAAGCGCGCTTCGACGGCGCGGGCACGGGCCTGCTGCCCGGCATGGTCGGCGTGGCCTCGTTTCCCGCGCGCGCGGCACAGTAGCGCGTCGATGGACCGTCCGGCCAATCCCGCGGTCGCGCTGCTCGAATTCGAGCGCCGCATCCGCTCGGCGAGCTCGAACCGCGAGGTGGCGTTTCGCGCCGTCAACGAAACCACTGCCGCGCTCGCCTTCGACCAGGCGATCCTCTGGCGCATCGATGCGCTGTCGCGCCCGATGGTGGTCGCGGCCTCGGGCCTCGCCGATGTCACGGTGGACAGTCCCTACCAGCAGTGGCTGGCCAAGCTGATCCGCGGCACGGTGCACGAGCCGTTCCGCGCGCCGCAGGCGAAGGCGCTCGCCGACCTGCCCGAAGGCCTTGCCGCCGAGGGCGAGGAGTGGTGCCGCGCCCACTTGCTGCTGTGCCCGCTGACGGGTCCCGACGGCAATCCGCAGGGGGGCATGATCTTCATGCGCGGTACCGCCTTCGGCGAGGCCGATGTCGCAGTCGCCGAATGGATTGCCCAGACCACCGGCTTCGGCCTGTGGGCATGGCGCAAGGACCAGCCGCGCCTGCGGCGCTGGATGAAAGGCCGCAACCGCGCCCTGCTGGCAGGCGGCCTCGTGGCCGCCGCGGTGCTGCTGGGCGTGATCCCTGTCCGCCTCACGGCGCTCGCGCCGGCCGAGATCTCCCCGCTGAAACCGATCCCCGTGACCGCGCCGGTCGACGCGGTGGTGAACAAGGTCCTGGTCAAGCCGAACGAGGAGGTCAAGGCCGGCCAGATCCTGGCGATCCTCGACGACACGACGGTGCGCAACCGGCTTGCGGTGGCGGAGAAAGCGCTCGAGATCGCGCGTGCCGACCTGCAGCGCGTCGTGTACAAGTCCTTCAGCGACGAAGCGAGCCGCCTGGAGCTGCAGGTGCTGGAGGCGCGCGTGCGCGAGAAGGCCGCGGAGGTGAGCCACCTCTCCGAAGTGCTCGGTCGGCTCACGCTGACCGCGCCGCAGGGCGGCATCGCGATTTTTTCGGACGCGGACGACTGGGCCGGCAAGCCGGTGCAGGTGGGCCAGCGCGTGATGGTGATCGCGGACCCGTCGCTCGTCGACGTGACCGCCTACCTCGCGCCCGAGGATGCGGTGGAGCTTGAAAGCGGTTCGGAGGTGACGATGTACCTTCACGTGAGCCCGCTCGCGCCGCTCAGCGCGACGATCTCGCGCTCGAGCTACGAGGCGCTGCCCGGGCCCGACGGCAAGCTCGCCTATCTGGTGCGCGCCGAACTGGCCTCCGGCCAGGAGCTGCCGCGCATCGGGCTGCGCGGCACCGCCAAGATCAGCGCCGGCCGCGTCAGTCTGGCGTTCTACCTGTTCCGCAAGCCGCTTGCATTCCTGCGCCGCGCGGCCGGTTTCTGAGCCGGCGATTCGCACCGGCCTGAGGGGGCGGCGTGGCGCGGCGCTGGTCGTCGCGCTGGTCCTCGCTGCATTATCGGGCCAGGCGATTCCGCAGGGGCTCGTCGAACCCGGATACACCACCGCTGCCACTGAACGGCTAATTCTCGCCTACGAAAAACGCTTCGGCACGCCAGTGCGCGGCCGCGTCGAGGCCTGGAAGCGCTTTGCCCAGGAGCGTCGCGGCGAGGCGCTGCGCGAACTCGCGCTGGTCGCTGCCGTCAATGCTTTCCTCAACCGGATCCGGTTCGTCGATGACCTCGCGCACTGGGGCGAGGACGACTATTGGGCGACGCCCGCCGAAGCGGTGGGCAGCGGCGGCGCCGACTGCGAGGATTACACGATCGCGAAGTATTTCCTGCTCCGCGAACTCGGCGTGCCCGTGGCGCGGCTGCGCATGGTGTACGTGCGGGCGGTGCGCCTGAACCAGGCACACATGGTTCTAGCCTACTACGCGCGCCCGGACGCCGATCCGCTGGTGCTGGACAACCTCGAGCAGGAGGTGCGCCCGGCCTCGCAGCGGCCCGACCTCGTCCCGGTCTACAGCTTCAACGACGAGGCGCTCTGGGTCGAGACCCACGGCCGGGTCGGCGCTCCTCAGCAGATCCGCAACTGGGCGGGCTTGCGCGAGCGGCTCGAGCGCGAATTGCTGCTCGCGGGCCTCGCGCGGGGCGCACGATGACCCTCGAGCGGCGGCTCGTCGCAGGCATCTCGGCGCTGGTGCTCGCGGTGCTGATCGGCGTCCAGTACATCCACCTGCGCAATGCGCAGCGCGCGCTGCAAAACCAGCTGGAGTCGGTCTCGCAGGACGCCGCCACGGCGATCGGCCTGTCCCTGGGCGTGCTGATGCGCGACGGCGACCGGGTGGTCGCCCAGACCACCCTCAACGCCGCCTTCGACCGCGGGCATTACGAGCGCATCGAGCTGCGCGGCCTGGGCGGCGAGCTGCTCGCTTCGCGCGCCCTGGAAACGCAGCCGCCGGGCCGCTATCCGTCGTGGCTGGCCGGGCTGTTTCCCCTCTACGGGCCGACCACCGAGTCGCTGGTGAGTAGCGGCTGGCGCCAGCTCGGCAAGCTGCGCGTGACGGTGTATCCGCGCTTCGCCTACGAGCAGCTCTGGGCGACCACGCGCGATACGGCGCTCTACCTGCTCGCGATCTACGCCGTGGCGCTGCTTCTCCTGAGGCTGTTCATGCGCGGCGTGCTGCGGCCGCTGTATGCCATCGAGCGCGCGGCCGCGTCGATCGCGAGGCGCGACTACGTGGAGATCGAAGAGCGCCCGGCGACGCGCGAACTCTCGAACGTGGTGCTCGCCATGAATGCGATGTCGCGCAAGGTGGGCGAAGCGATCGCCGGCGAGGCCGCGCGCGCCGAGTCGCTGCAGCGCGCCGCGCACAGCGACGACGTGAGCGGGCTGCTCAACCGCCGGGGCCTGGTCGCGACCTTCGACACGGCCTACGCGCAGGACCGGGAGGCGTTCTCCGGCGTCTTCGCGCTCCTCGACATCGGCGATCTTGCGGGAATTGACGAGGCGCTGGGGCGCAGCCGATGCGATGAACTGCTGCGCGCCGCCGGGCACGCGCTCGGGGTCGCCGCCGGTGCGGTGCCAGGCGGCCTGGCGGCGCGCTGGTCCGGCGCGGTGTTCGCGCTGGCGTTGCCGGGGACCGATCGCGGCGCGGCGCTCGAGGCTTTGGCGCGCCTGAAGGCCGAACTCGAGCTGCTGATCGGCGAGTACGGCCAGCCGGGCCGTGCCGCCGTCGCTGCCGGCGGCGTCGAATGCAGCGCTGCGCATGCCGGTGCCGAAGCGCTGGCTGAGGTCGCGCTGGAAGCGCTCGCCCGCGCAGGCCAGGATGCCGGCGGCGGCGTGATGCTGCGGCCGCTGCCGGAGGGTGAGGACGGGCCCGCCGCGTCCGCGCTGGTTCGCGACGCGCTGCGGGAACGCCGGCTGCGGTTGTTCGGCCAGACGGTGTTCTCGCTGCCCGGTGCCACGCCGATGCAGGTGGAGGTCATGGCGCGCATCGCGGGTGCGCACGGCACGCTGCTCGCCGCAGCGGAGATCATGCCAGTGGTGTCCCGCGAGGGCCTATCGCGCCAGATGGACGAATTGGTGGTGGAGTCCGTGCTGCGCGAACTGAGCGGCGCGCGCGCGCCCCACATCGTCAGCATCAACCTTTCGGCGCGCTCGCTGGCCCAGGGCGACTTCCTGCGGTGGCTGGCGGCGGCGCTGGCGCAGGCACCGGAGTCCGCCGCGCGCCTCGTGTTCGAATTGAGCGAGCACGGCGTGGCGCACGACGAGGCTGCCGCGGCGTCGCTGGCAGCGGTGCTGCAGCAGTCCGGCGCCGCGTTGGCGATCGACCATTTCGGCATGCGCCGCGACAGCCTGGCGCTGGCCCAGCGGCTGCGTCCGGCCTACCTGAAGCTCTCTGGGATGCTGACGCCGGCGTTGCGCACTGACCCGGGCACGCGTTTTTTCGTCGATTCGCTGCTGCGCGCCGCGCGCCAGCTCGACATTCCGGTGATCGCGCAGAACGTAGAAGACGCTGCGGCGCTGGCGGACCTGGCGGCGCTCGGTTTCGCGGGCTACCAGGGGTATGCGGCGAGCGCGCCTGCGGCGTGGCCACTGTACTCGAAACTCTGAAAAGCCCCGCGGGCTCAGAGCTTGTCGCTGGCGTGCGCGAGCCGGTAGCCGTGGTTGTACACGGCCTCGAGCGTGAAGCCGTTCTCGCGGCGCAGCTGCAGCTTGTGGCGCACGCGGCTGACATGCGTGTCCACGGTGCGGGTCGCCAGATCGGCGCTTGTGCGCCAGACGTGCTTGAGCAGCTCGCTACGCGTCACCAGCTGGCCGCGGTGCGTCATCAGGTAAAGCGCGACGTCGTACTCCCGGTCGGTTAGCGCGACGCGCGCGCCGCGCAGGAACGCGGTCCGGTTCGATGCGTCCAGCGTCACGGGGCCGCAGCCGATCCGGCCGTGCGCGGTGCGCGAATAGCGTCGCGTGAGGCAGCGCAACCGGGCGAGGAATTCTTCGCGCCGCAACGGCTTGACCACGTAATCGTCAGCGCCGGCGTCGAGCGCCCCGATGATGTCCAGCTCGGCCCCGAGCGCGCTGGCAAACAGCACCGGCGTGGTCTGGCTGACCTGCGCGCGGAACCACTTCGTCACCTCGATGCCGTCGTCGTCGGGCAGCACGCGGTCGATCACGGCCAGGTCCGGCGGCTGGGCGGGAACGTGGCCCCGGAAGGCGGTGCCGCTGGCGTACCGGGTGCTCCGATAGCCGGCGTCGGAAAACCACGACGTCATCAGCTCGGCAAGGGATTCATCGTATTCAAGGACTGCGATCAGCACCCTTCGGTCCTTGCGCGGCGCGGCGCAGCGAGGGCGGGCGAATCGCCCGGCAAGGGGGGATCTTACAGCGTTGGCGGCGCCCGCGCGCCGCCAACGTTCAGGCGTTCTTCTCGACCAGACGGCGGATCAGGCCTTCGACGCCCGCGGCCATGCGCACCGGCATCAACAGCATGATCTGGCCGCGGTGGGTGTCGATCGCATTCGAGTAAATGCGCACCAGCATGGAGCGGAATTCGCTGATCATCCGCGCCTGCGGCGCCGGGGTGGCGGAGTGCCAGGATTTGCCCATCGCCAGCGGCGTGGCTTCGCGGAAATCCACGTGCGGGACGGTCTCCGTACGCTGGCGCGCATTGAGGCCCATGCGTGATTCCCAACGCGTGATTCCCAATGTGCGATGCCGTACAGCCCGGCGCTACGGCTTGGGCCAGACTCCGCGCAGTTCCCAACGAGGAGTCACCCGCCATGAACAGCATCCTGAGGTACCTGATTGTCGCCGGCACCACGTTCGCCGCCCTGCCGGCAATCGCCGACGTCACGTTCTACGAATCCGAGAATTTCTCCGGCCGCCAGTTCTCGGTCGGCCAGGACCTGAACAATTTTCGCGATTCGGGCTTCAACGACCGCGCGAAATCCGCCATCGTTTCCGGCGGCACCTGGGAGATCTGCGTCGACCGGGACTACCGCGGCGGCTGCACGACGCTCGCGCCAGGCCGCTACCCGAACCTCGCCGGCTGGTCCGCACTCATCAGCTCGGCGCGCATGATGGCCGCCGGCCCGGTGGCCGCCGGTCCCGTCGCCGCCCAGCCCTCGAGCGGCGGCATCACTTTCTTTGGCCGCGAGAACTTCGGCGGCCGCCAGTTCGCCGCAGACCGCTCGCTGCCGAACTTCCGCGACCTCGGCTTCAACGACCGTCCGCAGTCGGCGATCGTCGAAGGCGCTTCGTGGCAGCTCTGCCTCGATGCCGACTTCAGCGGCGATTGCACCGTGCTCGCGCCAGGACGCTACCCGACTCTGGGCGGCTGGGCCGGACGCATCAGCTCGGCACGGCCGGCCGATGAGTCGCGCGGCGGGATGCGGCGCGACGACAGGCGGCGCGACGACAGGCGCGGCGGCGCTAGCGCGACGCTGTTTTCGGGACCCAACTTGACCGGCCGCCAGGTCACACTCGGCAGCGAAGGCGACAACCAGCTGGATCGCCGGTTCAACAACCGGGCCTCCTCGCTGCGCGTCGACCGGGGCTACTGGGTGTTCTGCAGTGGCGAGGACTTCCGCGGCGAGTGCCAGACCTTCGGCCCGGGCGAGTACCCGACCCTGCCGGTGGAGCTGGACAATCGCATTTCCTCAGGCCGCCGGATCTCGCACGATTACCCGTACCGGGGCCAGCAATCGCGTTCGCAGTAAGCGGCGCCCCGCACCCGCTCGCGGGGCCTGCGCTCGCCCGCGCAGGATGCTACCGAGCCTAGGCGCAATCTCCCCGGCCGGCGGCTGGCGGGGTTGGATGGAATTTCCTATCCTTCAGCCCTTGACCGGCTTGAGCCAGGTCACCGGCTTGCCGAGCGCGCCGCCCAGGGCCTTGCCCTCGGGGTCGGCCAGCGCCGCCTCGCGCGCTTTGTGGATCGCCCTGGCCTGCTCGGCCGGATCCATGGTCGGAGGGTTGTCCACCAGCGCATCCATGATGGCGAGGAAATTGCCCTTGCCGCGCCGGTGGGTCTCACCGTAGCCCTTCAGCAGCGTCGCGCAGGCGGCGACTTCCATCGCGACCGGCAGGCTGCGCGTGGCCGCTTCGCGCACCCTGGCCAGCCAGCGCTCAATCAGCGCCTGCTCTTCGTGGTAGCGGTAGGAGTGCGGCCGCCAGGGCTTCAGCCAGGCGAGCGAGCGCACCATCAGGAAGCCGAAGACCCCGGAGGTCTTGACATGCATGCCGACGTTGTAGGCGTCGAGTTTGCCGCGAGCTTCCGCCCACGATAAAAGCTTCTTTCCAAAAACATAAGGAAGAAGCGAGGCGATCTCTTCGACGCCGGGCTTGAGGTAGTCGATCACCACGACCGGCTCGCCTTCCCTGGCGCCGACTTCCTTGCGCACCCGTTCGAAGCGCGAGGCGCGGGTCTTCAGGTCGGCGACGCGAATGATGTCTTCGTAGCTCATCCACAGGGACAGTTGACGTGCGGTTTCGGCGGACAGTTTTTCGTCTTTGTCCTTGAAAAACTTCATTCGGTCCGCAAACAGATTTGCATAGGCCGGACCCTGGTAGTCCGTCAGCCGCTCACCCCCGAGCCGCATGATCTCCTCGAATCCCGTGGCGCGCTTCGGCGGCGCGGGCGGTTGCGGAATCGCGCGCGCGCCAGCGGCGATCTCGAAACCGGCGGCGAAACCGCGCAGGCTTGCCTCAGCGCCGCGCCCGCCGCCGCGGATCGCCTTCTCGCAGGCCTCGCGCGGCAGGGGCAGCACGCCGCTGCCGGCCATGGCGCCGAACAGAACGGCGTTGATCACAGTGCCATTGTCCTGCGCGAGCTTGCGCATGTCGAACAGCAGTGCCTGTTTTGAAAGTTGCCGGCCGGCCTCGATGACGCGCTCGCTGTCGAAGCGGCCGTCAGCCATCTGCATTTTTTCGATGGTGGCATAGATGCGGTGGGTGGAAGCCACCAGCGTGGTGCGCTCCGGGCTGACGTAGCCGTTCTGCATCGCGCGGCCGGCCTCGATCAGCTCCGAGGCGACCATGATGTCCACGTTGCCGGGGCTGGCCGTGAGCGAAAAAACCGGCGTCCTGCCGCCCAGCTGAGCCGGGGTCGCCGGAAAAATCTCAAGGTAGTACGTCGTTGCGCCGGTGCGCTGCGCCACGCCGGGAATCGAGGTGCTTTGCGACGGGAAGCCGCATTGCGCCGAGGCATCGATCAGCCAGTCGGCCATCACGCCGCCGCCTTCGCCGCCCAGCGCGGCGATCA
>JBDTRO010000157.1:0-2572 GCA_039931635.1 Betaproteobacteria bacterium | reverse complement strand
CCGGGCCGGATGTACTGGGCCGTGGCGCTCCTGTTCGTCGCGCTGTTCTGCGCGGCGATTTCCGGTCCTCTGCAGGGGTGGATCAGTGGTGCAGCGGCAAAAATTGGGGAGCATGCGCGCAAGGAATCCCTGGACGCGGTGCTGGTGGGCGTGTTTACCGCGCTGGGCGGGCTTGCGAGTCTGCTGCCCGTGCTCGCCGCCGCGCTCGCGCTGGGCGCGGTTGCGCTGCTGGGCTTCTTCTGGCTCGGCGTTACGGTGTTGACGCTCGCCTTCGCGGCGACCGAGCGCAGCTACGAGGTGAGGGGACGCAACCGCTACCTGGTCGAGTTTGCGCAGCTGGTGGCCGACCAGCTCGCGTTGCGCAAGGCCTAGGGATGCATTACGCCGACCTGCGCGATTTTCTCGCCCAGATGGAACGCATGGGCGAATTGAAGCGCGTCCAGTCCGAGGTCTCGCCGCGCCTGGAGATGACCGAGATCTGCGACCGCGTGCTGCGCCAGGCCGGGCCCGCACTGCTGTTCGAGCGGCCGTCGGGACATGCGATTCCGGTATTGGGGAACCTGTTCGGCACGGTGCGGCGCATCTGCCTTGCAATGGGCGTTGAAGACGTTGCGGCGCTGCGCGAGATGGGCAAGTTGCTCGCCTACCTGAGGGAACCCGATCCGCCGCAGGGCTTGCGGGATGCCTGGGAGAAACTGCCTTTGCTCAAGCAGGTTCTCAACATGCAGGCGAAGGAACGCTCGTCCGGGCCCTGCCAGGAGATCGTCTGGGAGGGCAAGGACGTCGATCTGTCGCGGCTCCCGGTACAGACCTGCTGGCCGGAGGATGCGGGACCGCTCATCACCTGGGGACTCACGGTGACGCGCGGGCCGCACAAGGCGCGCCAGAATCTCGGCATCTACCGGCAGCAGGTGATCGCGCCCAATCGCGTCATCATGCGCTGGCTCCCGCACCGTGGCGGCGCGCTCGATTACCGCGACCATGTGCTCGCGCACCCGGGCGAACCATTCCCGGTCGCGGTCGCGCTGGGCGCCGACCCGGCGACCATGCTGGGCGCGGTGACGCCGGTGCCGGACTCGCTCGGCGAATACCAGTTCGCGGGCCTGCTGCGCGGCGCGCGTACCGAAGTGGTGAAGTGCCTCGGCAGCTTGCTCCAGGTGCCGGCGTCCGCGGAGATCGTCCTCGAGGGCGCGATCAAGCCGGGCGACGACGCTCTCGAAGGGCCGCACGGCGATCATACGGGGTACTACAACGAGGCCGAGAGATTCCCGGTACTCACCGTCGAGCGCATCACCATGCGCCGCTCGCCCCTCTACCACAGCACTTACACCGGCAAGCCGCCGGACGAACCGGCCATGCTGGGCGTCGCCCTGAACGAGGTCTTCGTACCGTTGATACAAAAGCAGTTTCCGGAGATTGCGGACTTCTATCTACCGCCGGAGGGCTGCTCCTACCGGATGGCGGTGGTGAGCATGAAAAAGCAGTATCCGGGACACGCCAAGCGCGTGATGTTCGGCGTCTGGAGCTACCTGCGCCAGTTCATGTATACCAAGTTCATCGTCGTGGTGGACGACGACATCGACGCGCGCGATTGGAAGGAAGTCGTCTGGGCGATCACGACGCGCGTTGACCCGGCGCGCGACACCCTGATCGCCGAGAACACACCGATCGACTATCTTGATTTCGCCAGCCCGGTCGCAGGCCTGGGCTCGAAGATGGGGATCGACGCGACCCACAAGTGGCCCGGCGAGACTTCACGCACCTGGGGCCGGCCAATCGCGATGGACGCTGCAGTGAAGTTGCGCGTTGACGCGCTCTGGAAGGAACTGAAGCTCTAGCTATTGCTCGTAGACCCAGCGCAGCAGCGCGTCCATGGCCGGCTGCGTCTCCGGCGCATTCGGATGGTTGACCAGCATTACCACCACGTGCCGACGGCCCTTGCGGTCAAGGACGTAACCTGCCATCGCGCGCGCATCCGAGAGGAGACCGGTCTTGATATGCGCCTGGCCGGCGATGCCTTCGCCTTTCACGCGCCGCCGCATGGTGCCATCGACGCCGGCGATGGGCATCGAAGCGATGAATTCCGGCATCACTGGGCTCCTCCATGCTGCCTGCAGCAGGGCGGCGAGGTTACCCGCGCTGATGCGCTCGTTGCGCGACAGTCCGGAGCCGTTCTCCATGACGAGTTCCGGCGCAACGATCGCCTTCTTTGCGATCCATGCCTTGATGGCGGCGGCGGCCTTCTGGCCGCTTGCCGGCGGCCCGGCGCTCTCGGCGCCCAGCGTGAGGTAGAGATGGCGCGCCATGACGTTGTTGGAATACTTGTTGGTGTCGCGCACGATCTCGGCGAGCGCCGCGGAGTCCATTGCATGCAGCAGGCGAGCACCTGGGGGCACCGGTCCTTCACGCACGGCGCCGGTCCAGGCGCCGCCCATTTCGGCCCAGAGCTGGCGCGCCGTGCCGCCCACGTGGTCGTTGGGCTCGAGCAGCGCTACGTTCAGGTCCTTTTCGCCGCAGCTTGACGGGTACTGGCCGGCGAAAATCGCGCGCTGGCGCGCCGGTTCGAACGTGG
>JBDTRO010000156.1:0-3553 GCA_039931635.1 Betaproteobacteria bacterium | reverse complement strand
CACCCTGCCCTCCAGCCATGAACTCATGTGATGCGGCTCATTGCAGCTTGTAGGGTTCCAGCTGCAGGTCCTGCAGTTCGCCGCCCAGCATCACGATGGCGCCGTGGCGCCGGTTGTCGCCGGTGTCGGAAAATTCGAAGGTATAGGTGCGCCGCAGCCGCAGGCGCCCTTCGTCGTCGCGCACCGGGCGCAGCTGCGCGAACTGCACGGTTTCATCCAGCAGCTGCACGCCGTAGCGCTTGCAGGCATTGCGTCCGGCGTCCAGCGCGCGCTCGCGCGCCTTCAGGCTGTCGACCCAGAACAGTCCGCCCGCGACAATGAGGATGATGGCGCCCGCCTCCCACATCTATTGCGCGCAGGGACTCGGGTAGATTGAATTTACGGCTTCCAGATCCGCAAGAACTTCGGCAGGAAGGGCGAGATCGAAATACCCTCGCAGCTCATCGAGTTGCCCGGTTGAAGTCGCACCGATGATGGTGGAGGCAGTGAAGAAGCGGCTTTTCGCGAACGCGAGCGCGATGCCGGCGAGCGCGATGCCGTGTCTGCCCGCGACCTTGCGGTATTCGTCGGCCGCCGCCAGCGCGCGCGGCCGCTTGTAGCGCCCGCCGAAGTCCGCGAACTTCTGCAGGCGCGCCGCGGCCGGCCAGGGTTTCGAAGCCATTTTCCCGGACAGCAATCCCATCGCGAGCGGCGAATAGGCCAGCAGCGGCACGTTGCAGTGCCGGCTCGCCTCCGCGGGGTCGCCGTCGAACATGCGGTTGACGAGGCTGTAGCCGTTCTGCACCGAGGCGGGCGGCGGCAGACCGTTTTCCTTCGCCACGCGCGTGAACTCGGCCAGGCCCCAGGCGGTTTCGTTGGACAGCCCGTAAGCGCGGATCTTCCCCGCCTTGATCGCCGCCGCCATCGCCTCGATCTGCTCGAGAATCGGCGTCGCCTCGCGCTCCCTGGCCGGATCGTATTGCCATTCGCCGAAGGCCGGCACGTAACGCTCGGGCCAGTGGATCTGGTACAGGTCGAGGTAATCCGTCTGCAGCCGCTTCAGGCTGTCTTCCAGCGCCCAGGGAATGGTTTTCTTCGTGACGCGGTTTTCGCCATTGCGGATCCAGTCGCGCCGGCCCGGGCCGGCGATCTTGGACGCGAGCACGATGCCCGCGCGCCTTGCCTTGTTCCTGCCGAGCCAGGCGCCAATGATCTTTTCCGTCGCGCCCTGCGTCTTCTGCGCCGGCGGGATCGGGTACATCTCCGCGGTGTCGATGAAGTTGATGCCGTTCGCCAGCGCCCATTCAATCTGGGCGTGCGCCTCGGCCTCGCTGTTCTGCTCGCCCCAGGTCATCGTGCCGAGGCAGATTTCGCTTACCTTGAGCGCGCTGGCGCCTAACGGGTTCTGTTTCATGTTTCGGGGAGCAACTTTCTGATCAGGTTCAGGAGGTCGAACGGACTATACGGCTTTGCGAGGTAGGCTGTCGCGCCTGCGTCCTTCGCCTTCTGCTCGTCGCCGCTGAGCGCGAAGGAAGTTATCGCGATGATAGGGATTTTTGCGGTCACTGCGTCGGCGCGCAGCCGGCGCGTGGCCTCCATGCCCGAGATTTTCGGCAGCTGGATGTCCATCAGGATCAGGTCCGGGCGCACTTCCAGCGCTTTCGCCACGCCTGCCTCGCCGTCGAAGGCCTCGACCAGCTGGTAGGTGGTGCGCTTCAACAGGTCGCGCACGATCTTGCGGTTCATCTCGTTGTCTTCGACGTAGAGGATGGTCTTCATGTGGCTGTCACCCGCAGTGGGATTTCGAAGATGAACGCCGAGCCTTTGCCCGTTTCGCTTTCCACCCAGATCCGCCCGCCGTGCATTTCGATGAACTGCTTGCTGATGGACAGACCCAGGCCCGTGCCGCCGTACTCGCTCGCGATGGTGGCATCGGTCTGCTTGAACTCGGTAAAGAGGCTGCCGATCTTGTCCGCCGGGATGCCGATCCCGGTATCGGCCACCTTGTAGACCAGCAGCTCGCCATTCGTGGTCACGGAAATCTCCACCTTGCCCGCCTTGGTGAACTTGAGCGAATTGCCGGCGAGGTTCATCAGGCACTGCGCGATGCGCCCGCCATCGCCGTAGGCGAGCGGCACGTCGTTCGGCACGGTGGCGAGGAACTCCAGGCCCTTCTCCGCCGCGAGCGGTCGCAAGGTCGAGTGCACGCTCGCTACCGTGTCGTGCACCGAGTAGTCCTGCAAAGACAGCTCCATGCGGCCGGCCTCGATCTTCGCCAGGTCCAGCACGTTGTTGATCAACCGCAGCAGGTGCTTGCCGCTGGTCTGGATGTCGGCGAGCGGCTCCTGCATGTCCTTCGGCACCTCGCCGTAGACCTGGCCGAGGATCATCTCGTTGAAGCCGAGGATCGCGTTCAACGGCGTGCGCAGCTCGTGGCTCATGCTGGCGAGGAAGTTCGATTTGTGCTGGCTCGCCACTTCCAGCTGCTTGCCCTTCTCCGCGATCTCGCGAAACAGGCGCGCGTTCTGGATCGCCATTGCGGACTGCGTGGCGAAGGTCTTGAGCAACTCGACGATCTCGGGCGCGAACGGACCCGGCGTTTTGCGAAACACCTGCAGCGCCCCCAGCAGGTGGTCCTCGCGCAGCAGGGGCACGGCGAGAACGGCACGGTATCCCGTGCGCATCAGGTTGTCCTTGCGGCTACCGTGGTAGCTGTCGTCCAGGACGTCGGGCACCTGGGTCGGCTCAAGCGTCTCGGCCGTACGGCCGGTCGCGCCATCACCCTTGCGGATCGGCGTCCTGCGCACCGCCTCCACAAGTTCCGCCGCCATGTTCTCCGCCGCCTGCAGCCGGTACGCTTCCACCTGCTCGTCGTACTCGTAGATCGCCCCTGCGTCCACACCGGTGAGCTGCACCGCGCGCGCCACGATCGTCTGCAACACCGTCTCGAGGTCCAAGGTCGAGCTAATCGCCTGTCCCACCTCGCCCAGCGCCGTGAGCTGCCCGACCGAACGCGTCAGCGCCTTCGTCTGCGCCTGCAGTTCGGTGAACAGACGCACGTTCTCGATCGCGATCACGGCCTGGTCGGCGAAGGTTCCGAGCAGGGCGACCTGCTTGTCGTCGAAGGCGCCGGGCTCGGCCCAGCCCATCGTAAACGCGCCGATCGACTCGCCCGCGCGCAGCATCGGGATCGTCACCTGGCTCCGTGTTGCGAGCGCTTCCATCATTTGACGCGACAGCGCGGGCACTCCCGCGTCGCTTTCGATGTCCTCCACGAAATACGGCCGTCGCGTGAGGATGACCCGCCCCGCGATCGTGTCGTCCGTCGCGGGCCTCGGAAACACGCGCTGGACCTGCCCGAGACCCCCCGTACTCAATCCGTGACTCGCCACCATCTGGATGATCGAACCGTCGTAGCCGTACACGCGCCCGAAGCGCGCGCCGCACAGCCGAACCGCGCTCTCGACGATGACATCGAACACCGGCTGCACGTCGGTCGGCGAACTCGCGATGACCTTCAGGATCTCCGCCGTCGCCGTCTGCCGCTCGAGCGCCTCCTTGGTCTCGTTGAACA
>JBDTRO010000155.1:0-10487 GCA_039931635.1 Betaproteobacteria bacterium | reverse complement strand
TCGAAGGCGCCGGTGGGGTTGACGAGGAAGTTGATCCTGCCCTTGACGTAGTTCTTCGGCAGCACCGGCTTGATGATCTGCTCGATGACCGCCTCCTCGAGCGCCTTGCCGTTCATTTCCGGCGCGTGCTGCGTCGAAAGGACCACGGTGTGGATCGAATCGGGCTTGCCGTTGACATAGCGCACCGTGACCTGCGACTTGGCGTCGGGGCGCAGCCACGGCATGCGTCCGTCGCGGCGCAGCTCGGCCTGGCGCTCGACCAGGCGATGCGAGAGGTAGATGGCGAGCGGCATCAGGCCCGGGGTCTCGTCGCAGGCGTAGCCGAACATCAGGCCCTGGTCGCCCGCGCCCTGGTCCATGTCGCCCTGGCGGTCGACGCCCTGGGCGATGTGCTTGGACTGCTCGCCGTAAGCTACCACCACGGTGCAACCCTCGGCGTCGAAGCCGATTTTCGGGTCGATGTAGCCGATGCGCTTGATGGTGCGGCGCGCGACTTCCTGGTAGTCGACATGCGCTTCGCGCTTCTTGGTGATCTCGCCGGCGAGCACCACCAGGTTGTCCTTGACCAGCGTCTCGGCGGCGACGCGCGAGCGCTTGTCCTGCTTTAGAATCGCATCGAGCACTGCATCCGATATCTGGTCCGCGACCTTGTCCGGATGGCCCTCGGATACCGACTCGGAAGTAAAAAGAAATTCGCTCATGAGTTCGCTTCGAAATCGCTTCAAAAAACGGGGCTGCAAGGATACCAGATGTCGCGCTTCTTCATGAGCCTCGCCGCCCGTTTCCCGCTCGCGATCCTGCACGCGCTGGGCGCGCTGCTCGGGTCGGCGATGTATGGGCTGTCGCCCACGTACCGGCGTCACCTGCGCGAGAACCTCGAAGCCGCGGGCTTTCGCGACGCCGCCACGCGGCGCGCCGCCATTGCGGGCGCCGGCAAGCTGCTGGCCGAGCTGCCTGCGGTGTGGCTGCGGCCGGCCGCCGAGGTGGTCGCGCTGGTGCGGCGCGTGGACGGCCGGGAACATGTCGACGCGGCGCGCGCGGCTGGACAGGGCATCGTCTTCCTCACGCCGCACCTGGGCTGCTTCGAAATCACGGCCAAGATCGCCGCCGACGAATTTCCGATCACCGTCCTCTACCGCGCCCCCAAGATCGCCTGGCTGCAGCCGCTGATCGAGAATGGCCGCGGCCAGGACAACGTCCGCCTCGCGCGCGCCGACCTGTCGGGCGTGCGCGAACTGATGGCGGCGCTGCTGCGCAAGGAGGCCGTCGGCATCCTGCCCGACCAGGTGCCGGGCGAGGGCGAGGGCGAGTGGGCGGACTTCTTCGGCAAGCCCGCCTACACCATGACGCTCGCCGCCAGGCTGGCGGGGCGGCCGGGACGCGTGTGCCTGCTCGCGTTCGGCGAGCGCCTGCCGCGCGGCGAGGGATACGTCCTGCACATCCGGCCGATGCCCGCAGCACTGCCCGGAGAAAGCGCAACACGGCATATGAATCGCGCGCTGGAAGCGCTGATCCGCGAATGCCCGGGGCAGTACCTGTGGGGCTATAACCGCTACAAGCGGCCCAAGGGCGCTGCACCGGCCGGGGCGAAAGCCGCGTGAGCAGGATCATCTTCGCGCTGATGTGGCTTGCGCATTTCCTGCCGTACCGGGCGCTGGTGGTGATAGGCAATGCCGTGGGCGTGCTCGCATTCTGGCTGATCCCGGAGCGCCGGCACGTCACCCGCGTCAACCTGGAGAAATGCTTTCCTGGCATGAAGCCGCAGGAGCGCGAAGCGCTCGCCCGGGCGCATTTCCGCGCCTTCTGCCGCAGTTTCGTCGACCGCGCCCTGCTGTGGTGGTCGACGCGCGCGCGCGTCGAGCGCCTGGTGCGCATCGAGGGCCTGGAACATCTGCGAGCGCATCCGGGCGCGCCGGTGATCCTCTTCTCGCCCCATTTCGTCGGCGTGGAGGCGGGTTCGGTGCGCCTCACCTGCGAGACGGATCTGGTCGCGATGTACGCCAACCAGAAGGACTGGCAGTTCAGCGAACTCCTGAAGCACGGCCGCTCGCGCTTCGGTGATACGCGCCTGGTTTCGCGCCAGGAAGGCATACGCGCCACGCTGTCGGCGATGCGCGCGGGCCGGCCGTTCCTCTACCTGCCCGACCAGGACTTCGGGCCGCGCGACACCATCTTCGTGCCGTTTTTCGGCGTGCCCGCGGCCACCGTGCCGGGGCTGTCGCGCATCGCGCAGGTGGGCAAGGCGCGCGTGCTGCCCTGTGTTACGCGGATGCTGCCAGGCGCCGCGGGTTACGTCCTGCGCATCGACGCGCCATGGGACAATTTTCCCAGTGACGACGTCGCCGCCGATACGCGCCGCATGAACGAATTCATCGAGCAGCGGGTGCTTGAGATGCCGGAGCAATACCTGTGGATGCACAAGCGCTTCAAGACCCGTCCGCCGGGCGAGGCGCGTTTTTACAGGGACAAATGAAAAAGCTCCGCATCGCGGTCATCGGCGTGGGCTACATGGGCAAGTTCCACGCCGACAAATTCGCCGCCAGCGACGCCGCCGAGCTCGTCGCCGTGATCGATGCAGATCCGGCCCGGGCCACGGAAACCGACTACAAGCCGTGGCTCTCGAGGATCGACGCCGCGTGCGTGGCCGTTCCGACGGAGCACCATTTCCGCGTCGTGAAGGACTGCCTCGAGGCCGGCGTGCACGTGCTGGTGGAAAAACCGCTCTCGCGCACGCTGGAGGAGGCCGACGCGTTGCTCGCCATTGCGCGCACCCGGGGTTTGGTCCTCCAGGTGGGCCACTTGCAGCGATTCAATCCGGCGTTTCAGGCGCTGGCGGCACAGGGTGGCCAACCGTTGTTCATCGATATCGAGCGTCTGGCGCCCTTCAAGGCGCGTGGCACCGACGTCGACGTGGTTCTCGATCTGATGATCCACGATCTGGACCTGGTGCTGGCGCTGGCGAAGGCGCCGATCGAACTGGTCAGCGCGAGCGGCTTTCGCGTCCTCACCGGCGCCATCGACATCGCCAATGCGCGCATCGAATTCGCGGACGGCTGCATCGCGAGCGTTTCGGCGAGCCGCGTCAGCCAGGCGCCGGTACGCAAGCTCCGGGTGTTCCGGCACGACGCGTATGTCTCGGCCGACCTGCAGGAACAGCGGCTGCGCCACGTGCGCAAGGGCTCAGGGGCCGATGCCGGCGGAATCGTCGCATCTGAACAGGTGTTCAAGCGCGCCGACGAGCTGCGCGCGCAGGCCGAGTCGTTCCTGCAGGCGGTGCGCGGGAGCGCCGTGCCGCTGGTGACCGGAGAACAGGGCCGGCAAGCGCTCGCGCTCGCGCTGCAGGTCGGCAGGCTGGTCGAGGAAAGGCTGGCTCGCCATGGGGCTTGAGTTCACAAAAATGGAAGGTGCGGGCAACGACTTTGTTGTTCTGGACTTTACTGGACATGTTTTTGAACTAAAACCGGAAGAAATTCGCAAAATCGCGGATCGTCACTTCGGTGTCGGTTGCGACCAGGTCCTGGTGGTGGAGCGGCCGTCGAAGCCGGGCGTGGACTTCCGTTACCGCATCTTCAACGCCGATGGCGGCGAGGTCGAGCAGTGCGGCAACGGCGCGCGCTGCTTCGTCAAGTTCGTGCACGTGAGAGGCCTCACGGCAAAACGCGAAATCCGGGTCGAGACCCTGGGCGGCGTGATCGCGCCGCGCCTGGAGGACGACGGGGAAGTGAGCGTCGACATGGGGTCGCCTGCAGTTTCCGGCTTGCAGGAAATTATTCAACTTGAAGGCAAGTATGTGGAAGTCTCGATTCTTTCCATGGGCAATCCACACGCCGTTCAGGTGGTCGCCGACGTGGCAGCCGCGCCGGTAACGACCCAGGGGCCCTTGCTGGAGCACCATCCGCGCTTTCCGAGCCGGGTCAACGCGGGCTACGTGCAGGTCCGCGACCGCCATCGCATCGCGTTGCGCGTCTGGGAGCGCGGCGCGGGCGAGACCCTGGCCTGCGGCACCGGTGCCTGCGCCGCGGTGGTCGCCGGCATCGGGCGCGGCCTGCTCGACTCCCCGGTGACGGTAGAAACACGCGGCGGCACATTGACCGTATCTTGGGCGGGCGGCGACAATGCCGTCTGGATGAAGGGCCCCGCGAAAAGCGTGTTCGAAGGCATGATCGAACTCTAGAAAGCCCAAATGGACGCCAAAGACGTCGCGCAGTTCCTCCGCAGCAACCCGCAGTTCTTCGACCAGAATCCCCAGCTGCTCGAGTCGATCTACGTGCCGCATCCGCACGGCGGGCGGGCGATCCCGCTCACCGAGCGCCAGATCGTGTCGCTGCGCGAGAAGGTGAGGTTGCTGGAGGCCCGGCTCGGGGAGTTCGTCAAGTTCGGCGAAGACAACGACGCGATTGGGGAAAAGGTGCACCGGCTCTCGCTCGCGCTGATGGGGGCGCGCGATTTCGCTTCCACCTCGCACGCGCTCTACTTTCACCTGCGCGAGGACTTCGCCGTGCCGCACGTCGCCCTGCGGATCTGGGGCAAGTCGCTGCTGGACGGCACGCTCGAAGGCTCGCCGGTGGAGGCCGAACTGCAGGACAAGGCCGGCACCATGGGCGAGCCGGTTTGCGGACCGGCGGCCGGCAATCCCTACCTGCCCTGGTTCCGCGACGCGCAGGAGCACATCCGCTCGATGGCGCTGGTGCCCCTGGGACAGACGCGCACCATGGGCCTGCTCGCGCTGGGCAGCGAGGATCCGCAGCGCTTCTTTCCGGAAATGGGCACGCTCTACCTGCGCCGCATCGGCGAACTCGCCGCCGGCGCCCTCGCTGCGCGGACGTGAACGACCCGGATCTGGGCAAAGCCTGGCTCGACACGCTCGAGCACCAACGGCGGCTTTCCGGGCATACGCTCGCAAATTATTCGCGCGCGGTCGACGTCCTGTTCAAGCTGAAGGAAAAGACAGACCTGCGTGATCTCGACACGCATCAGATCAGGCGCTTCGTCGCGCGGCTGCACGCCGCCGGGCTCTCCGGCCGCACGCTCGCGCTGACGCTATCGGCCTGGCGCGGCCTGTATCTATGGCTCGCGCGCCATCGCGGTTTCCCCGCCAATCCGGTGCAGGGCGTGCGCGCGCCGAAATCCCCTCGCCACCTGCCGAAGGTGTTGTCGGTCGAACAGGCGCAGCAGCTGCTCGAGGCAGGCGCGCCCGATACGCCCGAAGCGGCACGCGATCGCGCCATGTTCGAACTGCTTTATTCATCGGGCCTGCGGCTGGCGGAACTCGTCGGGCTCGATGCCGACGACGGCAGGCTGGATCTCAGGCAGGCCGAAGTCACGGTGACCGGCAAGGGCGGCAAGACGCGCACGGTTCCGGTCGGCGCGCGCGCGCGCGACGCGTTGCGCGACTGGCTCAAGACGCGCGCGCTGCTCGCGGCACCGCAGGAGCGCGCGCTCTTCGTGGGCGCACGCGGCAGGCGCATCGCGCCCGGCACAGTACAGACTCGTTTGCGCGCCCTGGCGAAACGCCAGGGACTGGGCGCCTCCGTGCATCCGCACATGTTGCGCCACTCGTTTGCCAGCCACGTGCTGCAATCCTCGCAGGACCTGCGCGCGGTGCAGGAGATGCTCGGCCATGCGAGCATATCGACCACGCAGGTCTACACCCATCTCGATTTCCAGGCGCTGGCCAAGGTTTACGACGCCGCGCATCCACGCGCCAGGAAGAAATGAAAACCCTGATCCTCAAGGCCGGGCGCGACAAGTCCATCAAGCGGCACCACCCCTGGATATTCTCGGGCGGAGTGGAGCGCATGGATGGAGCGCCCGCCAACGGCGAAACGGTGCTGGTGAAAAGCGCGGACGGAAAAATCCTCGCGCTGGCCGCCTGGAGCCCGGAATCGCAGATCCGCGCCCGGGTCTGGAGTTTCGATCCGGGCGTCACCATCAACAAGGAATTCTTCGACCGAAGAATAAAGACGGCGCTCGCCCTGCGCGCCGCATTGCCGGCGGCGCGCCACACCAACGCCATGCGGCTGGTGCACGGCGAATCCGACGGGCTGCCCGGCCTGGTCGTGGACCGCTACGACGACGTGCTGGTGGCGCAGTTCCTCTCGGCGGGCGTGGAACACTGGCGCAAAATTATTTTGGATTCATTGACTGAAATTTCAGGTTGTGAATCAGTGTTCGAGAGATCGGATGCCGAGGTCAGGAAACTCGAAGGGCTCGAGCCTCGCACTGGATTCGCGCGTGGCAACCGGCAGGCGAAGCGCTGTCCGATCGTCGAGCACGGCCTGAATTTCCGTGTTGATGTCGAAGCCGGGCAGAAGACCGGCTTCTTCCTCGACCAGCGCGACAACCGGCAACGGGTGCGCGCGCTGGCCGGAGGGCGCGACGTGCTGGATGCGTTCAGCTACACCGGTGGCTTCGCGCTCGCCGCGCTGGCCGGCGGCGCGAAGCATGTTACCGCTGTGGAGAGCTCCGTGCCGGCGCTGGAGGTTGCGAAGGAAAATGTGAACGCAAATTCAATGGGTTTTTCAAGAATTTCATTTGAACAAGCCGATGTATTTGCCTACCAGCGCCTGCTGCGCGACCGCGGTTCGTCGTTCGACATGGTGGTGCTGGACCCGCCCAAGTTCGCGCCCACCGCCGCGCTGGTGAAGAATGCGGCGCGCGCGTACAAGGACATCAACCTGATGGCGCTCAAGCTGCTCAAGCCCGGCGGCCTGCTGGCGACCTTTTCCTGCTCGGGCGGCGTCTCGGCGGAGCTGTTCCAGTCCATCGTCGCCGGCGCCGCCTCGGATGCCGGGGTGGATGCGAAGATCATCGAACGCTTCGGGCCTGCCGCCGACCACCCGGTGGCGCTCAGCTTTCCCGAGGGCGACTACCTGAAGGGCCTGCTGCTGGTGCGCACATGATCCGCTTCCTTGCCGTCCTTCTGCTCGCCCTGCCAAAGCTGGCGCTCGCGTACCCTTTCCTGACGGGATACGACGAGGCGCCTAGCGTCGCGGCGGCCCTCGAACGCGTCCGCGCGCAGCCTGAGAAGCACGTGCTGCTGTATTTCGGAATGTCCGAATTCTGCCCGCCTTGCAAGGAGGCGCGCGCGATTCTCAACAGCGAGCGCGTGCGCGAGAAGCTGCGGCCGAACTACGTCGTCGTCAACATCGATCTCTTCGCGCCGACGAAGGAGGAGCAGGAGGTGATAGAGCAGGTGCGCGTTTCCTGGGCGCCGGTGCTGGTTTTTCTCGATGCCAGCGGCAAGAGGGTGGCCTACGCCAGGCAGATGAGCAGCGAAAGGGATGCGTTGCAGTTGAACGAGCTCGTATCGCAGCGGCAGTACGCGACCTCCGCGCTCGACCGGTACTCGGCGCAGGATTTCACGCCCGGGCGGACCAGCCGCGCCTTCGCGGAAGCGCAGCGCATCGACGACCGGCCGCGGCTGCGCGACGTGCTGGCGCAGAAGCACGAGCGACTTTCCGGCGCGCAGCTCAGGCAGCTGCTGCCGGGCCGGCGCATGCACAAGGAAAACCAGGACTGGTTCCTGACTCTGGATCTACGGGAAGGAAAGCTGCTCGAGGCTGCCGGCAGGCGCAAGGACGGCAGGGGCGAGATGAAGGGGGCCGGCCGGTGGTACGTGACCGGCAAGGGGAAGCTTTGCATCGAACTGACCTCGCGCGGCGTCGACGAGAACTGGTGCCGGCACGTGTTGCGCGCCGGCGAAGGCTATTACGTGGTCAAGGACCTGCGCCCCGATCGGCTCGCCTACCGCTTCGTCCTGCAGTAAATCAGGGACAGTCCACGTTTTCCGGTCAACGGCGACTCTCCCGCAACGTTGACTTGAGGATGCCCAGACGCGCCCGCATCATCGTTCCAGGCATTCCCGTCCACGCCATACAACGGGGCATCAATCGCTCGCCTTGCTTTGGCGAGGAAGAAGATCGCGGATTTTTCCTCCACCACCTTGGACGGTTGGCGAGCGAGGAGAGCTGCGACATCCATGCCTACTGCCTGATGACGAATCATGTGCATCTGCTATTGACGCCAGGTCGAGAGGAAAGCTGTGCGAGGCTGTTCCGACGGCTGGGCCTCCTGCACACGCAGTACACAAACCGCAAGTACGGGCGCTCGGGAACGCTGTGGGAAGGTCGGTTCCGGTCCTGTCTCGTGCAATCGGATTTCTATCTGCTCGCCTGCCATCGCTACATTGAACTCAATCCGGTGCGCGCGGGCATTGTCGCTGATCCGGCCGCATACCCATGGTCTAGCTACAGGGTAAATGCCGAAGGCGATCCCAGTGGCCTGGTAAAGCCTCACGCGGAGTACCTTCGCCTTGGTCGCGAACATTATCGCTCGCTCTTCGCCGACCATCTCGACTCCGCCGTAGTGCGCGATATTCGCGCTACGACGAACAGTGGCTACGCGCTCGGCGCGGAAGCATTCAAGCGGGAGATGGCAGGGTTGCTCGGTAGGCGCGTGTCGAAAGGGTCTCCGGGCAGGCCGCCACAAACGACGCAGCCCAAGGCAACGGAACCGGGATTGCTTTAGCTGCAGCAGGAAATCGTGGTCTGTCCCTGATTTGTTGGTTCGTCGGGGTAAAATCCGTCCCCTTCGCAAAGGATTCGCAATGGAACAAGGCGACATGGTGCCGGTCACGATCCTCACCGGATTTCTCGGTGCGGGCAAGACGACGCTGCTGAACCGCATCCTGAAGGAAGACCACGGCAGGAAGATTGCCGTGATCGAGAACGAGTTCGGCGAGGTCGGCGTGGACAGCGAAATCATCGAGAAGACGGACGAAAGTATCGTCGAGATGAACAACGGCTGCATCTGCTGCACGGTGCGCGGCGACCTGATCAAGATCCTCGGCAGCCTGAAGGACAAGCGCGTGAGCGGTGCGCTCAAATTCGATCGCGTCATCATCGAGACCACCGGCATGGCCGATCCGGGGCCCGTGGCGCAGACCTTCTTCACCGACGAGGACATCGGCGCCTACTACCTGCTCGACTCCATCGTCACGGTGGTGGACGCGAAGCACGCGGCCGCGCAGCTGGACGAATTTACCGAGGCGCAACAGCAGGTTGGATTTGCGGACCGGATTTTGCTGTCGAAATCGGATCTGGTTTCTGAAAATGAAATCAAGACCCTTTCCGAGCGGATCCGGCGCATGAACCCGCGCGCGCCGGTGAAGAAAGTGCACTTCGGCGAGATGCCGATCGAGGAAGTCCTCGACATCCGCGGATTCAACCTGAACGCAATCCTGGAACTCGATCCCGAATTCCTCGGCGATACGCACCACGAGCACCACGACGAAGTGGAGTCGTTCGTGTTCCGCTCGGACAAGCCCTTCAACGGCGACAAGCTGGAGCAGTTCCTCTCCGGCATGATCCAGGTCTACGGCCCCGACCTGCTGCGCTACAAGGGCGTGCTCTGGATGAAAGGCAACCAGCGCCGTGTGGTTTTCCAGGGCGTGCACATGATGATGGGCGGCGACATGGGCAAGGCCTGGGGCAAGGACAAGAAGCAGTCGGTGATGGTGTTCATCGGCAAGAAGCTGCCGAAGGACCTGTTCCTCGCCGGCCTGGAGCAGTGTCTGGCGTGATGGGCCTGCGCCTTCTCCTGCGCATCCTGTTTGCGGTCGCGCTGCTGAATGCGCAGCATGCCGCGCTGGCGCACCAGATATGGCATTTCGGCGATCAAGGAACGCAGCCCGCGCAGAGTGAATTGTGCGGCCAGCACAATGCGCTCGGGACCGTAGCGGGCGCGCTGGATGCCCCGGCCGCGCTCCTGGCCTGCGATGTGCCGGCCGGAATACCGGTTGAATCCACAGACCTGCCCTCGGCGGCGACGCCCGGGCTGGCGCCATCCTCCAGAGGTCCCCCCTCGCTCCTCTGAATTGAATTTCAGGCGCGCGCCGCGGCAAGCGGTGCGCCTCGCGAATTTCTTTCGAGGAGAAGTACATGCATCGCAAAACGTTGTGCGCCGTGGCGCTTGCCGTGGCGTGGAGCGCGGCCTTTCCGGCGCGCGCCCAGGATGCGGAATTGTCGAAAATCCGCGCAGAGGTCCGGCAGCTCCGGGATGCTTACGAGCAACGCATCCAGGCGCTGGAAAAGCGCTTGCAGGAGACGGAGGCTCAGGCCGGCAAGGCCGCGGCGGAGGCGAACCTGGCCGCGGTGCAGGCGGGCAGTCGCCCGGCCGGCGAAGGTGCGTTCAACCCGGCGATCTCGGTAATTCTGAACGGCACGCTCGGCAACCTGCAGCGGGACCCCGACAGTTACAGGATCAGCGGTTTCGTGCCTACGCAGGGCGAGGTCGGTCCCCCGAAGCGCGGCCTGAGCCTGGGCGAATCAGAACTCGTACTCAGCGCCAATGTCGACCATCTGTTCCGCGGCACGCTGGTCGCGGCGATCGCGCCGGAAGGCGGCATCGGCATCGAGGAGGCGTACCTGCAGACGCTCGGCCTGTCGCAGGGATTCAGCGTCAAAGCCGGGAGGTTCTTCTCCAGT
>JBDTRO010000154.1:0-11215 GCA_039931635.1 Betaproteobacteria bacterium | reverse complement strand
GCCCGGGATTACACGCGCGTCACGCTGGAAACAAAAAGCGAGCTCAAGTTCCAGCTGTTCTCGGTGAAAAACCCCGAGCGACTGGTGATCGACCTTGAAGGCGCGGAACTCAGTCCGGCGCTCGCCGAACTGGACGGCAAGGTCGCCACCGGCGACCCCTACATCGACAAGCTGCGCGTCGCGCGCAACCGTCCGGGCGTGGTGCGGGTCGTCATCGACCTCAAAGCCGAGGTCAAGCCGCAGCTGTTCACGCTCAAGCCGGTCGGCGAATACGGCCACCGCCTCGTGCTCGACCTCTACCCGGTGGTGGCGCCCGACCCGCTCGCGGCGCTGATCGAAGCGGACGGCAAGTTGCCCAAGGTGGTCGAGAAGGAAGCCGCGCCGGCCCCCGCGAAGCCCAAGGTGGCGCGCCTGGCGACCATCGTGATCGATCCGGGTCACGGCGGCGAAGACCCGGGCGCCCGCGGCCGGCTGGGATCGCGCGAGAAGGACATCACCCTCACGATTGCCAGGCGCCTGAAGGAACTCATCGACGCCGAGCCCGACATGCGCGCGGTGCTGACGCGCGACGGGGATTTCTATGTGCCGCTGCAGACGCGCGTGGACAAGGCACGGCGCGTCCGGGCGGATCTGTTTGTCTCGGTGCATGCCGACGCCTTCGTCCGGTCGCATGCGCGCGGCTCGAGCGTGTTCGCGCTCTCGGAGCGGCGCGCGACCTCGGAGGCCGCCCGCTGGCTGGCGAAGAAGGAAAACGAGGCCGATCTCGTCGGCGGCGTGAACATCGACGTCAAGGACCGCTACCTCGCGCAGACGCTGCTCGATCTCTCCCAGACCGCGACCATCGACCACAGCCTGCGACTGGGCCGCTCGGTGCTGGGCGAGCTGGGCCAGGTGAACACGCTGCACAAGGCGCAGGTCGAGCAGGCGAGCTTTGCGGTGCTCAAATCCCCGGACGTGCCCTCGATACTCGTGGAGACCGCCTTCATCTCCAACCCGGAGGAAGAAAAGCGCCTGAACGACGGGGCCTACCAGGACCAGCTGGCGCGTGCGATCCTGGGCGGCATCAAGCGCTACTTCGCCAGGAACCCTCCCCGGCCCTCACCGGTGGCGCTGAACTGACCGTTCCCTGAGCCAGGCGTAGAGTCCGGGCGATATCGATACCAGCACGATCAGCACGATCACCACGCCCAGATTGCTCCGCACCACCGGCAGGTTGCCGAAGAAGTAGCCCGCGGTACAAAGACTCACCACCCAGATCAGCGCGCCGGCGATGCAAAAGCCGATGTAGCGCGCATACGGCATGGAGCCGATTCCGGCGACGAACGGCACGTAGGTGCGTACCACCGGGATGAAGCGCGCCAGAATGATCGTCTTGCCGCCGTGGCGCTCGTAGAAGGCATGGGCGCGCGCGAGGTGCTGCGGATTGAACCAGCGCGATCGCTCGTAATGGAACACGCGCGGACCCGCCCATCGTCCGATGGCGTAGTTGACGTTGTCTCCCGTCAGCGCGGCGGCCACCAGTACCGCCATCACCGCCGCGATGTCCATGCCGCCCGCCGCGGCGACGGCGCCGACGACAAACAGCAGCGAATCGCCCGGCAGGAACGGCCAGATCACGAGCCCGGTCTCGATGAAGACGATCGTAAAGAGCAGCGCATACACCCAGGCGCCATGATCGGCGACGAATTCCGCGAGGTGCCTATCCAGGTGCAGCGCGATATCCCAGGCCGAAGCGAGCAAATCCATGCGCCGATTGTACCCGGGGCTCCCTATATAATTTCCCGATGTCCGAGGTGTTGAACAATCCGAGTGTGGTGCGCGTGCGGACCGCGCTCGAATCGGCGGGCGTCGCGCCCGCGATCATCGAGCTTCCCGGCGCGGCGCGCACCGCGCTGGCAGCGGCGGCGTTTCTCGGCTGCGATGTCGGCCAGATCGCGAACTCGCTCGTGTTCCGCGCCGAGCGTTCGGGCGGCGCGGTGCTGGTGATGTCCTCCGGCGCGAAGCGCGTCGACACGGCGCGCCTTGCCGCGGCCATCGGAGAACCTGTCGGCAAGGCCGATGCCGCGTTCGTGCGCGAGCACACCGGCTTCGCGATCGGCGGCGTGGCGCCGGTGGGCCACGCCACGCGTCTGGCCTCCTACGTAGAGCGAAGCCTCGCCGCATACAAGGAAATCTGGGCCGCGGCCGGCCATCCGCACACCGTGTTTCGCCTGAGTTACGACGAACTGCTGCGCATCACGGGCGGCCAGGCCGTCGAGGTCGCGGCATGAGCGCCATCCGCGTCCTGCCCGATCTGCTGGTCAGCCAGATCGCTGCCGGTGAAGTGGTCGAGCGGCCCGCGTCGGTCCTGAAGGAGTTGCTGGAGAACGCACTGGATGCGGGCGGACTCGACATCCAGGTGACGCTCGACCAGGGCGGCGCGAAGCGCGTGCAGGTGGACGATGACGGCGCCGGCCTGAGCAGGGAGGACCTGCCTCTCGCGCTCGCGCGCCACGCAACGAGCAAGATCGGCTCGCTGGATGACCTGCAAGGCGTCGCCACGATGGGGTTCCGCGGCGAAGCACTGGCCTCGATCGCCTCGGTTTCCCGGCTGTCAATCACCAGCCGCGTGAAGGACGCCGCCGGCGGCGTGGCAAAGTCCACGCACGCGTGGGAGATCCGTTCCGAAGGCGGCAACGGCAGCGCGCCCGCTCCGGCAGCGCGCGCGCCAGGCACGACAGTGCACGCTGAAGACCTGTACTTCAACACCCCAGCGCGCAAGAAGTTCCTGCGCACCGAGCAGACGGAGTTCGGCCATTGCGACGAGGTATTCCGCCGCATCGCGCTGGCGCGGCCCGACGCCGCCTTCATGCTCAAGCATAACGGCCGCGTGTCTTCGCACCTGCGCGTGCAATCGCTCGCCGAACGCGCGGCGGCGCTGCTCGGGCGCGAATTCGTCGATGCGAGTTTTCCGGTCGAGGCGCAGGCCGGCAGCCTGCGCCTTTTCGGCCTGGCCGGCACGCCGCAAGCCGCCAGGGCGCGCGCCGACGCGCAGTACCTCTACGTCAACGGCCGCTTCGTGCGCGACCGCATGCTGTCGCACGCGGTGCGCGAGGCCTACCGCGACCAGCTGCATGGCGAGCGCCAGCCGGCCTACCTGCTCTTCCTCGAGATCGACCCGCGCACCGTGGACGTGAACGTCCATCCGGCCAAGATCGAGGTGCGCTTCCGCGATTCCGGCGGCATCCACCAGTTCGTGCTGCACGCGCTCAAGCGCGCCCTTGCCCCCGCGGCGGGCAATGCGCCGGTCGTCTACGCCAGGCCCGCGGACTCCGGCTCGGGATTTCAGCCGGGATTCCAGCTCGCCCAACCCGCGCAGGTGTACCAGGCCTTCATGGCGGTGGCGGCCGCTGCGATGCCGTTGCCGGTCACCGGGAATTCGCCGCCGCTGGGCTACGCACTCGCGCAGCTGCACGGCGTCTACATCCTCGCGCAGAACGAAGGTGGCCTGGTACTGGTCGATATGCACGCCGCCCACGAACGCATCGTGATGGAAAAGCTGAAGACCAGCCTGGACGCCGGCGCGGTGGCGCGCCAGAGCCTGCTGGTGCCTGCGGTGCTGGCGGCCGATGCGCTCGACATCGCGACAGCGGAAGAGAACAGCGAAGCACTGGAGAAGCTGGGCCTGGAGACCAGCGTCTCCGGGCCGAACCAGCTCTCAGTGCGCGCCGCGCCCGCGCTGCTCGCCGGGGGCGACATCGCCGGCCTGACGCGCGACCTTCTGCGCGACATCCGCGAATACGGCGCGACCGAGGTGCTCTCGGCGCGCCGCAACGAGCTGCTCGCCACCATGGCCTGCCACGCGGCGGTACGCGCCAACCGGATCCTCACGGTGACGGAGATGAACGCCCTGCTGCGCGAGATGGAGGAGACCGAACGTTCCGGCAGCTGCAATCACGGCCGCCCGACCTGGTACCAGCTCACGATGGCGGGCCTCGACCGCCTGTTCATGCGGGGGCAATGACCATGGCAGGCGTGGTGCTGATAACCGGGGGCGGGCGCGGCATCGGCGCGGCGACCGCACGGCTCGCCGCCGCGCGCGGCTACACGGTCTGCGTGAACTACCTGAAGGATAGCGACGCGGCGCAGGCGCTGGTGCGGGAAATCGGGCACGGCGCCATCGCGATATCCGGCGACGTTTCCTCCGAGGCCGATGTCATGCGCCTGTTCGAAACCGTGGACGCGAAGCTCGGCCGGCTGGACGCGCTGGTCAACAACGCCGGCATCGTCGCAACCAAGGCACGCGTCGACGCAATCGGCGCCGCGCGCCTCGAGCGCATGATGGCAGTCAACGTGGTCGGCGCGTTCCTCTGCGCGCGCGAAGCCATCAAGCGCATGTCGAAGAAACACGGCGGTCCGGGCGGCGCAATCGTCAACGTATCTTCGGGCGCCGCGCGCCTCGGCTCGCCGGGCGAATGGGTCGATTACGCCGCCTCCAAGGGCGCCATCGACACCATGACGCTAGGCCTCTCGAAGGAACTGGCGGAGGACGGCATCCGCGTCAACTGCGTGCGGCCGGGCTTCGTCAATACCGGCATCCACGCTGGTGCGGGCGAACCCAACCGCATCGAGCGCCTGCGTGACTCCATCCCGATGAAGCGCGGCGGCGAGCCGGAGGAAGTTGCGCGCGCGATCCTGTGGCTGCTGTCGGACGAAGCGTCCTACTCCACTGGCGCAATCCTGGACGTCACCGGCGGTCGCTGATGTACCGTCATTCCCGCGGAAGCGGGAATCCACAGTGATGCCAACCGCCTACGCCCTGCTCGGCCCCACCGCGAGCGGCAAATCGCGCCTGGCGCTGCAGCTTGCCTCGAAGTATCCGATCGAGATCGTCAGCACCGATTCGGCGCAGGTCTACCGCGGCATGGACATCGGTACCGCGAAGCCCGCGGCCGAAGAGCGGCGCGCGGTGCCGCACCACCTGATCGATCTGCTCGATCCCACCGAAAGCTATTCCGCGGGCCGCTTCCGCCAGGACGCGATACGAGCGGTCGGCGAGATTCACGCGCGCGGCCGGATTCCCCTGCTCGTCGGCGGCACGATGCTCTACTACCGAGCCCTGTCCGAGGGACTGAATGAGTTGCCGCCGGCCGACCCGGCGGTTCGCAGGCAGATCGATGCGGAGGCGGCGAGCAAGGGCTGGCCAGCCCTGCATGCGGAGCTGGCAAAGGTGGATCCGCAGAGCGCCGCGCGCATCAAGCCAGGCGACGCACAGCGCATACAGCGCGCACTCGAAGTGCATCGGACGACGGGAAAACCGCTGTCCGGATATCAAGGGCAACCAAAGGCGGCCTTGCCCTTCGAGCTGAAGGCTTACTCCATCGTCCCGGAAAACCGGTCCGAACTGCACCAACGCATTGTCGAACGGTTCGACGCCATGCTGGCTGCGGGCCTCGTGAACGAGCTGAAAGAGCTGCGGAAAAAATTCCAGCTGAACGAAGATTTGCCAAGCATGCGCTGCGTAGGTTACCGGCAGGCGTGGGAATTTCTCGAAGGCAATTGCACGGAGAAGGAATTGCGTGAAACCGGCATCGCCGCCACGCGCCAGCTTGCCAAGCGCCAGCTCACCTGGCTGCGCAGCCTGCCCGGTCTGGAGCCGGCCGACCGGCTCGCCGGCGCGCTCAGTCCAGGCTGAGGTTCACCGCGCGCGTGGCGCGACGGTAGGCTTCGTACTGCTCGGCGACGAACGCGGACAATTGCTGAGGCGTCGAGCTGCGCGTCTCGAACGCGAGCTTGCCGAAGGCATCCTTGACTTCGGGCCTGGCGAGCACCACGGCAATTTCGCGCCCGACGCGATCCACGATCTCCTTCGGCAGTTTCGGCGGCCCGAACAGGCCGCCCCAGGGGGTGATCGGCACGGGCGCCAACCCCGCCTCGGACATCGTCGGCGCGCCGGGCAGGAGCGGATTGCGATTCGGCAGCAATGTGGCGAGCGCCCGCAACTTGCCTTCCTTCACTTGCGGCGCGAGCGTGCCGGGAGTCGCGATGGCGAAATGCACGCGCCCGGCGATGAGATCCAGGGAAAGGGGTCCATCGCCCTTGTAGGGCACATGCACGGCGTCGATCTTCTGTTGCGCCGCAAACTGCGCTGTCGCGAGGATGCTGGTGGCGTTGCCCGTCCCGTAGTTGAGCGCCCCCGGGTTCGCGCGCGCGTAGCCGATCAGATCGCCGATCGTGTGCACCGGCATGCTGGCATGCGAAAAAACGAAGAAGCCAAAGATACCGACAAGGGAAATCGGCGTGAAATCATTCACTGGATCATAGGGCGGCACCTTCTTCGCCGCGGGCGCGAACGACATTCCGGTCGCGGTTCCGTAATAGAGCGTGTAGCCATCGGGCGCCGCAGCCTTCACCAGCTCGGACGCAATGATCCCTTCGGCGCCCGGCTTGGTTTCGATGATCACCGGCTGACCGAGCTGCTGGCCGAGCGGCTGCGCGAAGATGCGCGCACCGAGTTCGGCCGCGCCGCCCGGAGGGAACGGCACCACGAGGCGAATCGGCTTGTTCGGGTACTGCGCGGAAGCGGTGCCGAGCACCAGCGCCGCGGAGATTCCAGCGAGAAGCTTCGTCATGGCGCTACTCCGGTTGGATGCCGAGGTTCTGCAGGATGACGCGGTAGCTTTCGAGCTGTTCCTTCACGTAGCTGGCGAGCCGCTCCGGCGACGAGGGGCTGAGCACGAAGGCCTGCCTTTCCATCGCCGCCTGCACGTCGGGCCTGCCCATGGCGGCGACGAACTCCTTGTTCAGGCGCGCGGTCACATCGGCAGGCATCTTTGCCGGCCCGAACAACCCGGCCCAGGAAATGATGGAGAACGCCGGATAGCCCGCTTCGCCGATGGTCGGCACGTCCGGCAGCAGCTGGCTGCGCCTCGGCAATGTCGTCACCAGCGCGCGCAGCTTGCCGTCGCGGATCAACGGCATCGCAGTGGTCGACGACGCAAACATCAGCTGCACCCGGCCACCGATCAGGTCGGCCATCACCAGCGGCTCACTCTTGTAGGGTACGTGGACCATTTCGATCTTCGCCATCGAGGCGAGAAGCGCCGTCGACACGATGCCGGTGGTATTTCCGGTCGCGTAATTGATTTTCCCGGGATTGGCCCTGGCGTACTGGACGAGTTCGGGCAGGGTCTTCGCCGGCACGTCCGGATTCACCACGACGAAGAAGGTGTAGCGGCCCACATCGGTAATCGGTGTGAAATCCGCTACCGGGTCGTAGGGCGGCACTTTCTTCATCGCCGGCACCACCGACATCGGACTGTTGGTCGCCATCAGCAGCGTATAGCCGTCGGGTGCCGCTTTCGCCACCTCCGCGCCGGCGATCGCGCCGTCGGCACCGGCCTTGTTGTCCACGATCACCGGCTGGCCGATCGCGGCCGAAACCGAATTGCCGAGTATCCGCGAAATGACGTCGGTCGCCGAACCGGCCGCGAATGGCACCACGATGCGGATCGGCTTGTTCGGATATTGCGCCCACGCGGGCGCCGCAAGCAGCAGCGCACCAGCCAGCAGCAGAAAACGTCTCATGAAGGTCTCCTCCCTCTCTGCGTCGATTATAGAATGTCCGCGACACGGAGAACCAACATGCAGATCGGAATCGTCGGCCTGGGCAGGATGGGCGCCAACATGGCGCGGCGGCTGGCACGCGGCAGCGCGCAGGTGGTCGCCTTTGACAGCAACAATGCGGCGCGCGCTGCACTGCGCAATGAGAAGAATATCGAGTGCGTCGAAAGCCTGGCGGCGATCGCGGCGCAGCTCGACGGCGAGCGCGTCATCCTGGTGATGCTGCCCGCGGGCGCGCCCACCGAAGACACGCTTGCCGTGCTCCTGCCGCTGCTTTCCGCCGGCGACACGATCGTCGACGGCGGCAACGCCTACTACAAGGACAGCATGGCGCGCGCGCTGGAAGTGTCGCAGCGCGGCCTGCGCTACATCGATGCCGGGGTCTCCGGTGGCATCCACGGTCTGGCCAACGGCTACTGCCTGATGCTCGGCGGCACGGCGAAATCGGTCGAGCGCTTCGAGCCTTTCGCGCGCCTGCTCGCGCCGGCGCCCGACACTGGCTGGCTGCACTGCGGGCCGAGCGGCGCGGGTCACTTCGCCAAGATGATCCACAACGGCATCGAATACGGAATGATGCAGGCCTTCGCCGAAGGCTTCGCGCTGCTCGCCGCGCGCGAGGACCTGGAATTCGACCTCGGGCGGCTGGCCGAAACCTGGCGCCACGGCAGCGTGGTGCGCTCCTGGCTGCTCGACCTCTCCGCGGAGATCCTCAAGGAAGACGAAGACCTCGAACGCATTGCGCCGGTGGTGGCCGACTCCGGCGAAGGCCGCTGGACCGCGCTCGAATCGGTGGAACTCGGGGTACCGGCGCCGGTGATCACCATGGCGCTGATGGCGCGCTTTTCCAGCCAGGGAAAATCCGACTACGCGAGAAAGCTGCTGGCCATGATGCGCGCGAAGTTCGGCGGGCATCCCATCACGCGGGCGTGATCCATGCTGAAAGGCGCCATATGATCGTCGTGGTGATGGGCGTATCTGGCTCAGGCAAGAGCACGGTGGGCCAATTGCTCGCAGCGCGCCTGGACTACCCGTTCCTCGATGCCGATGAATTCCATCCGCCGGAGAATGTGGCCAAGATGGCGGCAGGCACGCCGCTGACCGACGCGGACCGCTGGCCGTGGCTCGAGAAGTTGAACGAGAAACTGATTGCGAGCCGCAGCGCGGTGCTCGCCTGCTCCGCACTCAAGGAATCCTATCGGGCAGCGCTCGCCAGGGGACTGCCCGATTGCCGCATCGTCCATTTGCGCGGCAGCATCGAACTCATCCGCGCGCGGCTCAAGGAACGGCAGCACCGTTATATGCCCGCCTCGCTGCTGGAGAGCCAGTTCGCCGCCCTGGAGCCACCCACCCGCGCGATCGGCGTGGACATCGGACAGACGCCGGAGCGCTGCGTCGAGGACATACTCGCCAGCCTGCGCTAGCGGTACTCGACCAGCTCCGCGACGATGCGGCTCGAAGATTCGTCCGGCGACTTGCCTTCGCGGATCACTTTCACGATCTGGGATACCGCGGGCGCGTACCAGATCGTCTCCCGTACCCGCGCCTGCACACTGCCCCCTTCGACGTATTCCAGGTTGGCGCCGATGACGGCTGCGCGATATGTGCCCGCGGGGACCTGGATGTTCTCCCAGCGGATCACCTGGCCGTCGTAGCGCTTGATCCGTCCTTCGCGCACAGGCTGCCAGGGCCACTGCCACTGCAGGCGCTGGCCCTTCTCAAGCGCTGGCGGGAAATAACTCGCGTACATGAAAAAGCCCGGGAAACGCGTGTTGGCATGCGAGGGGTGCCCCGCCGCGTAGGTGCCGAGGTGGAAATTCATCTTGCCACCGGCGTAGATGAAATCCGTGAGCACACCGATGCCGGCGGGCTCACGCTGCGTGCGGTAGGTAAGAGTGATGTCGCGCCAGGTGGGCGGCTCCACCACCACCGCATAGCGCCAGCTGCGACCCGCTTCGAGACTGGCATCCGTGACTGCCTTGGCTGCCGGTGGCGAAGACTTCGCAACGGGCGCTGGCGGAAGAGGCTTTGCAGCGGGCGGCGGCGCCTTGGATCTCGCCACTGGCGGTTTGTCCTGCAACCTGCCCGCGATCCCGTCGATCTGACGGCGCACCACTCCTACGATGTCAAACGCCCGGGCCGGCGTTGCCGACTCGGGCGCTTTGAACACCAACACATACAGTAGCAGACCCGCGAGCAGCGCAAGCGCCGCCCCAAAAAATATCAGGGCGAGCGGGTCCAGATTTTTCACATCAGCGGCACGACCAGCAGCGCGACGATGTTGATGATCTTGATGAGCGGGTTGACCGCCGGGCCGGCCGTGTCCTTGTAGGGGTCGCCCACCGTATCGCCGGTGACCGCGGCCTTGTGCGCGTCGGAACCCTTGCCGCCATAGTGGCCGTCTTCAATGTATTTCTTGGCGTTGTCCCAGGCGCCGCCGCCGGTACACATCGAAATGGCGACGAACATTCCCGTCACGATGGTGCCCATCAGGACACCGCCCAGCGCCTGCGCGCCGAGGAGCAGGCCGACCGCCACCGGAATCGCCACCGGCAGCAGCGACGGGATCATCATTTCCTTGATCGCCGCCTTGGTGAGCATGTCCACCGCGGTGCCGTACTCGGGCTTGGCGGTGCCTTCCATGATGCCCGGAATCTCCTTGAACTGGCGGCGCACTTCGACCACCACCGCGCCTGCGGCACGGCCAACCGCTTCCATCGCCATCGCGGCAAAGAGAAACGGCACCATGCCGCCGATCAGCAGGCCAATGACCACCATGGGGGTGGCCAGGTCGAAGGACACCGACTTGCCCGCCGCTTCCAGCGCATGCGTGTAATCGGCGAACAGCACCAGCGCGGCGAGGCCGGCCGAGCCGATGGCGTAGCCCTTGGTCACCGCCTTGGTGGTGTTGCCTACCGCATCCAGCGGATCGGTGATGGCGCGTACCGAATCGGGCAGTTTCGCCATCTCCGCGATGCCGCCGGCGTTGTCGGTGATCGGTCCGTAGGCGTCGAGCGCGACGATGATGCCTGCCATCGAGAGCATCGAGGTGGCGGCGATGGCAATGCCGTACAGCCCGGCGAGCGCGTAAGCAGCATAAATCGCCACGCAAACCGCCATCACCGGCCAGGCGGTGGATTTCATCGATACGCCGAGACCCGCGATCATGTTGGTGGCGTGGCCGGTAACGCTGGCGGCGGCGACGTGCTGCACCGGCTTGTACTGGGTGCCGGTGTAGTACTCAGTGATCCAGACGAGGAATCCGGTGAGCGCCATGCCGACCACCGCCGTGCCCCACAGATGCCAGACCGTAATCATCTTTTGCTGCCCGCCGATGTCAAAGGGCACGCTATTGAGGATGTCGCCCATCATGATCTTCGTGATCGGCCAGAACGCGATTAGCGCGACAACGCCAGCCACTGCGAGACCCTTGTAGAGCGCGGGCATGACATTCTTTTCGCCGGATTTCGCCTTGACGAACCAGGTGCCGGCGATGGAAGCGAGAATTGCGAATCCGCCGATCACGAGCGGATAGATCACCGCGTTCGCGCTCGCCGTCTTCACCATCAGCGCGGCAAGCAGCATGGTGGCGATGATGGTGACCGCGTAGGTCTCG
>JBDTRO010000153.1:0-4213 GCA_039931635.1 Betaproteobacteria bacterium | reverse complement strand
GACCTGAAGCGCTACGGCCGCATCATCCGCGAGCAGGGCCTGAAGGCGGAGTAACCATGGTCAGAAAGGGCGTCAAGCAACTCATCGCCGAAGCGGAAACTCGCTCGCAGGGCATCTCGATCGACGCAGCGAAAAAGCGCTACGGCGACGGCAAGACGGTGTTCGTGGACATCCGCGACGTGCGGGAACTCGAGCGCGAAGGCATGATCCCGGGCGCCTTCCATGCGCCGCGCGGCATGCTGGAATTCTGGGTCGACCCGGAGAGCCCGTACTACAAGCCGGTGTTCACCGACGACAAGACCTTCATCCTTTACTGCCAGGCCGACTGGCGCGGTACGCTTGCCGCCGCAGCGCTGGGCGACATGGGGATGACGAACGTGCTGCATCTTGAGGGCGGCTTCGGCGAGTGGCGCAAGGCGGGTGCGCCTACCGGACCGAAGCCGGAATCGAAGCAACCTAAATGAGGGTCAAGTAATTCGGGGTCTGACCCCGATTTCTACTTCTTTTTCGGCTCGCGGATCATTTTCGGTCCGCCCTGGCCGACCGTGCGCTCGTAGGAGCCGTCGCTGGTTTTCACGTACTTGGTCATGCCAAGGTCCTTGATCCGGCTGTCGGACTTGGTGGAGAACTTGCCGTGCACCGGCACCGCGCTGATCTGGCGCTCGACCGCCTTGCCGCAATCGGGACATTTCTTCAGCTTGGCGTCGGCGACTTTCTGGTACACCTCAAAACGGCCGTCGCATTGCCTGCATTTACCGGACTTGGGCGCGTATTCGTAGATCGGCACGGCCAGCCCTAGGCCGCGGGATTCGCGGGATGCTGTTCGATGGCCGGATCGATCCACGTCCATGAGCGCGCGCTGACGCTGTAGCGGATGGCGCCGCGGAGGCAGCCGCCGGTGAGGGGAGGGGGCATTTCGCAGGTTCCTCGAATGTTCGTGAAACAATGTGCATGATAAATCCTGTTCCGGAAATCCGCTGACAAATACTGTGCGCGGCGTGTTCTGGATGAGCGGCGCGGTGTTTTCCTTCTGCGCCATGGCGATTGCGGTGCGCGAGCTGCTCGTCCGCCTGGGCACCTTCGAGATCCTGTTCTTCCGCACCGGCGTGGCGCTGCTGATCGTGCTGGCGGTGGCGGCGCGCATCGGCGTCGCGACCTTGCGCACGCGACGCATCGGCCTTCACCTGTGGCGCAACCTGTTCCACCTCGGCGGCCAGGCCTCGTGGGTGTTCGCGCTGGGCGCTCTGCCGCTCGCCACGGTGTTCGCGATCGAATTCACGGCGCCAATCTGGACCGCGCTGCTCGCCACGCTGATGCTGGGCGAGCGCATGACCCGCGGCAGGGCGGTGATGCTGGTGCTGGGCTTCGCAGGCGTGCTGGTGATCCTGCGCCCCGGCTTCGCCCTGGTGCAGACGGCGGCGCTGGTGATGCTGTTCGGCGCGCTGTGCTTCGCGGTGCAGATGATCGGCACCAAGCGGCTCTCGGGCACCGATGCACCGATGGCGGTGCTGTTCTGGATGTCGGTGATCCAGACGCCGTTCTGCCTTGCCGCGGCGCTGCCGGGCTGGGTGGCGCCGACGCTGCCGGACCTGCCGTGGATCCTCGTCATCGGCACCGGCAGCTTCACCGCCCACTATTGCCTCACGCGCGCGATGCGGCTGGCCGACGCCACCGTCGTGGTGTCGGTGGACTTCTTCCGGCTGCCCCTGATCGCCGTGTTGGGCGCGCTGTTCTACGCCGAGCCCTTCGATCCGGCGGTGATTCTCGGCGCGGCGCTCATCTTCGCCGGCGTGTCGTTCAGCCTGGCGGGCGAAAAACGCATGGCAGGGATTCCAAGAACGCGTTTGTGAAACGCTGCCGCGCTGCGGCATGATCGCCTGTATAAAGTTCCGATGGCCATGACCGACCGCCGCGCATTGATCCTGCTGCTCGTTTTGAGCGGCGCCATTATTTCGATCTGCATGGGCCTGCGCCAGAGCCTGGGCCTGTTCATGCGGCCGATGGGCGTCGATATCGGCATCACGGCGGCGGCCTTCGGTTTCTCCATCGCGCTGCAGAACATCGTGTGGGGCCTGACGCAACCGTTTTCCGGCGCGCTCGCCGACCGCTACGGGGCGCGGCCGGTGATCTTTGTCACCGCGCTGATCTTCGCCCTCGGCCTGCTGACCCTGATGGTCTCGACCAGCTTCCCGGGTGGCCTGATCGTCGCCGGCGTCCTCCTTGGCGTCGGCACGACCGGCTTCAGCAACCTGTACGGCGTCATCTCGCGCGTCACGCCTGTGGAGCGGCGCAGCCAGACGGTCGGCCTGGTCGCGGCCGCGGGCTCGCTCGGCACGATGGTGCTCGCGCCGTTCGGCGGTTGGCTGATCGACGGGCCCGGCTGGCGCACGGCGCTGGTGGTGTTCGCGGCGCTCGGCGCCGCGATGGCGCTGCTCGCGCTGCCGATCAGGGAAACGCGCGAAAAAGTCCCTGCTGAAAAGAAAATGCGGCTGGGCGAAGCGCTGCGCCAGGCGATCGGACACCGAGGGTACCTCTTCATGACGCTCGCCTTCTTCGCCTGCGGCTTCCAGCTGATCTTCCTCACCACGCACCTGCCGGCGTACCTGGCGCTGTGCGGCGTGGCGCCGGGCGTGGGCGCCACCGCGCTCGGCCTGATTGGTCTCTTCAACGCCATCGGCACCTACATCTTCGGCCAGCTCGGCGCGCGCTACAGCCAGAAGCACCTGCTCGCGCTCATTTACCTGCTGCGCACGCTGTTTATAGCGGCTTTCTTGCTGGCGCCGATCAGCGCCGCCTCGACGCTCGTCTTCGCCGCCTCGATGGGCTTCCTCTGGCTCGGCGTCACGCCGCTGGTGACCGGCATCATCGCGCGCGTGTTCGGCCTGGCGCACTTCAACTCGCTCTACGGCGTGGTGTTCCTCAGCCACCAGGTCGGCTCGTTCTTCGGCGCCTGGATGGGCGGGCTGGTGTTCACCTACGCCGGCAACTACAACTTCGCCTGGGGCGCGCTGATCGTCATCGGCCTCCTGGCCTTCACCTTGCAGTGGCTGATGGACGAAAGCCCGCCGGCGCAGCAGCACCTCAGGCTGGCGCCGGCTTGACGCGGGCGCGGGCGGGAGACTAAATTGCGTGAAACCACCAAGGGGACACCGATGACTGCCACGTTCGCCCGTTTCGTCTGCCGCATCCTGATTGCCAGCATGTTCCTGCTGCCGTTCCAGTCCCAGGCCGGCTTGATCGGCACCGACCAGGCAAGCGCGCGCTCGACGATCGCGAACCTGATCGATCGTGACGACGTGGCGGCGCAGCTGCAGGTGTTCGGGATCTCGCCGCAGGCGGCCAAAGAGCGCGTCGCCGCGCTTACCGATGCCGAGGTGGCCGATCTCGCGGGCCGGATCGAGACGCAGCCCGCCGGCGGCTTCCAGAGCCTTCTGCTGGTCATCGTTTGCCTGGCGCTGCTCTGGTACCTCGTGATCAGCCCGGGCCAGGCGAAGAAGTAGCAGGCCGGCGCGCGGCGATGCCGCGCAAAAGTCGTGACAGCGGGGCGGCCGGCAGGCGATGAGGCTGGTCCCCGCGCGCATCACCCCTTCGCCCAGGCCGCTGCAGGGTCTCGCGTTCGTCGCGGCTTTTGTGCGCAATCCGATGCAGGTCGTGCCGCGGGCGGCCTACGAGGAAGACATCGTCGCCCACGTGCTCGGCGGCGTGCCGCGCTACTGGGTCAGCAGCCCTGAGCTGATCAGGACGGTGCTGCTCGATGAGCGCGAGAAATTCCAGAAGCGCTCGCAGATCCGCCTGCTCGGGCCTTTGCTGGGCAAGGGCATCCTGACCAGCGAAGGCGCGCACTGGAAGTGGCAGCGCCAGGCCGCGGCGCCGATGTTCCGGCGCGAGGACCTGCTCGGGTTCGTGCCGGCGTTCGTGCGCGCCAGCGAGGCGCTGGTCGCGCGGTGGCGCGCGATGCCCGCGAACTCGGTGCAGGCGATCGAGCGCGACATGGCCGCCGCGACCTTCGACGTCATCTCGGCGACGCTGCTGCCCTCGGCGGACGACACGCTGCGGCCCGTGGTCGAGCATTCGATCGGCGTGTTCCAGAAGTCCGGCGGCTGGGGCCAGCTCTACGCCATGGCGAACGCGCCGAAGTGGCTGCCGCGCCCGGGCATCGTGCCGGGCATGCGCGCGGTCGCGACGCTGCGCGCATCCGTGGCCGCCATGCTGC
>JBDTRO010000152.1:0-15472 GCA_039931635.1 Betaproteobacteria bacterium | reverse complement strand
TTGTGCGAAAACATGCGCGCCGTTCCCTATGTGCCGTTCTATCTCGCGCTCGCCGGGGACTTCTGGCGCAGCGAAGGACTGGATATCACCCATGTGGTCTCGCCGAGCACGTCGCAGACGGCGACGAAACTGCTCGACGGCAGCGTGGACGTTTCCTGGGGCGGGCCGATGCGCGTGATGATGCACCACGACGCCGATCCGGCCTGCCCCCTGGTCTGCTTCGGGCAGGTCGTGGCACGCGATCCGTTCCTGCTGGTCGGGCGCGAGCGCAAACCCCGCTTCCAGTTCCGCGATCTCGCCGGGCTGCGCGTTGCCCCGGCGGGCGACGTGCCGACGCCGTGGATGACGTTCCAGGATGATCTGCAGCGCGCGGGCTTGGACCCCGCGGCAATCGCCGGGCGCCGCGTGCGCCCGATGGCGCGCAACCTGCAGGCATTCCTGCGCGGCACAGTTGACGTGGTGCAGGTCTTCGAACCGCATGCCGAACGCCTGGTGCGCGAAGGCAGGGGACACATCTGGCATCGCTTTACCGAGCGCGGCGATATTGCCTACACCACGTTCTACGCGACGCGACGAGTTACCCGTGCCCGGCGCGACGCCTGCCACCGGCTCGTGCGCGGCATGGCGCGCGCGCAGGCCGCTCTCTTCGCCGCGGCGCCGGGCGCGGTGGCCGACGCGGTCGCGCCGTTCCTGCCGCAACTCTCGCGCGAGGCGCTGGTGCGCATCATCAGCGCCTACCGCGGCGCCGGCCTGTGGGCGCGCGAGCCGGATCTGCCCCCCGCGCCTTACCTGCGCCTCAAGGCGGCGCTGGTTTCCGGCGGCCTTATCAGCAGCGACCCGGCATATGAGAGAGTTGTCGATGCCGAACTTTCGCGTACCGCCTGAATCGCGGTAGATTCGCCCGATGACTGCTTCCCTCGCCGTCCCGACGATCGACATCGGTCCGTTTCTCAGCGGCGATGTACGCGCCGGGAAAACGATCGCCGCGCAAGTGGCCGAGACCTGCGAGCGCACCGGCTTCCTGATTATTTCCGGCCACCGCTTTCCCGCGCAGCTGTTCGCGCAGGCCTCGCGCGAGCTGTTCGCTTTCTTCGACCTGCCGCCCGAGACCAAGAACCGCTGGCACCCGACCGGCCCGGCGAAGCAGCGCGGCTACCACGGCTTCGCCACGCGGGGACTTGCCTACACGCTCGGCCAGCAGACGCCACCGGACCTGAGGGAGTCGGTGTTCCTCGGCCCGGTCGACGACCACCGCGGCCACTATGCGGGCATGCCGGAGGCGGCGACGAGCTACGCACCCAACCTGATCCCGACCGAACCGGCCGGACTCGATGCCACGCTGGTGACGCTCTATCGCGAATACGAGAGGCTCGCCGGCGACATGCTGCGCGTATTCGCGTCCGCCCTCGGGTTGCCCGAGGGCTTCTTTGGCGGCACCCTTTCACGCCACTTCAGCATCCTGTCCTGCCACCATTATCCGGCGCTCACCGAACCACCTTTGCCGGGCCAATTGCGCACCGGCGCGCATACCGACTACGGCGCGATGACGATCCTCGCTGCCACCGACGCCGAGGGCGGGCTCGAGGTACGGCTGCCCGACGGCAGCTGGGCGGGGGTCAAGCCGCGGCAGGGCGAGTTCGTCGTGAACCTGGGCGACATGATGGCGCGCTGGACCAACGAGCGCTGGACCTCGACGCTGCACCGCGTGGTCAATCCGCCGCTCGGGATGGCGCAGAGCCGGCGTCTGTCGATCGGCATGTTCGTGCATCCCAATTACGACCAGCGCATCGAGTGCGTGCCGACCTGCCTCAAGCCCGGCGAGGCGCCCCGCCACCCCGTGATCAGTGCGGGTGAACACATCAAGCGCAAGATCGAGCGCAGCCACGAAACCGCCTGACGGAGTCCCTATGCGCATCTGGCACCAGAGCTTTACCGACCTGACCGTCATGCCGCTGTATCGCAAGACGATTGCGGAGCACGCGTCTGCGGTGATGGGCAACGAAGCCGCGGTGAGCGTGCACGGCCTGCGGCCGGGAACCTACGCCGAGGGCTGCGCGCCCATCGACGCGATCAAGTACCGCTACGTCGCCGCCATCAACGAACTTCAGGTCTGCGACGCGGCGCTGGTCGCGGAGCGGGAAGGTTTCGACGCGCTCGCGCTCGGGTGCTTCTTCGACCCAGGCTTGCGGGCCGCGCGGTCGCTCGTCGACATCCCTGTCCTCGGACTCGGAGAGACCTGCGCGCTCGTCGCCTGCTCACTGGCCCGCAAATTCGGTCTCGTCACGCTTTGCGAAGAGCAGTCCGCCGACTACACCGAATTGATGCTGGCCTATGGCCTCGAACGCCGCTACGCAGGAGCGGTCTCGGTCGATCCCCCGATTGACGAGTTCGCGCTCGAAGCGGATGAAGAGACCGCGCTGGCAATCGAGCAACGTTTTGACAAGGCCTGCGCGCTCGCCGTCGAGCGCGGCGCCGAAATCATCATTCCCGCCGACGGGGTACTGAACGAGTTTCTCGTGCGCCGGGGCCGCTTGACGGCACGCAGCGGCGTGCCGGTGATGGACAGCCTGGGAGTCCTGTTCCAGCATGCTGCGTTCATGGTCCGGCTCGCACGGACGACGGGGGCCGGCGTAAGCCGCCACCAGTTCTATGCCCGCCCGTCGCAGGCGCTCGTCGAACACGTGCGGCGCTTCTCGCGCCAGCCGGAGCTCGCCAGCGACTTCTCAGGGGACAGGTAACCCCCGGCCCTGGTGACTGAGGGCTACCCCAGCTTGCCGAGGATCGGCGGCTGCCCGATGCGGCGCCAGAGGTATTTGCCGTGCCCGCCCGGCCCGACGATCTTGCCCTGGTCCATCACTGTGACGCCGCGCACTCCGGACATGGTCATCATCGCGCGCTCGGATGCGCGCGCCGTCGAGGGATTGCAGTCATCGATCGAGCGCGTGAATGCGTACTTGGAGGCGGGAGCGGACGTCGGTTTCGTCGAGGCGCCGCAATCGGCCGATGAGCTTGCGGCCGCCGCGCGGCAGCTGATCAAGCCGTCGCTCGTCAATATCTTCGAGGGCGGCAAGACCCCGCCGCTGTCCGCGCGTGAGATCGAGGCGATGGGCCACCGGATCGGCATCTATCCCTCGCAGACCCATCGTGCGGCGATTGCCGCGGCAAAAAAGTGCTTGCGATGCTCAAGCGCGATAGCGACACCGCGGCCATCGAGAGCGGGTTGGCGACGTTCAGCGATCGCGAGGACGCGCCTAGGGCGGTTCCTTCTTCGCCTCTTCCTTCAGCCAGGCGACGAAGTCGGCCACTTCAGGCCGGCCGCCGGCGTTCTTCGACACCACCGCGTAGTAAGCGCGCGCCGCGTCGGCGCTGCGCTTGAAGGGCGCTACCAGTTCCCCCGAGGCGATCGCCTCGCGCACCAGCGGGCTGCGGCCGAGCGCGACGCCATGGCCGGCAATGGCAGCCGGGATGATCTGGTCGTAGCCGGAAAATGACAAGCTCCCGGACGGGCGCAGGTCGGTGAGGCGTTCGATCTCGAGCCAGGTTTTCCAGTGGAGCCAGGGGTGGCGACCGTCCGGATCGTCATATTTCAGCAGCACGTGGTGGCGCAGATCTGCCGGTACGCGCAGCGGCCGCTTTGCATCCTTCATCAGCTTGGGGCTGCAGACCGGAAACACGCGCTCGCCAAACAGGCGTACCGCGTCAGTACCGGCAAGCGTCGCCGGTCCGTGCCGGATCGCGAGATCAAGTCCATCGCGCTCTAGATCGAGCACCCGCGTCTCGGCGCTGATGCGCACATCCAGTTCGGCGTGCTTGCGCGTGAAGCCCGCCAGGCGCGGAATCAGCCAGAGCGACGCGAAGGCCTGCGTGGTCGTCACCGCCAAGGTCTGGCGGCCGCGCCCGGCGCGCAGCCGGCCGGTCACCGCGCGCATCGTCGCCAGTACCTGCGCGGACGCCGCGTACATGGCCTGGCCGGCCTCGGTCAGTTCCAGCGCGCGATGGCGCCGCTCAAAAAGACGCACCCCGAGCTGATCCTCCAGCTCCTGGATCTGGCGGCTGACCGCGGACTGGGAGAGGTAGAGCTCGTCGCCCGCCCTGGTGAACGACAGCAGCCGTGCCGCCGCCTCGAAGCCCTTGAGCAGGTCCAGCGAGGGCAGCCGCGGCTGCAGGGTGGATCTTTTCACATTACCTTTTTGCATGCCAGGCGTGAGAATTTCCCGTTTGAGCTCCAGGGCGCAAGGATGCACCATGCGCATGTCAACTGCAAGGAGAAACACATGAACCGTTTCATCATGGAAGAGTTTTACAACGACCCGGCGCTTGGCCGCAGGCTGTATGAAGCAGCGCACCGGGACCGCGCGCAGGCGATAGCCGCCGGCTTGGCCTGGCTGTTCGGCAATCTCGTCCGGCTCTCCAGCCAGGTAGCGGCGCACCTCATGCCGCGTCGCCCGGCACGCTGGATCGAGCGCCTGGGCTAGTTGCCGTTATCACCGAATTCAAAGGAGATCCTCATGAAACTCGAACTCGCGTCTGGCGCACTGCGGCTTGCCCGCGGGCAGACCCTCAAGATCCTCGACGCGGTGGGCAGCACAATCTGCGCCCGGGAAGGCACGGTGTGGATCACTGAAGAGAACAGCCGCAAGGATGTAGTTCTGACGCCCGGCGGCTGCTTCCGCATAGACCGGCCCGGGCTCACCATCGTGCAGGCCTTCGCAGGCGCTTCGGTTTCGCTGGCCTGAGGTTTGCCATGCTTACAATAGGCGCTCCACAATTCCGGAGCGCCCATGTTCAAGGAAGGAATTCTCAAAGGTAAGCGCATCCTGGTCACCGGTGGCGGCACCGGCTTGGGCAAGGAAATCGCCACTCGCTACCTGCAGCTCGGCGCCGAGGTCTGGATCGCCGGCCGCCGTGGAGCCGTCCTCGAGGAAACCGCGCAGGGATTGATGAAGGCGCATGGCGGCAAGGTCGGTACCCATGCGGTCGACATCCGCGACGCGCAGGCGGTGGATGCGATGGTGCAGCACATCTGGGACGAAGCCGGGCCGCTGACGGGCCTGGTCAACAATGCCGCTGGCAATTTCATCAGCCCGACCAAGGACCTGACGCCGAATGGCTTCAACGCCATCGCCAATATCGTTTTCCACGGCAGCTTCTATGTCACGCACGCCGTGGGCAAGCGCTGGATCGCGGGCGGCCACAAGGGTTCGGTGATTTCCATCCTCGTGACCTGGGTGCATACCGGTTCGCCGTACGTGGTGCCTTCGGCGATGTCGAAGGCGGGCCTGCACGTCATGACCAAATCACTCGCCGTCGAGTGGGGCCGGCACGGCATCCGCCTGAACGCGATTGCGCCCGGACCGTTCCCCACCGAGGGCGCCTCCAAACGCCTGCGTCCTGGCGGGAGTTTCGAGGACTCGAACGAGACCAATCCGATGCGCCGCATCGGGCAGATGCCCGAACTGCAGAACCTCGCCACGTTCCTGATGGCCGACGGCTGCGAATGGCTCACCGGCGAAACCATCGCGGTGGACGGCGCCGGCTACCTGGCCAATGGCGCCGGCTTTACCGGGCTCGACAAGCTGAGCGATGCCGACTGGGAAAAAGCGCGCGCCATGATAAAAACGCAAAACGACAAAGATCGCGCCGGCCGCGTCCAGGACCGCGCAGAGCGCGGTGCATGAGCGCGCAGAAATTGGAACCGCGCCCGGCGGCGACGCTGCTGCTGCTGCGCGAGGCGCCGGCGGGACCTGAAGTGTTCATGCTTCAGCGCACCAGCAAGGCGGCGTTCCTGCCCGGCGCATTCGTATTTCCGGGCGGCGCGCTGGATGCGGACGATTCGAATGAACGCGCCGCGCGGCGCGTGCGCGGCCTGGACGACGCGCGAGCCAGCGCGCGGCTGGGTCTCGCGGCGGGCGGGCTCGCTTACTGGGTGGCCGCGGCGCGCGAGTGCTTCGAGGAATCGGGCATCCTGCTCGCCTGGGATGAGAAGGAAAGGCCAGTGGCTCCGGAACGGGCCGCCGCGCTGGAGCATCTGCGCGAACCGCTCAATGCCGGAACCCTGTTGTTCAGCGAATTCCTGGAGCGGGAGAAACTGTTTGTCCCGGCACAGGAAATCGCCTACTACAGCCACTGGATCACCGCGCCGGGCCGTCCACGGCGCTTCAGCACGCGCTTCTTTGTCGCCTGCGCGCCCGCCGGCCAGGATGGCGCCCACGACAAGTCCGAAACCGTGCACAGCGCCTGGATCGGCGCGCGCGAGGCGCTGGAGCGCGGCAAGCGCGGCGAGATCGAGCTCATCTTTCCGACCCGCAGCACGCTCTCGGACCTCGCCTTCGTGCCGACTCCCCGCGCGGCGCTGGAGCACGCGAAGAGCCTAGGCGACATCGAAGTCAACGCCGCCTGCTGGGCGCTGGACCATGAAGGTTCGCAGCGCCTGTTCCGGCGCGCCGACCCACCCTATTTCGAAATTCACTGGAGCGATCCGGAGGAAAAAGGCGATACCTGCTTCGTCATCCAGCCCGGCATCCCGAAGCGGCTCGACCGGTACGTGACGCGCCTCACCGCGCCCAATCCCGGCGCCATGACCGGCCCGGGCACCAATACCTATCTCGTCGGGGAGAACGAAATTGCGGTCATCGATCCGGGCCCGCCGCTCGATTCGCACATCGCCAAAATCCTCGAGACCGGCGCCGGCCGCATACGCTGGATCCTCACCACGCACACTCACATGGACCATTCACCCGCGACCGCCGCGCTCAAGGCTGCGACCGGCGCGCAGGTGTTCGGGCGGCCCGCGCCCGCCGGCGCGAGCCAGGACCAGGGCTACCGCGCCGACCGGGTGCTTGCCGACGGCGAGAAAATCACGCTGGGAAATCTCCACCTGCGTGCGGTGCATACGCCGGGGCATGCGTCCAACCACCTTTGCTACCTGCTGGAAGAAACCCGGATGATGTTTACGGGCGATCACGTGATGCAGGGTTCCACGGTGGTCATCAATCCGCCGGACGGCGACATGCGGGCCTACCTCGCTTCCCTGGAAAAACTGCTCGCCGAGGACATCGCCATCATCGCGCCAGGACACGGCTACCTGATCGGCGCACCGCACAAGGAAGTGCGGCGTCTGGTAGCGCATCGCCTCGCGCGCGAGGCCAAGGTCGCCGCGGCCCTGAAGCGCCGCGGCACGGCGACCCTGGACGAACTGGTACCGGACGTTTATGACGATGTTTCACCGAAGCTTTATCCCGCCGCGGCGCGTTCGCTCACCGCGCATCTCGACAAACTGGTGGCCGAGGGCCGTGCCCGGCAGGCCGCCGGCCGCTATATACTTACCGCCGAATAGGAGCGCGCCATGAGCAACGAGCCAACCATGAAATTGGTCACCAACCTCGACCGCGCGGCGATCGAGGCCAAACTCCGGGAAGTCGGCGGCGATGCCGCGGCTGCCGGGCTGACGGACCTCGCCAAGATGTTCATCGGCATCGAGGGCATGCCGGGGGCGCAGATCGAGCAGCGCGTCAACAACGCCATCAAGTGGCTAGCCGACAAGCCGCAGCACATGCGGCTCGCCGCCACCCTCGACCTCGTCGGGATGAATCTCAAGAACCTGAAGTAGCTGTTTCTGAAGTACGACTACGACCTTTTCACCATCGGCGGCGGCTCCGGCGGGGTGCGCGCCAGCCGCGTTTCCGCCACCCTCGGCGCGCGCGTCGCGGTCGCCGAATCGGGCCGCTTTGGCGGCACCTGCGTCAACGTCGGCTGCATTCCCAAGAAACTTTTCTCCTACGCCGCGCACTTCCGCGACGAACTGAAGGACGCCGCCGACTTCGGCTGGAGCTTCGCCGAGCCGACGCTCGACTGGCGCAAGCTGGTCGCCAACAAGGACCGCGAGATCGACCGCCTGAATGGCGTCTACGAACGCATCCTCGTCAATGCGGGCGTGGAGATTTTTCGCGGCAAGGCCGTCATCCGCGGCATGAATGAAGTCGAGATCAACGGCAAGACCGCAACGGCAAAACACATCCTCGTCGCCACTGGCTCCTGGCCGCAGCTGCCTGACATCCCGGGCAGGGAGCTGGCGATCACCTCGAACGAGGCGTTCTATCTCGAGAAGCTGCCCGGGCGCGCGCTGGTGGTCGGCGGCGGCTACATCGCGGTCGAATTCGCCTCGATCTTCAACGGCCTGGGCGTAGACACAACCCTCGCCTATCGCGGCGCGCAGCTGCTGCGCGGCTTCGATGCGGAGCTCGGGACACGGCTCGGCGAGGAGATGGGCAGGAAAGGGGTTGCCGTTATTTTGAATTGCACTCCACTCAGCCTGGCGAAGCAAGAAAATTCAATTCAGGTCGAATTCAACAACAACACAAAGCAATCCTTTGATCTCGTCATGCTCGCCACCGGGCGAGTTCCCAATACCGCGAATCTCGGCCTTGAGGCCGCCGGCGTGAAGCTGGCCGCCGACGGCGCGATCGCCGTCGACAACTATTCGAAAAGCTCGGTGGATTCGATCCACGCCATTGGCGATGTCACCAACCGCCTGAACCTGACGCCGGTCGCGACCCATGAAGGCATGGCGCTGGCGAAGACCCTGTTCGGCGGCACGCCGACGCCGGTGGACCACGACAACGTGCCTACTGCCGTGTTTTCCAACCCGAGCATCGGCACGGTGGGGTTGTCGGAAGCAAAAGCACGCGAACGCTTCGGCAAGGTGGACATCTACAAGGCCGCCTTCCGCTCGCTCAAGCACACGATGGGGAACAGCGAGGAAAGAATATTCATGAAGCTCGTCGTCGACGCGGCCAGCCAACGTGTCATCGGCGCGCACATGCTTGGCCCCGACGCAGGAGAAGTCATCCAGGGCATCGCCATCGCGGTGAAGCTGGGCGCCACCAAGGCGCAGTTCGACGCCACCATCGGCATCCACCCGACCGCGGCCGAAGAGTTCGTCACGATGCGCGAAAGATCGGTCTAGCCGGTGCCGGCGTTCCGGTTGAAACGTTCGAGCGCGAGGTCCCGGCGCAGGTCTTCCGTGGCGGCGGCCTTGTAATCCTCCAGCGGGATGCCGGTGGCGTCGGCGATCTTCACGACGGCGTTGAAAGAGGCGACGATCGCGGCCGCATCCACCAGCGCCACGTCGCCCAGGGCGCCCGCGATGGCCTGACGCGCACGCAACTGGCGCCCGGCGTCCGTCCCGTGCAGCGCTTCGGCGAATTCAACCAGCAGCGCGGCGTGCTGCACCCCGCTGGCGCCGCCATCGCCCGCCAGCGAAGCGTCGAGCGCGTAGGTCTGGCCTGCATGTTGGCCGCTCGCACGGAGCAGCGCGGTGTGGCTGACCGTTCAGTAATAGCAGCCGTTCAGCGCCGAGACGCGCCCGGCGAGCAGTTCGATCTGCGGATGGCTGAGCGCGCGGTATTCCGTCGCGAAGTCGCGGATCTCGTGGTCCTTGAGATAGAGTTCGACATCCACGTCAAAGAAATTAAATACTTCCTGCGGCACCAGGCTGAGCGCGCGGTGGATGTTCTTTTCGCCGTGCACGGCATAGGGATTCGGTTCGCCCGCCACGATATCCTGCGGTGCAACCGTCGCCACCCAGGCAAAGCCGGGTTTGGCGCCCGTCGGGCGCTGGCGCGACGGTTCACCTGCGAGCGGCGCGGGCCACGGCCTCTGCGGGCGCCCCAGCGACCGATCAAATCCGTCGAGCGCTGCGACAAGGGCGATCACGCCGGTCGCTTCCACATATTGCTCCTCGGATATTCCGCCATCGATCATCGTCCGAACCCAGCTTTGCTTCAATCGTCCGGCATCGGAGGCAATGCGATGCACGATCTCGACCAGGGAATCGGGCAGCGCGCCGGCATGTGAGTGGGTACCGGAATCCGCATAAGGCGAGAGCGCAGATTTGCGCCGCAGGCAAAGCGCGCAAGCGCGCGCGTTGCGCACTTCCTGCGCGATGGCAAGGCGCTCTGCCGCGCGGAACCAGGTTCCCGGCGCGGCAAGGCGTTGCCAGGCGCGCTCGATCTCGTGCGCGAGCCCCTCGCGCGTCGGCAGTGGTTCGGGGACGGCGGTCGTGGTTTCCTTCATGTCCGGTTTTCGCTCCGCGTACGGTAGAAATCGTTGATGCCGGCCTGAGCGCGCAGTTCCGACAGGTCGGGCGCGTTCGCGGCAGTGAAGTGAGGGATGCCGATGGCGTCTGCGATGCGCACAAAGCCATGGAAAGCGGCGGCAATCGCGGCGGCATCGACGAATCCGGCGTCGCCCAGTTCGGTACGCAACGTCGTGCGCGCGGCCGCCAAGCGCGCGGCGTCGCGCAGCACGACGGCCTCGGCGAACTCGACCAGGTCGGCGGCGTGCGCAATGTCCACGCCGTCGTCGAATCCTTGCGTCACGCCGCGCAGGTTTACCTGCTTGCCTTCGGTTTGCATGCTCTCACGGAGCATGTAGGAGTGTGCCGCCGTTCAATACACGCACTGGTGCATTGCCGAAACACGCGCGGCGATGATTTCCACCTGCGGGCGCCGGATCGCGCGAATCGACTGGTCGAACTTGTAGATGACGGGTCCGGGCAGGTAATGGCTATTGGCCAGCGCCCAGTAGTCGTGCACCGACTGCGGAACCAGCGACAGCGCGCGGTAGATGTAGCCCGCCTTGGGATTGGGATAGAGCGGTCCGTCCGCCTCGGTCACGTCTTCGGGTTCCGTGATCGGCAGCCACGCGGCCTTCTTGCGCGCACCCGCGGGTCGGTAACGTGTCGGTGCGCCAGCCCGCGGCGCGGGCAGCGGCACGTCTTTCACGCCAATCGCGCGGGTGAAGGTGTCGAGCATCATTACCATCGCGACAAGGCCGGTGATCTCGACGTACACGCCGTCGGAAACGCCGCGCGCGAGGACGTCCCGCGCCCATTTTTCGCTCAGGCGCCCCGGATCGTTCACCAGGCGGTGGATGAGCTCGGCTTCCGCCGCGCCCAGCTGCCCGAGGTCTTCGTGCGCGCCGGCGACGCCGTCGGGGGAAAGCGCCGCCTTGATTCGGGCGCAATGAGCACATTGCCGCGCGTGGCGGATCTCTGCCGCCACGGCGACGCGCCGCGCCCCGTCGAGCCAGGTCCCCGGTGCGGAAATCGCGTCCCACGCGAGACGGTGCGCATCGGCCAGGTCATCGCGTACGGCGAATTCGCTTCCAGAGAAGATCGTGTCCGACATCTTGCCCCCTGATCGGGTATTGTAGGACACCAGAGCGCATGCCTATCCGCCCTCTCGCTTCCCTTCCGTCCGTCGACCGCCTGTTGCAGCAATTCGCGACGCAGGCGCTGGTCGCACGGCACGGGCGCGCGCCCGTCACGGAGGCCATTCGCGGCGTGCTGGCGGAACTGCGGGCGGAGCGCACGCCCCAGGTCGGCGATGCCGACGCGCTGCTGCGACGCGTCGGGCTGCGCCTTGAAAACGATGCGCGGCCGTCGCTGCGCCCGGTGTTCAACCTGACCGGCACGGTCCTGCACACGAATCTCGGCCGCGCGCAGCTCCCTGAAGAAGCGATCGAAGCCATGACGGTTGCCGCGCGCCGGACCGTGAATCTCGAATACGACCTCGGTTCGGGAAAGCGCGGCGAGCGCGATGAACACGTCGAGGCGCTGCTTTGCCAGCTGACGGGCGCGGAAGCCGCGACCGTGGTGAACAACAACGCCGCGGCGCTGCTGCTGGTGCTGGGCACGCTGGCGGCCCGGCGCGAGGTTCCCGTGTCGCGCGGCGAGCTGATCGAGATCGGCGGCTCGTTCCGCCTCCCCGAACTGATGACGCGCTCCGGCTGCCGGCTGCGGGAGATCGGCACCACTAATCGTACGCATCTTGCCGATTTCGCGAACGCCATCGGTCCGAAGACCGGCGTCGTTCTGAAGGTGCATACCAGCAACTATGCGATCGAAGGATTCACGGCGGCGGCGGCCGAAGCCGACCTCGCGAAATTGTGCCGCGAGCGCGGCGTGCCCTTCGTGGTTGACCTGGGCAGCGGCACGTTGTGCGACCTGCGCCCGTTCGGTTTGCCGCACGAACCGACCGCCGGCGAATCCATTGCGCAAGGTGCCGACCTGGTCACCTTCAGCGGCGACAAGCTGCTCGGCGGCCCGCAGGCGGGCATCATCGTCGGCAAGGCCGCGTTGATGGCGCGCATACGCCGCAATCCGCTGCGTCGCGCGCTGCGCGTGGACAAGGTGACGCTGGCCGCGCTCGGCGCGGTGCTGCGCCTGTACCGCGACCCCGAGCGCCTGTCCGAGCGCGTGCCGGCGCTGCGCATGCTCGCCCGGCCGGCCGAGGCGATCCGCGCGATGGCGGAACGCCTGCGGCCGGCGGTCGAACAGGCGCTCGCAGGACGGGCGGGCGTGGAAGTGGTCGACTGCGACAGCCAGATCGGCAGCGGCGCCTTGCCGACGCAGCGCGTCCCGAGTGCGGGACTGGCGCTGCGTCCGGGCGGCGAGCGCCTCGCCGCCGCATTCCGGTCGCTGCCGGTCCCGGTCATCGGCCGCGTCCACCAGGGCGCGTTCATCCTCGATCTGCGCTGCCTCGAGGACGAAGCCGCATTCGCCGGCCAGCTTGCGCAGCTGTGATCGTCGCAACGTGATTGTCGCAACAGCAGGCCACGTCGACCACGGCAAGACGAGCCTCGTCAAGGCGCTCACCGGCGTCGATGCCGACCGGCTGCCCGAGGAAAAAAAGCGCGGCATGACCATCGACCTCGGGTTTGCCTACCTGCCCTTCACCGGCGGTTCGATCGGCTTCGTGGACGTTCCAGGCCACGAGCGCTTCATCCACAACATGCTGTGCGGCGTGCCCGGTATCGACTTCGCGCTTCTGGTCGTGGCCGCCGACGACGGCGCGATGCCGCAGACCCAAGAGCACCTTGCTATCCTGGACCTGCTGGGCGTCTCGCGCGGCGCGGTGGCGCTCACCAAGATCGACCGTTCCTCGCCCGCCCGCGTGGACGAAGTGCGTGCGGAAATCGGCGCGCTGCTCGAAGGGACAGCTCTCGCCGGCGCACCGGTGTTCCCGCTGTCGAGCGCGACCGCTGCGGGCGTGTCCGCGCTGAAGGCGCATCTCGAAGACGCCGCGCGCGACACGTTGCGGCGGGATACACGCGGGCATTTCCGCATGAGCGTCGACCGCTGCTTCACCATTACGGGCGCGGGCCTGGTGGTGACCGGCACCGCCATCAGCGGCGAAATCGCGGTCGGCGGTGAAGTGCGCGCCCTGCTCGCGGGCGCCGGCGCGCGCGTGCGTTCGATCCACGCGCACAACGCGCCCGCCGATACCGGCCGTGCGGGCCAGCGCCTCGCGCTGAATCTCGCCGGCGTCGACGGAAAAAAGCCGATCTCGCGCGGCGACTGGATCGTACAGGGCGAGGTACCGCAGCCGGTACGGCGCATCGACGCGCGCCTGCGCGTGGTTGGCGGCGATCCGCTCAAACACTGGACGCCGGTGCATGTTCACCTGGGCGCCGCGCACACGCTGGGCCGCGTGGCGGTGCTCGAGGCCGATGCGATCGTGCCGGGCGCCTCGGCGCGCGTGCAACTCGTGCTCGACAATGCCGTGGGGGCGCTGCGCGGCGATGGCTTCGTGGTGCGCGACCAGTCGTCGCGCCGCACGTTGGGTGGCGGCACGGTGACCGACGTGTATCCGCCGGCGCGCGGACGCGCGAAACCCGAAAGAATCGCGTGGCTCGCGGCGATGGAAATCGACGACGACGCGGACGCGATGCGCGCGCTGCTTGCGCTCGCGCCGGCTGGCGTGGATCTCGCCCGGTTCGCCGCGAACCGCAATCTGCGCGGCGACGCCGAGTTTGGCGTTCCGGAAATGCGCTCTGTCGCCGGAACGGGTTTCGCGCCGGCATCCTGGTCAGCATTGAAGGCGGGCGCGCTGCAAGCGTTGGCCCGCTGGCACGCGCAATCGCCCGATTCAGCCGGACTCGCGGAGGAGCGCCTGCTCGCCACGCCGCGCCTTCCCCGCGCGGTGCTGGCGTCCTTGGCCGACGAACTCGCCGCGGACGGCGCCGTCGTTCGCGACGGCGCGGCAATACGGCTCGCGGGGCACCGCGCGAAGCTGAACGGCGCGGACGCGGCATTGTGGGACCGCCTGCTTCCGTTGCTGAACAAGGATGCGTTCCGGCCGCCTTCGCTCGCCGAACTCGCCGTGCAGTTGAAAATGGAGCCCCGCAAGCTCGAGGGCGCGCTGATGAACGCCGTGCGCCAGGGATTCCTCGTGCGCGTGTCGAAAACCCGCTTCTTCCTGCCAGCAGCACTGCGTGCGTTCGAACAGTTCGCGCGCGAGGAGGCCGCGGCCACCGGCGCCATCACTGCGGCCGCGTTCCGCGACCGCTCCGGCATCGGGCGCAATGCGACGATCGAGGTGCTGGAATATTTCGACCGGATAAAATTCACCCGGCGTGCGGGCGACAGGCACGTGTTGCTGGGCAAGCCAATTGGAAGGGAATCGCACCCCGGTGGGGCGCCCGGACTTCAAATCCGGTGAGGGGCGTCAGACGTTCCTGGTGGGTTCGACTCCCACTCCCTTCCGCCATCTAGGTCAGCAGCTTCTCCAGATCCGCTTCCCAGGGAAATCGCCCGGTCTCGTAGCGCGAGTACGCGAGCTTGCCGTCCATTACGACATCGAACTGGCCGGACTTGCCGGGCTGCAGCTCGACCGGGCCGCGGCCGCGGGCATCAAACCAGGCCTTCACACGGAGGGCCTCGGGTTTGTAGCCTCAACCAGAGCAGTAGTGGATCAGGATCGTCATGGCGTTGAAGCCCTAGTTTACCGGTAGCATTCGATCCATGCCGGCGACCAGCGCGCTCCGCTCGAAACGCCACACCGTCGATGACGCCGGCGCGGCGCAGGAGTTTTTCCACAGCCGCGGCTGGACTGACGGACTGCCGGTGGTGCCGCCGACGCCCGAGGCCGTGCAAGCCTGCCTCGAATGGGTGCTGATGCCCCCGGACCAGCTGATCGGCATCGAACCGGTACGCCAGCGCGCGATCACGGCGGAAAAGCTCGCGGTCAACGCGGTCATGGCCGGCTGCCTGCCGATGCATTTCCCCGTGGTGGTCGCTGCGTTCACGGCGATGCTGCGCGAACCGTTCCTGCTGCACGGGGCGACGGCGAGCACCGGCGGCTGCGCGATCCTGGTCGTGGTGAACGGCCCGGTGCGGGAGGAACTCGGCATGAGCGGCAGCTTCAATGCGCTCGGCTCGAGCGACCGCGCGACGAGCGTGATCGGCCGCGCCATCCGCCTGATCCTTTGCAACCTGCTCGACGCGCGTCCGGGGGACGTCGACCGCTCGACGCTCGGCCATCCGGGCAAGTTCAGCTACTGCATCGCGGAGGACGAAGAGCACACGCCGTGGCTGCCACTGGCGGACGAGCGCGGCGCACCGGAGCACGCGTCGTCGGTGACGGTGATGGCGGCGGGCGCGCCGCGCCAGTTCATGAACGAGTGGACC
>JBDTRO010000151.1:0-4467 GCA_039931635.1 Betaproteobacteria bacterium | reverse complement strand
TGTCGGCCTTCTTGTCCATCTTGTCGGCCTTCTTGTCCATCTTGTCGGCCTTCTTGTCCATCTTGTCGGCCTTCTTCTCCATCTTGTCGCCCTTCTTGTCCGGCGCGCCGGCATGCGAGGCGGCGAAGGCGCTTACGCTTACGACCGCGAACATGGCGGCAATGATCATCGACAGCAGTTTGGTCATTTCTATCTCCTGGTATAGGTATGATTAAACGGGGTGACGCAACGAGTTACCACCGATCCCCCGCAGCGAAAAACGCGCGAGAACTCAAGTGGTTGACCGTTCCTCCCGGTTGACCCCGTTTTTGCCTCCCTGCACACGGCTTTCACCGCGCAACCCATTGTAAACAAAAGAAGAATTAGCATCAAACCGTGATAAGCTATTGTTTTTACACGATTGTCTGGCTGTCCTGCGGATGAATGCGCTTCAAATCACTGGCTTGGCGCTGTTTGGGGCGGTTTTTGCCGCCTCGCAGCTGGTGGTTGCCGCCCCGTTCGTACCCCGCGACGACGCGGTGGTCCTGGAGACACTCCCCGGCAAGCCGGGGGACCCGGCTGCGGTGGAACTGCGCCGGCTGCGCGCGATCGCAGCGACGGCGCCAAATGACCCCGAGGCGGCGGCCACCCTCGCGCGCCGGTATTTCGACCTTGCGATGGAAGAGGGCGACCCGCGCTACGTGGGTTATGCGGAGGCGGTGTTGCGCCCGTGGCCCGAGACCGCGGCCGCACCGGCCGACGTGCTGGTCCTGCACGGCAAGCTGCGCCAGTACCGTCATGACTTTCCGGCGGCGATGGCGGATTTCGATCTCGCGCTCAAAGCGGATCCGGCCAACTTCGCCGCGCGCGCATGGCGCGCGGCGATCCTTATGGTGCAGGCCGACTACGCCGCCGTGCGCCGCGAGTGCGCGCTGCTCGCCGAGCACGTTGGCGAATTGCAGGCGGTGGCATGCGTGGCGTATGCCGATGCGACCACCGGCAACGCGCGCGCCGCCCATGAACGTCTGAGTGCCGCACTGGCGCGGGCACGGGCCAGCGGCATCGATCCGGGAGTCGAACTGTGGATACAGACGCGGCTGGCCGAAATGGCGTGGCGGTCGGGACAGCTGGCCCAGGCCGAGCGCCACTTCCGCGCCGGCCTTGGGCTCGGCTTCAACGACAACTTCATCCTCGCCGCCTACGCCGATTTCCTGCTCGAAAACGATCGTGCCGCGGAGGTGATGCCGTTGCTGAAGGGCTGGGTGCGATCGGACACCCTGCTGCTGCGACTTGCGCTCGCCGCCCGGCGTCTCAAGCTCGCGGCGGGAGATAAATACGCGCGCACGCTGGGCGAGCGCTTCGCCGACGCCGCGTTACGTGGCGAAAAATTGCATCTGCAGGAGGAAGCGCGCTACCTGCTGGATCTCAAGGACGACCCGAAGGCTGCGCTGGCGGCGGCACGCGACAACTACCGTACGCAGCGCGAGCCGCGCGACGCGCTGGTCCTGATCGAGGCCGCCCTCGCCGCGCGCGACCCGGCGGCCGCGGCGCCCGCGCTGCAGTGGCTGGAAGCCAGTGGATTCGAAAGCGAGAACATTCGCCGTGCCGCAACGCAATTGAAAGCCCTGCGTTGAAATTACTTCTGTACGTCCTGTGCGCCCTGGTCGCGCTCGCGGCTGGCGTCGCGCAGGCGCACAAGCCCAGCGACAGCTACCTCACGCTGCGCGTCGAGAATGCCGTTGTGAGCGGCCAGTGGGACATCGCGCTGCGCGACCTTGAATTCGCCATCGGACTCGATGCGAACGGCAACGGCGAAATCACCTGGGGCGAGCTCAAGGCGAAGCGCAAGGACATCGAGGCATACGCGCTTTCCCGCCTGAGCGTGCATGCGGACAAGAAATCCTGCGCGGTGGCGGGCGCCGATCTCCTGGTCGATGAACACAGCGACGGCGCTTACGCGGTGCTGCGCTTCGGCGCGGACTGCGGCGCACGCGAACCGGCGACTCTGGAAGTCTCCTACAGCCTGCTCTTCGACCTCGATCCGACGCATCGGGGCCTGCTGCGCTTCGAGCGAGGCGACGCGTCGCAGACCTGGGTGCTGTCGCCAGAGAAACCTTCCGTGACGCTTAAGGCGGGCGAGGCGTCGCGCCTCGCCCAGTTCCTCGACTACCTGAAGGAAGGCATCTGGCACATCTGGATCGGCTTCGACCACATCCTGTTCCTCGTTTCACTCCTGCTGCCTTCGGTCCTGGTTCTCAGGAACGGGACCTGGCACCCGGCGGAGCGCTTCCGCGGCACCTTCTGGGACGTGTTGAAGGTCGTCACCTCGTTTACCGTGGCGCACTCAATCACGCTCTCGCTCGCCGCGCTGTCGGTGATCTCGCTGCCCTCGCGCCTGGTGGAATCGGTGATCGCGCTCTCGGTGGTGCTGGCCGCGCTGAACAACCTCAAGCCGGTGGTGGCCGAGCGGCGCTGGGCGGTCGCCTTCGCGTTCGGCCTGATCCACGGCTTCGGCTTTGCGAGCGTGCTGGCGGACCTGGGCCTGCCGCAGGGCGCGCTGCTGCTCGCCCTGGTCGGCTTCAACCTCGGCGTCGAATGCGGCCAGCTGGCCATCGTCGCGGCATTCCTGCCGCTGGCCTACGCCTTGCGCAAGGGGGCGTTCTACCGCAAGGGCGTGTTCGTGGCAGGGTCGGCGGCGATCGCGCTGGTCGCCGCGGTCTGGCTCATCGAGCGGGCTTTCGACCTCAAGCTCTTATAAAATGCGCCTTCTCCGCACCACGCGCCCCTTTCGCAAAGGCAATTCCCTGTGTCCAACGCAAAGCCCAAGATCATCTACACCCTGACCGACGAAGCCCCCCGCCTCGCGACCTACTCCCTGCTGCCGATCCTGCGCGCGTTCACCAGGCCGGCGGATATCGAGATCGCGGAGAGCGATATTTCGGTGGCCGCCCGCATCCTCGGACTGTTTCCCGAACTCCTGACGCCGGACCAGCGCGTTCCCGACAACCTGGCTGAGCTCGCCGAGCTGACGCTCAAGCCCGAAGCCAACATCATCAAGCTGCCGAACATCAGCGCCCCGGTGGGCCAGCTGACCGCCGCAATCAAGGAACTGCAGTCCAAGGGCTACAAGATTCCCGACTATCCGGAGAGCCCCAAGACCGACGAGGACAAGGCGATCCGGGCGAAATATTCCAGGGTGCTGGGCAGCGCGGTCAACCCGGTGCTGCGCGAAGGCAATTCCGACCGGCGCGCGCCCGCCGCGGTGAAGGGCTATGCGCGCAAGAACCCGCATTCGATGGCGCCGTGGGATCCCGCCTCGCGCACCCACGTTTCGCACATGCATGCCGGCGACTTCTACCACGGCGAAAAATCAATGGCCTTGTCGCACGCCTCGGACGTGCGCATGGACCTCGTCACCCGGAGCGGCAAGACCATCGTCCTGCGGCCCTCGGTGCCGCTGCTCGAGGGCGAGGTGATCGACAGCATGTACATGAGCAAGAAGGCGCTGTGCGCCTTCTTCGAAAACGAGCTTGAGCATTGCAAAAAGCACGACCTGCTGTTCTCGCTGCACGTCAAGGCGACGATGATGAAGGTGTCGCACCCGATCGTGTTCGGGCATGCGGTGCGGGTGTTCTACAAGGACCTGTTCGAGAAGCACGGCAAGCTGTTCGCCGAACTGGGCGTCAACGTCAACAACGGCACGGTCAGCATTGAAGAGAAAATCAAGGGCCTGCCGGAAGCCAAGCGCAAGGAGATCGAGGCCGACATGCGCGCCTGCGAAGCGGCCCGTCCGCGCCTGGCGATGGTCGACTCGGCAAAAGGCATCACCAACCTGCACGCCCCGAACGACGTGATCGTCGACGCCTCGATGCCGGCGATGATCCGCGCCGGCGGCACCATGTGGGGCCCGGACGGCAAGATGTACGAGACCAAGGCGGTGCAGCCGGAGTCCACCTTCGCGCGCATCTACCAGGAGGTCATCAACTTCTGCAAGACCAACGGCGCCTTCGACCCCAGGACCATGGGCACGGTGCCCAACGTCGGCCTGATGGCGCAGCAGGCCGAGGAGTACGGCTCGCACGACAAGACCTTCGAAATTCCGGAGGACGGCGTGGCGCGCATCGTCGACAACCACGACGGCCACGTCCTGATGGAACAAAAGGTCGAGGCCGGCGACATCTGGCGCATGTGCCAGACCAAGGACGCCGCGGTGCGCGACTGGGTCAAGCTCGCGGTTACGCGCGCGCGCCAGTCCAACACCCCGGCGGTGTTCTGGCTGGACGAATACCGGCCGCACGAGAACGAGCTGATCAAGAAGGTGCGGCGCTACCTCAAGGACCACGACACGACCGGCCTCGACATCCAGATCATGTCGCAGGTGCGCGCGATGCGCTTCACGCTGGAGCGCGTGATCCGCGGCAAGGACACTATTTCGGTGACCGGCAACATCCTGCGCGACTACCTCACCGACCTGTTCCCGATCATGGA
>JBDTRO010000150.1:0-5712 GCA_039931635.1 Betaproteobacteria bacterium | reverse complement strand
CCGCAGGAAAGACATTCCCGACCCGCACGCAGGTGCTCGTCATCGGTGCCGGCGCCTGCGGCACCATCGCGGCGCTGGCCGCGAACGAGCGCGGCGCCGAGGTGCTGATCCTCGAGCGCGACGCGAAGCCGACGGGCAGCACATCGCTGTCGGGCGGGCAGATCCCCGCTGCCGGCACCAAGCTGCAGCGCGAATCGGGGCTGATGGACGACACGCCGGAGATCCTCGCCAACGACATCATCAACAAGGCGCACGGCGAGTGCGACCACGAGATCGCCTGGCATATCGCGCGCGAATCCGCCAAGACCGTCGACTGGCTGATCGACCGGCACAAAGTGCCGCTTTCATGCATCCTCGATTTCAGGTATCCGGGCCACAGCCGGATGCACATGCATGCCTCGCCGTCACGCTTCGGCGCCGAACTGCTCGCGGCGCTGTTGAACGCAGTCGAGACAGAGCACATCTCGCTCGCTACTTCCGCGCAAGTGACAGACCTGTACGCCGACCCCGACGGACGGATCCGCGGCGTGCGCGTGACCCGGCCCGACGGCAAGACCGAGGACATGGGCTGCGACGCACTGATCCTCGCCTGCTGCGGGTACGGCGGCGACAAGGCGTTGATTGCCAAATACATCCCGCAGATGGTGGATGCGCATTACCACGGGCACAAGGGCAATACCGGCGACGCGGTGAAGTGGGGCGAGGAACTGGGCGCCTCGATCAAGGACATGGGCGCATTCCAGGGGCACGGCGCCCTCGCCACGCCGCACGGCACCCATCTGGGCTGGCCTACGATCACCGAAGGCGGCTACCAGGTCAACAAGCTCGGCAGGCGATTCTCGAATGAGAATGAGGGCTATTCCGAGCAGGCGCTCAAGGTCGCGCACCAGCCCGACCACATTGCCTGGCAGATTTTCGACGAACGCGGCCACAAGATCTCCATGCAGATGCACAGCCACGTCGACGCTCAGAACGCCGGCGCGATCAAGGTCTGCAACACGCCGCAGGAGATCGCGAAAGTGGTCGGCTGCGACGCGGCGGCGATCGCGCTGACCCTCGCGGAAGTCGAGTCTTACGCGAGCGGCAAGGTGAAGGATCCGTTCGGCCGCGATTTCTCCGGCAAGCCGCCGCTTAAGGCGCCGTACCGCGTGGCGAAGATCATGGGCGCGCTGTTCCACACCCAGGGCGGGCTCGAAGTGAACAAGGAGATGCGCGTCCTGCGCAAGGACGGGGCGCCGTTTCCGAACTTGTACGCGGGCGGCGGCGCGGCGCGCGGCCTCTCCGGGCCGGCGGACTGGGGCTACCTCTCGGGTTCCGGCCTGATGACGGCGACCAACATGGGCCGGCTCGCAGGCGAGGCCGCCGCCACGCTCGTGAAGCGCTGATTCACGCGACGGCGATGCAGTCGATCTCGATGTCGAACTTCTTCGGCCACGAACCCACGGTACAGAACACCCGCGCCGGCGGTTTGCGCCTGAAATACCGGCGATACACGTCGTTCACCTCATCGAAGTAGGCGGCATTGGTGATGTAGATCGTGCACTTGACCGCCTTGTCGAGCGACGATCCGGCGGCCTCGAGGCAGACCTTGATGTTGTCGAGCACCATTTGCGTCTGCTTCGTGATGCCGACGAGCGGAATCTTTCCGGTCCTGCGGTCCATCGGCGGTTGTCCTGAAACGAAGACGAATCCACCGGCGCGAACTACCGCCGAAAGCGGAATCCCTTCCTTCTTGAGGTGCCTGCTGACCCCCGGAACATCGATGATTTCTTTTTTCATCACGACCTCCTGTGGCTGGAATGTTGCCGGTGCGCGCGGTCCATGCAATCCTCATCTTGCGAGCGCGATGCACTCGATCTCGACCTTGAGCCCGGAGCTCAGTTGCACGCCGCAGGTGGTACGGGCCGGCGGGTCTTGCGGAAAGAACTCGCGATAGACCGAGTTCATGTTCTCGAACTCGAGCATGTCGTAGAGCAGCACGTTGATCTTGACGACGCGCTCCAGCGAAGAGCCGGCGGACTCGAGCATGTGCGCCATGTTCGACAGGATCTGGCGGGTTTCGTGCGCGACCGTGCCGAGGCTGCGCTCCCCGGTCGCCGCGTCCACGGACACCATGCCCGACAGGAAGATCAGGTCCCCGGCCCTGATCCCCGGGCTATGCGGGAGATTGAGGTTGCGCGACACGTTTAGCATCTCGTTTTTCGGGGTGATGATCTCGCGGGCGATGGGCATGTTCATGGATCCGAGGTCAGGCAACGGCGATCGCATCGAGCTGCACCTTGAACGCATCGACGATCTGGACACTCCACACGGTCCGCGCGGGCGGCCCGTTCGGCACGTATTGCCGGTAGACGCGGTTGAGGGCGTCGTATTCGATGCGGTCGTAAATCATGGCGTGAACCTGCACCAGGCGCTCGAGCGATGATCCCGCGCTTTCGAGTACCAGCTTGAGGTTCTGGAAGACGCGATGGGCCTCGCTGCTCAGAGTTCCGTTGTTCCGCTCACCGCTGTCAGGATCAATCGCGACGAGGCCCGACACGAACAGGTAACCGCCCGCGCGCACCGCCACGCTCTGCGGCCATCCATACCCGGCCGCCATATCGAGGCCTTGGGCTGGCGGCGCAATGATGATCCGGGCAAGAGGCACGGCAGAGCATGTTGCGCCTGCCCTCGGCCGATTGCAAACCCAGACGGGACAAATCAGCATCTAATTAGGATAATCAGCCAGGAGGCGGATGATGAAGCGCGGTTACACCGACACGCCAGACGGGCAGATCCACTACTACACGCACGGCCGGGGCGAGCCATTGCTGCTGCTGCATGAGACGCCGCGCTCCGCGCGCAGCTTCGCGCCGATCATGCGGCAGCTCGGCGGCAAATTCCGCTGTTTCGCCGCCGATACGCTGGGCTTCGGTGGCTCCGACCCGCTTCCCGCGAAGGCGAAGATGGAAGACCTCGCCCGCAACATGATTCATTTCCTCGATGCCCGGGGAATCAAGCGGGCTCACGTGCTCGGCTTTCACACGGGCAACAAGATTGCCGCCGCGATGGCCGCCGGCTATCCGGACAGGGTCGGCAAGGCGGTGCTCGTCGGCATGACCCACAGCCTGGTGGTATCGCGCAAGGACCGCGATGCGGCGATCATGAACATCGTCAAGAAGTACATGACTGCCTATCGCGAGAGCCCGGACGGCGGGCACCTCATGCGCGCGTGGGCGGCGGACTACCACAGCCTTGCGGGCATCTGGTGGGATCCGGCTGTCATGACGGGGCGCAAGATCACGGACGCGGCGCTGCGCCGACAGGAGTTGCGCATGATCGAGATGATCGAGTGCCGCCGCAGCATCAAGCAGATCTACGCCATGAACTTCGGCTTCGACATGGCCGCCACGCTGCGCCGGGTCAAACAGCCGGCGCTGGTGATCGAGTGCCGCGTGCCGGAGGAGACGCACCTGGGCGCGCAGGGGCCGAAGATGCTCCGGCTGCTCAAGCGCGGTGCCTTGGTCACGCTGAAAGGCGCCGGATTCGACGCGACGGATGCCCGCGCGGCGGACATCGCCAGGGCGGCGAGCCGATTCCTGCTCGGCGGCAACGCACGGAGATCCGGCTCATGAAATTGAAGACCCACGATCGCTACGACTACTCCGCGATCACCGAGCGCAAGGACTACAGCTGGCCGGGCGGCAAGCGCCTCGCGGTGCATCTCTGCCTCAACGTCGAGCACTTTTCCTTCGGCGACGGCCTCGGCAACGACTATGCGGTCCCCCACCCCCAGCCGAACGTACGCAGCTTCGGCTGGCGCGACTACGGCAACCGCGTCGGCGCCTGGCGCCTGCTCGAGCTCGCCGAGGCCTACGACCTGCCGTATGGGCTACTGGTCAACACCGAGCTCTATGACTACTGCCCGCAGATGGTGGCGGCGTTCTCAAAGCGCGGCGATGAAATCGTCGGCCATGGCCGGACCAACGCGGAAAGCCAGGTCAGCATGCCCCTCGACGAGGAGCGGGCCTGCATACGCGAAGCTGCCGCCGCGATAGAGAAGCACGAAGGCAAGCGGCCGATGGGATGGCTCGCGCCTTACATCACGCAGACCAGCGCCTCTCCCGACCTGCTCCGGGAGGCGGGCTTTCGCTACATGATGGACTGGCCGCTCGACGACCAGCCGGTCTGGTTTCGCACCCGGCACGGCCCGATCCTCTCCATCCCGTACGCACACGACCTCAACGACTCCCTCGAGTGCGTGTCGCGGCGCACGCCATCGCAACTCTATTGCGAGAACCTGATCGACCATTTCGACGAAATGCTGGAAGAGTCGGCGCGCCGGCCGCTGGTGATGAGCCTGGTGCTGCACAGCTTCATCCTCGGCCAGCCGCACCGGCTGCGCCGCTTCCGACGGGTGATCGAGCACATCGTGAAGCAGCGCGAGCGCATCTGGCTCACGCGCCCGGGCGATATTTGCCGCTACGTCGAATCGCTGCCGGCCGGAACCGTCCCCGGCAGTTGAGCGGCCGGATTCAGCGCGCCTGCCTAGGCAAGCGCGCCTGCCACCCACTGCGCATGCGCGAGTAGCGCGGTGTCCTGATCGATCCCGGCAACGAGCTGGATGCCGAGCGGCAATCCATTCGACCCGCTGCCCCAGGGCAGCGTGATGCAGGGCACGCCAAGCAACGTCCAGACGCGATTGAACTGCGAGCCGCCAGTAGAAGTCAGCCCGATCGGCGCTTCGCCCGGCGCACTGGGCGTGAGCAGCAGATCGAAACCGCGCATCAGATCGGCAAACTGGCGGCGCGCATCGCGCGCCGTCCGCATCGCGCTGTCGTATTGCTCGCGCGACACAGCCCGGCCTGCGTCCAGGCGCCCTAGCAGCACAGCGCTGATCGCCTGCCGATGCTGCGCCTGCTCCCAGGCGAGAGCGCGCGCGGCCTCGAAGTTCATGATCGGACCGTGCTCCTCGAACAGTGCTTCGGCTGCCGCCGGGAGCGGCGCATCACTGACATCGGCGCCTGCCGAAGCGAGCCTTTTTGCCGCGGATTCAAGCGCGGCGCGGGTGGCATCGTCGGCATCCTTCCAGCGCGAGGTGCGCGCGAAACCGATGCGCGGTGCGGCGACTTTCGCCGAGAAATCGGGCGCCCGCCGGCCGGAGAGAAGATTCAGCGCGAGCGCCGCGTCCTCAACGGTATTCGCGAACAACCCGACCGTGTCCAGGGTATCCGATACCTGCTTTACGCCGCTCCGGTTGATGGTGCCGAAGCTAGGCTTCAGGCCGATGACCCCGCAGTACGCGGCGGGACGGATGACCGAGCCCCCGGTTTGCGTGCCGAGCGCGAGCGGCACCATATGGTCGGCCACCGCCGCCGCCGAGCCGCTCGAGGAACCGCCCGGCGTATGCGCCGGGTTATGCGGATTGCGCGTCGAGGCCGGATGGATGAGGGCGAATTCCGTCGTTGCCGTCTTGCCGAGAATGACGCAGCCCGCCTGCCGCAGCAGCGTTACCGCGGCCGCGTCCGCGCGCGGGCGGTTGCCGCGATAGATCGGGGAACCGTGTTCGGTCGGCATGTCAGCGGTATCGAAAATGTCCTTGATGCCCACTGGAACGCCATGCAGCGGCCCACTTGCCGCCTGCCGATCGAGAGCGCGTGCCTGCGCGAGCGCGGATTGCGCATCGAGATATGCCCAGGCGGCCAGTTCACCGTCGCGCGCGGCGATGCGCTC
>JBDTRO010000149.1:0-2327 GCA_039931635.1 Betaproteobacteria bacterium | reverse complement strand
TGCTCTACATCGCCCCCGGCAAGCTGATTGGCGGCACCGCGCCGATCATCGCCGAGGGCTTCAAGCAGTACTCCAACCCGCTGCCGCACGTGCTCATCCTTACCGCCATCGTGGTCGGGGTCGCCACCCTCGCGCTGGGCCTCGCGCTGGTGGTGCGCATCCGGGAGGCCTACGGTTCGATCGAAGAGGACGAGATTCTCGCTGCCGATCGCGACAGCGAGCGCCGCGCGTGACGCTCGCGCACTTGCCGGCGCTCGTGGTGGTGGTGCCGATGATCGCGGCGCCACTCATCGTGCTGGTGCGCCGCTCGACAGCGGCGTGGGCGATCGCGACCGCCGCCGGCGTGTTTTGTTTCGCGGCGGCGCTGCTGCTCGCGGGCGAAGTCCTTTCGGCCGGCGCGATCTCCTACCACCTCGGCAACTGGCCGCCGCCCTGGGGCATTGAATACCGGCTGGACGCGCTATCGGCATACGTGCTGGTGCTGGTTTCAGGCATCGGCGTGGTGAGCGCGCTTTATGCCTGGCGCAGCATCGCCGCGGAACTGCCGCGCGACCAGCTCTATCTGTTCTATGCCCTGCACTGCCTGTGCCTCGCGGGATTGCTCGGCATGACGATAACGGGCGATGCGTTCAACCTGTTCGTGTTCATGGAAATAGCTTCGCTCTCGAGCTACGTCCTGATCGGGCTTGGCCGCGATCGCCGCGCGTTGCTGGCGGCATACCAGTACCTGATCCTCGGCACCATCGGCGCGACTTTCTACGTGATCGGCGTCGGGCTCCTTTACCTGGTGACGGGCACCCTGAACATCGCCGACCTTGCCGAGCGGCTGCCGCAGGCGGGCAACCTGCGCGCGGTGCTTGCGGCGCTCGCGTTCATCACCGTCGGGGTGTCGCTCAAGCTGGCATTGTTCCCGCTGCACTTCTGGCTGCCGAACGCCTATGCCCATGCCCCGTCCGTGGTCACGGCGTTCCTCGCGGCGACCGCTACCAAGGTCTCGGTTTACGTGCTGCTGCGATTCTATTTCGGGGTGTTCGGCTATCGGCTGGTGACCGGATCCGTGCCGATGCAGGAGATCCTCCTCGCGCTTGCGGTGCTCGCGATCGTGAGCGCCTCGCTGGCGGCGCTCTGGCAGGCGGACCTGAAGCGCCTGTTCGCGTATTCCAGCGTGGCGCAAATCGGTTACATCGTGCTTGGCATCAGCCTCGCGTCGCGGGACGGGCTGACCGCCGCGGTGGCGCACCTGTTCAATCACGGCATTACCAAGGGCGCGCTGTTCCTGCTGATCGGCGGGCTTGCGCTGCGCGCCGGCAGCGCCGGCCTCGAGGGCGCCCGCGGCCTGGGACGCATCATGCCGCTGACCTCGCTTGGCATCGTCATCGCCGGCCTGTCGCTGATCGGCGTGCCGGGGACCGCGGGATTTGTCAGCAAGTGGTTCCTGGTGCTTGCTGCGATCGAAGCCGGAAAGTGGTGGCTGGCGGCGCTGATCGTGGCGACCTCGCTGATCGCCGTGGCTTATGTGTGGCGCTTTGTCGAGGCGGCGTACCTTTCCCCGCCCGGGGCCCGCTCGCCCGGGCCGGGCGAGACGCCGGCGACCATGCTCGTGCCGGCGTGGCTGCTGGTTGGCGCTTGCATCTGGTTCGGCCTGGATACTTCGTGGACCGTTGCAGGCGCACAGCGCGCCGCGGCGCTGTTGCTCGGGAGCGCGCCGTGAGCGGCGCCCAGCTGATCGCCGCCACGCTGCTTGTGCCGGCCGCCGGTGCCATCGGCGTCGCGCTGTGCGGCCGCCGGCCGGACCTGCGCGAATCGGTGACCCTCCTGTCCGCCTTCTCGATGCTTGCCTGCGTGCTGAACCTGCTGCCCCTGGTACTCGCGGGGGGCAGGCCGCAGCTGTTCGTACTGGAAATGCTGCCCGGAATCGCGCTTGCCTTCCGGGTCGAACCGCTGGGAATGCTGTTCGCGCTGGTCGCCTCGAGCCTGTGGCTCGTGAATTCCGTCTATTCGATCGGGTACATGCGCGCGAACGGCGAGCCGCACCAGACGCGCTTCTACGCCTGCTTCGCGCTCGCGCTCTCGGCGACCATGGGAATCGCCTTCTCGGCCAACCTGCTGACACTGTTCCTCTTCTACGAGGCGCTGACGCTGGTTACCTGGCCGCTGGTTACCCACCATGGCGACGACGAGGCGAAAAAGGGCGGCCGCATCTATCTCGCGTTCCTCATCGGTACGTCGATGCTGTTCCTGCTGCCCGCGATCATCATCACCTGGGTCAGCGCCGGAACGCTGGAGTTCGCCCCGGGCGGCCTGTTGCGCGGCGCCGGCCTCTCCGG
>JBDTRO010000148.1:0-3333 GCA_039931635.1 Betaproteobacteria bacterium | reverse complement strand
TGTCGGCCGCGATCACGATGTCGCACATCATCGCCAGCTCGCAGCCGCCGCCCAGCGCATAGCCGGCCACCGCCGCGATCACGGGCTTGCGCACATTGCGGATATGCTCCCAGTCGCGCGTGATGTAGTTCGACTTGAAGGCGTGCTGGAAATCGAAATCCTTCATTGCGCCAATGTCGGCTCCCGCCGCGAATGCCTTTTCGTTGCCGGTGATGACGATCGCGCCGACGCCGTCGTCCGCGTCATAGCCGTACAACGCTGCGCCCAGTTCCTGCATCAGCTTCGGCGCCAGCGCGTTCAGCTGCTTGGGCCGGTTGAGCGTGATCAGCGCGACGCGCCCTTTCACTTCAACCGTGATGAATTCATAGCTCATTCGCGCGCACTCCCCTATGTATGCAACCGCACAGAAAGAAAGGGATTATCCCTCCAATGTGCGACGATCGACAGGAGAACAGCATGATCGTGAATCTCGAAGCATGGAAGCCACAGGCACTGGCGGTGTTGCGCATCGTCACGGCCTATCTGTTCATCACGCATGGAACCGCAAAGATTCTGGGCATTCCCCACCAGGAAATGTTCGATGGGTTGAAGATCATGTCCCTCATGGGCGCCGCCGGGATCCTGGAACTCGTTGGCGGCGCGCTGATGCTCATCGGCCTCTTTACCAGGCCCGTGGCGTTCGTCCTGTGCGGTTTCATGGCCGTGGCCTATTTCATGGCGCACGCCAGCCAGGGGAATGTCCTCGTGCCAATGCTGAACAAAGGCGAGCCCGCGGTGCTCTACTGCTTCGTGTTCCTGTATTTCGCCGTCGCGGGCGCCGGCGCCTGGAGCGTGGACGCCATTCGACGCCGCTGAAGCCGGCGGATCCGCCATTGCAATACTCCTTGGGCAAGGGCCGGATTTTGGCTAAGCTTTGCCCATGGAACCCGTCCTTGTTGCGCTCGAAGCAGGCGTACTGCGCGTTACGCTCAACCGCCCCGAGAAACTGAATGCCTTCAATCCGGCCATCCACAAGGGGCTCGCCGATGCGATGACGCGCGCCGAAACCGAGGACGCCGTGCGCTGCGTTCTCATCACCGGCGCCGGCCGCGGTTTTTGCGCCGGACAGGACCTGACCGAGCGCGACATGAAGGCGGCGGTCATCGACCTGGGTGGCGGCCTGGAGACCTGGTACAACCCGCTCGTCAAGCGCATGCGCGCGCTGCCCAAGCCGATCGTCTGTGCGGTGAACGGCGTGGCGGCGGGTGCGGGCGCCAATTTCGCGCTCGCCTGCGACATCGTGCTGGCGGCGCGCTCCGCTTCCTTCATCCAGGCGTTCGTGAAAATCGGGCTCGTGCCGGATTGCGGCGGCAGCTATTTCCTGCCCCGCCTTGCCGGCACACAGCGCGCGATGGCGCTCGCGATGACGGGCGACCGGCTTTCAGCGGAGGATGCGGAACGCTGGGGCCTGGTCTGGAAATGCGTCGACGACGCGCAACTGAAATCGGAATCGGAAAAGCTTGCCTCGCAACTGGCGGCCGGCCCGACCCGCTCGCTCGGCCTGATCAAGCAAGCCGTCTACGACTCCGCCAACAACGACCTGGCCACGCAACTCGATCTCGAGCGCAACCTGCAGCGGCAGGTCGGCATGGGCAAGGATTACCGCGAAGGCGTCGCCGCCTTCCTCGAAAAGCGCAAGCCGAACTTCACGGGACGATGAAAAGGTTTCCTCTCGAAGCTATCGAGAAGGCTTCGCGCAAGAGGCTACGCGACCTGCAGCTCGCGCGCCTGAAGTGGTCACTGAAGCGCGCCTACGAGCGCGTGCCGCACTACAAAAAGAAGTTCGATGCCGCGGGCGTCAGGCCGAAGGATCTGAAGACGCTGGCGGATCTCGCGAAGTACCCATTCACCGCCAAGGCCGACCTGCGCGACACCTACCCGTTCGGCATGTTTGCGGTGCCGATGGACCGGGTAGTGCGCATCCATGCGTCGTCGGGCACGACGGGCAAGCCTACGGTGGTCGGCTACACGAAGAAAGACATCGACACCTGGAGCCACCTGATGGCGCGCTCCATGCGGGCCGCCGGCGCGCGGCCCGGCGACAAAGTGCATAACGCCTATGGCTACGGCCTTTTCACCGGCGGCCTGGGCGCGCATTACGGCGCCGAGCGGCTGGGCCTCGCGACGATTCCGGTCTCGGGCGGCATGACCGAGCGCCAGGTGCAGCTGATCCGCGATTTCAAGCCCGAGATCATCATGGTGACGCCCTCCTACATGCTGGCGATCGCCGACGAGATGGTTCGGCAGGGCATGGATCCGAAGAAATCCTCCTTGCGGCTGGGTATTTTTGGCGCCGAGCCCTGGACCGATGAATTGAGAAAACAGATAGAAAAAAGAACTTCCCTCCAGGCGCTGGATTTGTACGGCCTGTCGGAAGTGCTGGGACCCGGCGTGGCGGCCGAATGCATCGAGACCAAGGACGGGCCGACCATCTGGGAGGATCATTTTTATCCTGAGATCGTCGATCCGGTCACCGGCGAAGTGCTGCCGGACGGAGAGCAGGGCGAGCTGGTCTTTACCTCCCTCACCAAGGAAGCGCTGCCGGTGATCCGCTACCGCACGCGCGACCTCACGCACTTGCTGCCCGGCACCGCGCGCACGATGCGCCGCATGGCGCGCATCACCGGGCGCTCGGACGACATGCTGATCATCCGCGGCGTGAACCTGTTCCCTTCGCAGATCGAGGAGCTGATCCTGAAGCGGGGCCTGAGCCCGCACTACGTGCTGGAACTCTCCAAGCAGGGACCGCTGGATCATCTGACGGTGCTGGTGGAGACTGAAGACGGCTCCGCCGCGGGAAAACTGCAGCACGACGTCAAGTCCTATATTGGCGTCACCGCCGACGTGAAGATCGTCGCCGCGGGTACTATCGAGCGCTCGATAGGCAAAGCCAAGCGCGTCATCGACAAGCGGCCGGCATGAGATGCCTGACCGCCCTGCTCTTTTTCACCGCGTTGGCGGCGCAGGCGGCCGTCGGCGTTGCGGTCCTCCCCGGTCTCGAAGGCGACGGCCCGGTCACGGTGTTTTATCCGACGGACGGCACCGCGCAAGCGCTCAAGCGCGGGCCGTTCACGATCCAGGCCGCGGAGAACGCGGCGCCCGTTGCCGGCAATGGCCGGCTGATCGCGGTCTCGCACGGCTCCGGCGGTTCGGCCTGGACCTACGCCGACCTCGCCACCGCCCTGGTGGCGGCCGGGTTCACGGTCGCGTTTCCCGAGCATCGCGGCGACAACTACAAGGACCACAGCGGCGTCGGCCCGCCCAGCTGGAAACTGCGGCCGGCCGAAGTCGCAC
>JBDTRO010000147.1:0-1694 GCA_039931635.1 Betaproteobacteria bacterium | reverse complement strand
GCCGCCACCATTTCGGCCCCGTCGACGTGCGGCGGCCAGTTCGGGACGGTGTCCCAGGGCCGTTTCGGCGTGTTCGCCTCGTAGACGTGGACCTGGGAATCAATGATCTTCATTGCAGGAACCATTTCCAGAAATCAGGGGATCTTCAGCGCGTCACGCACGAAATCCAGGCGGTCCTGGCCGAAGAACATCTGCCCGCCCACGAATATCGTCGGCGCGCCGAACACGCCGCGCGCGACGGCTTCGTCGGTGAGGGCGATCAGCTTTGCCTTCACCTCGGGGTCGCCCACCAGCGCCGGGAACGCGGCAGCGTCGAAGCCCGCTTTCTGCAGCGTCTCGCCGAGCACGGCAGGATCGCCGAGATTGCAGGGCTTTTCCCACATGGCGCGGAACACGACGTCGACGTAGCGCAGGAACTGGTCGGGCTGGCGCATTTGCATGCCCACCGCGCCCCGCATCAGCGTAAGCGTGTTGATCGGAAAATGCGGGTTGGTCGCCAGCGTGACGCCGTAGCGCTGAGCCCAGCGCGCAAGGTCGCCCCACATCCATTTGCCCTTGGCGGCGATCGTCACCGGGCTGGAGTTGCCGGTGGCCTTGAACACGCCGCCCAGCAGCATCGGACGCCATACGACTTCGGCATCCAGCTTCGGCAGCTGCGTGTACGCGAGGTACGAAGCCGGGCTGCCGAAATCGAAAAAGAACTCGATCTGCTGCGCCATGTCAGCCGGCGATCAGCACAGGGCGGCGAGGGCGGGCAGGGAGCGCATGTTTTTTCATGGGTGGATTTGACGCCGACATTCTAAGACAATGGCACGCATGAAACCGCGTCCCAGGACCGACGACCAGTCCGTAGTCCAGCGCATCCTGGACCACGTCGAGCGCGGCACCACCGACACCGGGTCCGAGGTCTGGCGCGAGCCGGTGGCCAACTACCGGTCCGAGAGCCGCCTTGCTGCCGAGCTTGCGCTGCTGCGCCGCCTGCCGGTGCCGTTCTGCCCGTCGGCCGCGCTGCCGGATAAGGGCTCCTACGTCGCGCGCGAAGCAGCAGGCGTGCCGCTGCTCGCGGTGCGCGGCGCGGACGGCAAGGTGCGCGCCTTCCGTAACGCCTGCCGCCACCGCGGCACGCAGGTCGCAAGCGGCGCGGGCTGCGCGAAAGCATTCGTCTGCCCGTACCACGCCTGGACCTACACACTGGAAGGCAAGCTGCGCCACGTGCCGCACGCGGAGGGCTTTCCCGGCATGGACAAGAGCACGCACGGCCTGGTGCCGGTCCATGCGGAGGAGCGTCTTGGCCTGGTATTCATCAATCAGGAACAGGAAATAAAGGCAGAAGATCAACTGCCCGACCTTATCCGCCCGGACCAGCCGATCTACTCCACGACCGAGCGCGAGCTGCCGGTCAACTGGAAAATCTTCCTCGAAGGTTTCATCGAGGGCTACCACATCCGCTTCACGCATCCGGAGAGCTTTTACCCGTACGGCTACGACAACTTGAACATCATCGACCTCTTCGGCCGCAGCAGCCGCATCACCTATCCGTTCCGGCGCATCACGAAGCTCGAATCCGTGCCGCCCGCCGAACGCAAGGTCGACGGACTGCTCACCTACGTCTACCACGTGTTCCCGAACGTAATCATCACCATCCTGTCGCGCCACACCAACGTCGTGATCCTCGAGCCGCTCGCCGCGGACCG
>JBDTRO010000146.1:0-15614 GCA_039931635.1 Betaproteobacteria bacterium | reverse complement strand
TCACTCCGAGGAACAGCAGCAGGAACGGGTTGTCGAGCAACTGCTGCATCATCGGTACCGGCTCGTTCGGATCCTCGGTGTGGGCGCTGGCGGGTCCTGTCGTCATGTCGAACTCCGTGTTGGAATCATGACGAACGAGGCTACGCGGACTGGCCGCAGCTCATTTGATTTCGATCAAGCTTTCGGGCTGCACCGGGGGCACCATCGGCGCGTGACCAATGTCGAGCGCCGGGCGCAAGCGATGGCCGCCTCGGGCCTCGCGCTGGTCTTCGCGGTTGTCCTGCTGAGCGCCGCGATCCGGCTGGGGCAGGCCGCGGTGCCGCCGCTGGAGTCCGGCACCCTGTTCGCACTCCGGACGTTTCATCGCATTGCAGCATCGCTGGAAGTGCTGGCCGCGGCGTGGTTGGCCTGGTTTGCCTGGCGCGCGCGGACCGAACGTCCAATGATGGCGCGCGGTGTGGCGCTGGTCGTCACGCTTACGATCGGACTTTCCGTGCTCGGCGTCGTCGCGGGCCGCGCGCCGCCGCCGCTCGCCGCGGCGGGAAACCTGCTCGGCGGGCTCGCGCTGGCTGCCGTGTTCGCGTGGCTGTTGGGCGTGCTGCGCGCGCCCGGAGCGCGCGCAGCGGGATGGGTACTCGGCGCCGGTTGTGCGCTGGTCGCGGCGCAGTGCCTCCTCGGAGCGCGCGTATCCCTGCTGCACGACTTCGGCGCCTCCGCGGCGCTGCCGTTGCACGCGATGCTCGGCATCCTGCTCGCATGCGCGGCGGCCTGGCTCGCGCGCCGTATCGGGCATGCCGGGCGGCGGCGCGCCGGATTCGCGCTCGCGCTGGTGGTTCCGCTGGCCGGATTCACCGCGCTGCAGTACGAAGGTTCGGCCATCGCCGCGTTCTCCCATGCGGCCGTCGCGGTGCTGCTGGTGGTTGCAGCCGCCTATACCCGCCTGCGTACGGCTTGACGCCTATCAGGGCGCTGTGCGCGTCAGGGCGCCGAAATACGCGAAGAAGAACAGCAGGTAAGCTGAACTCCAGGCGGCGCCGGCGCACCAGGTCAGGTGCAGCAGGTAATCGCCTCCCAGCGGCACCGCGAGGCGAAGCAGGGCCGCCAATGTCACGAGCAGATAGATGGCCACTGTTCCCGGGCCCGCCACCAGCGGCTGTCCGCTGTGCCCGAGCGTCGCGCGCGTCATCACGGCGAGTGTCATGGTGCCGACCGCGCCGATGGTGAGCGCGTGCAGCGCAGCCGTGGGCGGCAACAGCGGATGCAGCCCGTTGATCCCGAGCAGCAGCAGGCCGAGCGCGAGCCAGGCGTAGCCCGCGTGCAGCACGAGCAGCAGCGGCTCGCGTAGCGTCGCGAGGCCGCACCAGCGCGACAGGCGCAGGGCGAGCGCGATTCCCGCGGCGCCGGTGAGCCAGGAAGTGGCCGCCGCCTGCGGTGCGGCGACCCAGCTCGCCAGCCCGGCGAACGTGAGCGCGAGGGCGGCGACGTCGATCCTGCCGCTCGGCGCGGGCAGGGCGCCTTGCGGACGTACCCGCGCGAGCCAGTTGCGCGTGAAGCTCGGCACGATGCGCCCTCCGACCAGCGCGATCAGCATCAGCAGCGTCGCGATGCCGAGGCGGTTGCCGGTTTCCGCGGTGTAGGCGAGGCCGAGCGCGTGCAGGTGCACCAGCAGGCTGCCGGCGAACAGCAGCGACAACGCGACGATCATCGGCAGGTTGCGCCAGTTGCGTCCCGCGACCAGTTCGCGCGCGACCACCGCGATCAGCACGGCGGGAAACGCGAGGTCGATGAACGCCGCTGCGGCCGGTCCGGTCAGGGAAGAGAGCAGGACCGCGGTGCGTCCCGCCAGCCAGAGCAGCGCCAGCGCCGCGAGCGGCGCGCCGCGCAGCGGCAAGCGGCCGGTCCAGTTCGGGATCGCGGTCAGCAGGAAGCCAGTGACGCTCGCAAGCGCGAAGCCGAACACCATCTCGTGCACATGCCAGACCAGCGGCGGGAAGGCGCTCGGAATGACCACGCCCGCAGAATAGGCGACTAGCCATACCGGCACCGCTAACGCGGACCACAGGCCGGCCAGCAGGAAGAACGGGCGGAAACCGGCGGAGAACATCACGCCACGCTAGCGGCGCGTTGGCAGCATGGTTTTGACGCCGGTCAAAAGGCGGCGAAAGGCCCGAGCGGATTGCGCGTGAGCGCCACGCAGACGATATAGGACACGGCAGCCAGCGCCAGCGCGAAGGCGGCGGCGCGCACCGCCTTGCCGCGCCCGCGCTTCAGGGCCACGGTGCCGAGCGCGATGTAGGCGACGAGCGCCAGAACCTTGGCCGTAAGCCAGCCCTGCGCGAAGGGGTATTGGCCGCTCATCCAGGCAAGCGCGATGGCGCTTGCGAGCAGGACCGTATCCACGACATGCGGCGCGATGCGGGCGATGCGCGAATGAAGCAGAGGCGAATCGCGCAGCATGAGGATGCCGCGCAGTAAGAAGCCGGCGATGCTGAGCAGCACGCAGGCGATGTGCACCTGCTTGATCAGCAGGTAGCTCATCGTTTCAAGCGGAATCGGGATCCGACCCCATTTTTCCCGTCACCAGGTCCGGCTCGCCGCATTTCCTGATGATATCGGCGCGCACGGCGTCGCGCAGGCCTGCTATGTACGTTTCCGTACCGACAGGCGCCCGGGGGCCGCGCATAACTTATGGTCGGCAATCTCCCGGAGTCCGCCATGTCCTTGGAAATCAACGCCCAAATGGGTTCGGTGGTTCTCGACACGCTGGGCCTCGCGGCGACCGTCGAATGGCATGCATATCAGTTCCAGAAGGCCACCGGCATCCACTGCGAGCTGAAAGTGAACGACGCGGTGGCATTCGAGGTCCCCGAGGCTTACGCGGAGAGCGTGTTCGAGAAATTCAATGAATCCCTGAACGAGATCCTGAGTCGTGCGCGCGCCGACCGCGTCAGCATCGAACTCAACATCGTGCCGCAGGAGGTCGCCCTGGTATTGCGCGATAACGGCGGCGGCGTCCCGGCGGCCTTCAGCCTGCCGCTGCCCTCCGGTCTGTTCTGATATGACCGGTCCCGGGCTCGCCGAGGAGGCGCTCAGGGACAGCGAGGAAAAATACCGGATGCTGGTCGACGGCATCCAGGACCACGCGATCTTCATGCTGGACCCGCAAGGCAACGTGCTCAGCTGGAACGCCGGCGCCGAGCGCATCAAGGGCTACACGGCCGGGCAGATCATCGGCCGCAATTTTGCGTGTTTCTTTCCTCCGGAGGACGTCGAGCGCGGCAGGCCACACGAGGTGCTACGCATGACTGCGGCGAGCGGACGGCACGTAGAGCAGGGCATGCGCTTGAGGAAGGACGGTTCGCGGTTCCTCGCGGACGTCACCTTCACGGCGCTGCGCGACCCTGCGGGGAAACTGCGGGGATTTTCCGAGTTCAGCCACGACATAAGTGCGCGCAAGGAAGCCGAAGCGCAGCTGTTGCAGAAAGTGGAGGAACTGAGCCGCGCGAACAGGGAACTGGGGCAGTTCGCCGATGGCGCCGCTGCCGCCAACATGGAACTGGAAGCTTTCGCCTACTCGGTTTCGCACGACCTGCGCGCGCCGTTGAGGAGCCTCGACGGATTCAGCCAGGTGCTGCTCGAGGATTACGGCGACAAGCTGGACGACGAAGGCAGGGACTCGCTGAACCGGATACGCGCCGCGAGCCAGCGCATGGGACTGCTCATCGACGACATGCTGTCGCTGTCCCAGGTGACGCGGCGCGAGATTGTTCCCGCGCGCGTGGATTTGAGCCGGATGGCGGTGGAAATCGTCGCCGAGCTGCGGCAACGGGAGCCGCAGCGCCAGGTGGAGTTCATCGCCGCCCCCGGGCTGATCGCCACGACCGATCCGGAACTGATGCGCATCGCGCTGGTAAACCTGCTGGGAAACGCCTGGAAATTCACCGGCGGGCGCGCCCCGGCAAGGATCGAGTTCGGCGCCGCGGAGGAGGAAGGCAGGCGCGACTATTTCGTCACCGACAACGGCGTCGGTTTCGACATGGCGTACGCCGGAAAGCTGTTCGGCGCCTTCCAGCGCATGCACAGCACCGCGGAATTCGAAGGCACCGGCATCGGGCTCGCCACGGTGCAGCGCGTCATCCACCGCCTGGGTGGGGAAGTGTGGGCCAAGGCCGTTCCCGATCACGGCGCGACTTTCAATTTCCGCCTGATGCCGGAGCCTGCTCATGACCAATGAAGGGACCTGCCATGGCCGATAAAACGATCCTGCTCGTGGAAGACAACAGCGACGATGAAAAGCTGACGCTGCGCGCCTTCAAAAAGAAAAACATCATGAATCCGGTGGTGGTGGCGCGCGACGGGGTGGCGGCCCTGGACTATCTGTTCGGCACCGGAGCCTACGCCGGCAGGAACGTGGCCGACCTGCCGGCGCTCGTTCTGCTGGACCTGAAGCTGCCGAAACTGGGCGGGTTGGAGGTGCTCAAACTTGTGCGAGCCGACAGCCGTACCAGGTACGTGCCGGTGGTGGTGCTGACCTCCTCGAAGGAGGAGCAGGACCTCGCGGCGAGCTACGACCTCGGGGTCAACAGCTACATCCGCAAGCCGGTCGATTTCGAGGAATTCGTCGAAGTTGCCGGCACCCTCGGACTCTACTGGCTGCTGTGCAACCAGTCGCCACCTGCGCCGCGGATGTAGGCATGGCGACCACACTTCGCGTTCTGCTCGTCGAGGACACCGAAGACGACGCGCTGCGGCTGCTGCGGTTCCTGAAGCGCGGGGGCTATGAGGTCCGCCACGAACGGGTCCAGACCGCCGGCGCGATGCGCGCCGCGCTGGACCGCCAGGCATGGGACATCGTGATCTCGGATTTCGGCATGCCGGGATTCAACGGCCATGCCGCGCTGGCTCTGCTCAGGGAGCGCGATCCGGACCTGCCGTTCATCGTCGTCTCCGGCTCCATCGGCGAGGACACCGCGGTCGCGATGATGAAGGCCGGCGCGTCGGATTACGTGATGAAGGACAACCTCACCCGGCTGCTGTCGGCCGTGCAGCGGGAGATGGGCGACGCCAAGGTAAGGCAGGAACGCCGGCAGGCGCGCGAAGCGCTCCGAGAAAGCGAGGCGGCCTTGCACCGCGCCCAGTCGATGGCGCACCTAGGACACGTGATTACAGAGGCGGACGGGCAATTCGAGAGCTGGTCGGAAACCCTGCCTCAACTGGTCGGAATGGATCCCGCGAATATTCCGAGGAGCACGCGGGCGTGGCTGGAAATGGTGCATCCGGAAGATCGCGCGAATTTCCGTCGAAGATGCATCGAAGCGGACATCGACGGAGACCGCGTGGATATTGAGTACCGCCTGCAGCGCGGCGACGGCGCGTGGATCTGCATCCGCCAGGTGATCGAACAATTGCGGGGTTCGGGCGGCGTGGCGGCGACCGGGCGATGGTTCAACACCATGCAGGACGTAACGGCGCAGAAGAAAGCCGAGGAAAAACAGCGCGCCTCTGAACTGCGCTACCGGCGGCTGTTCGAGGCAGCCAAGGACGGCATCCTGATCCTGAACGCCGAGACCGGTCAGATAGACGACGTGAACCCCTTCCTCGTCGAGCTGCTCGGCATTCCGCGCCAGGCCTTCGTCGGCAAGATGCTGTGGGATATCGGCCTGTGGAAAGACATTTCTCTGAGCAAGGCGGCGTTCAAGGAACTGCAGGCGAACGACTACATCCGGTACGAGTACCTGCCGCTTGAAACCCATGACGGGCGGCGCATCGACGTCGAATTCGTCAGCAACGCCTACGTGGTCGACGGGGTGCGCGTCATCCAGTGCAACATCCGTGACATCACCGAGCGCAAGCGCGCAGAACAGATGCGGGAACTGGAACACGGGGTGGCGCGCCAGCTCGCCGATGCCGAGACAGGGTCCGCGGGTTTGCAGGCGGTGATGCGCCTGGTCTGCGAATCCGAAGGCTGGGAGGTAGGCCGTTACTGGCAGGCCGATGAGGCGGCGGGCGTGCTTCGTTTCGGGGGGTACTGGGGGGTGACTGACCCGGCGATCGAACGATTCATCGAGCAATCGCGCGATGTCGTTTTCATCCCCGGCAAAGGATTGGCGGGAATGGTCTGGCAGTCGGGGGAGCCGCTGTGGGCGAGCGACACCAGCAACGACCCTCGTGTGGCGAAAACGGCACTTGCACGCGATGCCGGCATGCGCGGGGCGTTCGTCTTTCCGGTCACCTCCGACGGCGGCACGATTGGCGTGATCGGCATCTCCGGCCGCGAGCTGCGGCAACCGGACGAGCGCTTGCTGGCGGCGGCGCGTGTGATCGGCGGCCAGCTCGGCCAGTTCCTGCTGCGCAAGCAGGGCGAAGGGGCGCTGCGCGAGGGCGAGGCGCGCTTCCGCAGCCTGACCAAGCTTTCTTCCGACTGGTACTGGGAGCAGGACGAGGAGTTCCGTTTCATCAAGTTCTCCGGTGGCGAGGAAACGGGCATGTGGGGACCGGATCAGGCCGCGCAGATCGGCAAGCGCCGCTGGGAGTTGCCGGACATTAGGCCATTGAGCGGCACGTGGGACGAGCATCGCAAGCTGCTCGAAGCACACGAGTCGTTCCGTGATTTCGAATACTTTCGCGAAACCACCGGCACGGATCCGCGCTACGTCGCGGCCAGCGGCGAACCGGTCTTCGATCACGACGGGCGCTTCACGGGATATCGCGGCACGGCCAGGGACATTGGCAAGAGCAAACAGGCGGAGGAGGAGCAGCGCGCCTCCAGGCAGCTTCTCGACAATATCATCGAGAATATCCCGACTGCCGTGCAGCTGAAGTCCGTCGCGGATGATTTTCGCATCGTGATGTGGAACAAGAGCGCGGAGAAGATGTACGGCGTGCCGCGCGATGCCGCGATCGGCCACACCGTGCATGACCTGTGGCCTCAAGTCGACGCGGACCGCATGCGCGCCGCCGATCTCACGCTGATTGCGGAAGGAGGCATGCACGAATTCCCCGAACGGCTTGCGCAGACAAGGGATCGCGGGGACATCAGCGTTCACATGCGCAAGGTCGCCCTAGTAGACGCCAGCGGCAAGCCGAGCCACTTGCTGGTGATCGCGGACGACATTTCCGCCCGGTTGGCGGGCGAAGCCAGGCTGCGCGAGAGCGAAGCGCGTTTTCGGAACCTGACAGAGCTTTCCTCGGATTACTACTGGGAGACCGATGCGGAGCATCGCATTCTTTCCACCTCGCACGGCCCGGGCCACATGTCCATCGTCGGCGCCGTCGCGCGCGGCAAGACGCGCTGGGAATTGCCTTCCACCTCCCCGGACGCGGCGGGCTGGGCGGCGCACCGGGCGATTATCGACGCGCAAATGCCTTTCCGGGATTTCGAGATCGCGCGCATCGATATCGCGGGCCTCGAGCGCCATATTCTGATTAGCGGCGAACCGATATTCGACCCTTCCGGCAACTTCAAAGGCTACCAGGGCGTCGGCAAGGACATCTCCACGCGCAAGCAGGCTGAAATCCGGATTCGGCGCCTCAACCGCGTCTACGCCGTCCTGAGCGGCATCAATGCACTGATTGTCCGCGCCGGCAATCGCGACGAGCTGTTCCGCGAGGCGTGCAAGGTTGCCGTCGAGGCAGGCGGTTTCGGGATTGCCTGGATCGGGATGATCGACCTGGCAACGAAGCAGTTTCGGTCGCTCGCCTGGCATGGCATAGGCAGCGAACACGCCTCGAGGCTGGTGATCGATGTGGCCAAGGGCCCGTCGCCGGGAGAACCGATTACTGCGCAAGCCATTTGGGACAAACGCCCTGCGGTATCGAATGACATCGAGCACGACCCAAGGATCCACTTAAGGGAAGCAATGCTGGCCGACGGCCTGCACGCCATGATCGTCCTGCCGCTGCTCTTGTCGGGCGAAGCGGTCGGCACGCTGACGCTGGCCGCATCCGAAGTCGGTTTCTTCGACGACGCGGAAATAAAGCTGCTGCTTGAGCTGGCGGGCGACATCTCATTTGCGCTCGATCACATCGAGAAGAGCGAGCGCGTCGACTATCTTGCCTTCTACGATCAGCTCACCGGCCTGGCAAACCGCACCCTGTTCCTTGAACGCCTGACGCAATCGGTTCATGCAGCGGGGCAGGGCCAAACCAAGCTTGCCGTCGCCATACTGGACATCGAGCGCATGCGCGCGATCAACGAATCTCTCGGTCGACAGGCGGGCGACGCGGTACTGAAAACATTCACGGAGCTCCTTACCGTTGCCGCCGGCGGCGCCAAGGTCGGCCGGATTGCCGCCAATCAATTCGCCGTGATGCTCGCGCCGGTGAAGGGGCGATCCGAAGCCGGCCGGCTTGCCGAGGGCTTGCTGCGCAAGTGCGCCGGCGCGCCGTTCTCGGTCGAAGGCACGGAGTTGAGAATCGCCGCCAGGGCGGGAATTGCCCAATTTCCGGCGGACGGTGGCGACGCCGAAACGCTGCTCAAGCACGCCGAAGGAGCGCTTAGAAAATCCAAGCAAACCGGCGAGCGGATCGCGTTCTACGTGCCCAACCGGATCGATCGGACCTCGGACACGCTCAAGCTCGAGAACAAGCTGCGCCGTGCGCTGGAGAAGGAGGAATTCGTCCTGCACTATCAGCCCAAGATCGACCTCGAGACTCGCAAGATCCTCGGGGTGGAGGCGCTGATCCGCTGGCAAAGCCCGGAACTCGGCATGGTGCCGCCGATGAAGTTCATCCCCCTGATGGAGGAAACCGGGATGATCCTGGAGGCGGGCGCGTGGGCGCTTTCAAAGGCGGTCGCTGACCACTCGCGCTGGACCGGGATGGGCCTGATGGCGCCACGCGTGGCGGTCAACGTTTCGGCAATCCAATTGCGCAACAGGAATTTTCTGAAAACCATAGAGGAGGCAGTCAAGCGCGGAGCGGACCCGACGGGACTCGACATCGAGATCACCGAAAGCCTGATCATGGAAGACGTCGAGGGAACCATCCGCAAGCTGGCGGCATTGCGCTCGCTGGGCATGAGCATCGCGATCGACGACTTTGGCACCGGCTACTCCTCGCTCGCCTACCTGGCGAAGCTGCCCGTCCAGGCGCTCAAGATTGACCGTTCGTTCATCATTGGCATGCTCAAGGACGCGGACACCATGACGCTGATCTCGACCATGATCTCGCTCGCGCACTCGCTCAGGTTGACGGTCGTGGCGGAAGGCGTTGAGCTGGAAGAGCAGGCGAAGATGCTGCGGCTGCTGCGCTGCGACGAGATGCAGGGCTACCTGTTCAGCAAGCCTTTGCCGTTCGATGCATTGACCGAGCTTCTGAAGAAAACCTCCGGCCAGACAAAGCAGCCGGACCCCGTGCCCGGCTGACGTTAGCGAATATCGGGCGCTGACTCCGAATTCGCCCGGTCTTGCCTGAGCTCCAGGTCCGGCTCGCCGCAGTGCCTGAGGATTTGGGCGCGCACGGCGTCGCGCAGCTTCACTGCCGCGGCCCAGTCGCTGCCTTCGGGCGCGACCGGCGCGCCGACCGTCACCGATACCGCCGCGCGGCGCAGGTACCAGGTGCCGTCGCGCAGCACCGAGCGCACGCCGCGCAGCGCGATCGGCACCACCGGGATGCCGGCCTGCGCCGCGGCCTGGAAGGCGCCGGTGCGAAAGCCCATCAGCCCCGTGTTGCGGGTCAGGGTGCCTTCGGGAAACACGATCAGCGAGATGCCGCGCTTGGCCAGATCGGCCAGTTCGTTGGCGTGTTCGGCGCTTTTGGCGACGTCGAAGCGCTCGATGAACTGGGTGCCGAAACCCGCCAGCAACGCGCGCATGACGAAGTTGTCCTGGAACTCGCGCTTGGCGACGAAGGCGTAGCCACGGTAGTCGAGGATCGAAAACAGGACCAGCGCGTCCATATAGCTGGTGTGGTTCACCGCCAGGACCGCGGGTTTTCCATCGGGAAGATTTTCAAGCCCCTGGACCACGACCGGGATGCGGGACAGGATCAGGATCCATTTCGAGAGGGTTTTCCCGATGTTCCAGGTGGCCTTCACCGGGAGGAGAAGCGCCGCCAGAAACGCCACGGGAAGAAGCAAGGCAAACGCCGCATAAGCGCGCAACGCGAACAGCGCGCCGCCCAGGGTGCGCAGGCCGCGGCGCAGCTGCGGCGCGGCGCCGGCCAGCATCAGGCGCGCGAACTGCAGCCAGACGGCGCCGCCCGTTACCGCAGAGGGACCGCGCTCGTAGTACTCGCGCGCCGCGACTCGCCGGATCTTGCCGCTGGAAGTTTTCGGCACGGTGCCCGGCGGCGCGAGCACGATGTCGTCGGCGGGCGCGCCGATGAAGCCGATGGCGAGGTCGTTGATCATGCGCTTCAGGTCCGTGTCGATGTCAACCCGGCGCGAGGCGTCCTTGTCGCGCATCTCGGCCAGCACCACCACGCGCTCGGTGCCGGTGGACGCATCCTTGCTGCCGAACACCGCGACGCAGCCGCGCCGGATGCCGGCGAGGTCGCCCACCGCCTGCTCCAGCTCGTAGGGGCTGATGTTGCGGCCGCCGCGGATGATGATGTCCTTCTCGCGCCCGGTGAGGAACAGCGTGCCGTCCGACAGGTAGGCACGGTCGCCGGTGTTGACCCAGTCGCCGGCGAAGAGCGTCCTGGTCGCTTCCGGATTGCCGTAGTAGCCCGAGGTGGAGGAGGGGCCGCGGAACTGCAGCAGTCCTTCCTGCCGGTCGGGCAGCTCCAGCCCCGCGCCATCCACGGTGCGGATGTCGTGGCCGGGAATCGGCGTGCCGCAGCCGATCACGATCAGCGGCGACGGATCGCCGGCCGGCGCTTCGACGGCCTCGCCGGTGCGCGTGAAGCGATCGCGGTCCAGCCGGTCCGCGCGCCAGGGCGTGCCCGGCACCGTGATCGCCACGCCGACCGAGGATTCCGCCAGGCCATAGGAAGGCGAGATGCAGTTCTTGCGCAGGCCCCACTGCGCGAAGCGTTTTTCGAATTCGACGATGGTGTCCGGGCTCACCGGCTCCGCGGCGTTGAAGGCGAAGCGCCACGACGAGAGGTCGATGCCTTCCATGTCCTCGTCCTGGATGCGGCGCAGGCACAGCTCGAAGGAAAAATTCGGCCCGCCGGACATGGTGCCGCGGTGGCGGTGGATCGCGCGCATCCAGCTCGAGGGCCGCGACAGGAAGGCGAGCGGCGACATCAGTACGGTCGGAAAACCAAGCACCAGCGAAGCGAAGTTGGCGCCGATCAGACCGAGGTCGTGGTACAGCGGCAGCCAGCTCACGAACACGTCCGCCGGATTGGCGCTCACCGCCGCGCCCATGGCGCGCACGTTGGCCATCAGGTTGGCGTGCGACAGCACCACACCCTTGGGGCTGCCGGTGCTGCCCGAGGTGTACTGCAGGAATCCCGTTTCGCCCGGCTGGCCATGCACGGGTTTGAAGTTCGTCCCTGAAGTAGTATTTAAATCTTGTGGCGTCAAAATAATATTCAAAGACTCCACTTGCGCGCGCAGCAGGTAGGCGAGCGGCTTGGCTTCCGGAATGGTGATCATCATCACCGGCCCGGCGCTTTTCAGGATGGCGACGTGCCGCGTCATGTGGTCTTCGATCGTGGTCAGCCGCGCCGGCGGATACAGCGGCACCGGCACGCCGCCCGCGAGCAGCACGCCGTAGAACGAGTAGAGGTACTCCTTGCAGGTCGGCAGCATGATCGCCACCATCTGTCCGTGCCGCAGGCCGGCCTGCGTGAGGCCCGCCGCGTAGCCCATCGCGCCGTCCCACAGCGCGCGGTAGCTGAGCGGATACTCGTTGCCATCCTCGTACATGAACGCCGTGAGCCGGTCGGGCTGGCGCTCGACGTGGTATTCCATCGCCTCGGTCAGCGTGCGCGCCTGCGTTGCGGAAGGCGCCAGCACGCCTTCGCCCTGCACGAGGCTCGCGACCTTGGTATCGGCAACGTGCGGCGCGTGGCCCGCCGAGGAAAGCAGGAAACGCAGCAGGTCGCGCGGCGTTTCGCTCGTCGCCAGCGCCTGCTCGGGCAGCGCGGCGCCGAATTCCTTCTCCAGGCGCAGCACCACTTCGACTCTCGCCAGGCTGTCCAGCCCGAGCTCTTTCTCCAGCGAACTATCGAGGCTGACGCGCGGCTCCACGTTCGGCCGCGCCTCGCGCGCGACGGCCGCCACGACCTCGAGCAGGCGTTCCGGGCTGATTTCGCGCCTGGTTTCCATTAATCTCTCTCCTCGCGGGCAGTGTACACGGCCCGCCGGAGGGCACTGGCCATGGCCGACGACGGATTCGTTGCCGTTTTTTCGAGCGAAAACCGCGCCAACATCGCGGTCTATCCGCTCGACGTTTTCGTGCTCACCGATGCAGGCACGGCGCAGATCCGCGGCGGCGCCGCCGAGCTCTCCGCAGGCGCGCGTGCGAGCGCGGGGCTCGAAGCCGAAAGCGGCGCGCCGCAGCTGGAGCGCAGCGGCTACTACGTCAGCATCGCGCGCCGCGCGGTCAAGGCGAAAATTCCCCACGGCGGCGCGAAGTGGAAAGAATTGGTGGTGGAAGACGATCCCGACATGTCAGAACTCGTCTCCCGCCTGCTGATCGCCGCCGGCTTCGAGGTCGAGACCGCGGCCAACCGCGACCAGGTGCTGGCCGGCCTGCGCAAGCAGCCGCTGCCCGACCTGGTCATCCTCGACGTGATGCTGCCCGATGTGAACGGTTTCGACATCCTGCAGCGCCTGAAGGCGCATCCGGCCCTGAAGGCGGTGCCCGTGATCATGCTGACCGCGGACGCGGCGCGCGAGAGCGTGATGCGCGGCATCGCCGGTGGCGCCGACGGCTACATCACCAAGCCGTTCGAGCGCGCGATGCTGCTCGAAGGCGTCAAGGCCGTGCTCGGCATCGACGCTGGTCGCGGCTGACGATCTCGAACCGGGAAAAAAAGGAAAGTCATGGTCGGGAATTCTCTGGAAGCTTTTACTGACAACGTCAGTTCGGCCTGGGGACCACTTACCTCCGAACTGGTCGCCCGTTGTCGACGCCATGCGGAAGCTCTCCTCCAAGCGCCGGCGACGGAAGACTGGCTGGCTGCCCTGCACGGGGATGCGCCCGAATCCAGGGAGCTGTACCGGGACCCTGCGCATGGCTTCGTGCTCCTCGCCCACACTGAAACCGCAGGGCTTTACCGGCCGCCCCACGACCACGGCAGGGCGTGGGTGATCTATGCGGTCCAGCGAGGGGAAGTCGAGATGGGCACCTACGCCCGGTTGCAGGAGCCGGACGGCAGAGTGCGGCTGGTGAAAAGGGACGCCACGCTGGTCCGCGCCGGGCAGGTCCAGGTGTATCTGCCCCGCGACATTCACGATACGCGGTGCATTTCGGGTTCGGCGCTGCTGTTCCGCTTCACGGAGCGCGACTTGAAGCAGGAGGACAGGGAAGAACACCGGGTGACGCGGTACGTCGAGCAGGACGGCGCGTGGACCGACCCGGGCGGCGTCAACCGGGACGACTAGGAACGCAGGACCCGTCCCGCCGAAGTGCCCGTCAGCTTCCCGCCCTCCCAGGTGACCGCGCCGTTCACCACCGTGTATGCGATGCCTTGCGAGCGCATCACCATGCGCGTCGCCCCGCCAGGCAGGTCATAGAGGCGTTCGGGGCGGCCCACGGAGCCGACAGTGGCGGGATCGAAGATCGCGATGTCCGCCGCGAGGCCTTCCTTGATCCGGCCGCGGTCCTTGATGCCGAAGAAGTCGGCGGGGTCGGAAGTCATGCGGCGCACCGCTTCCTCCAGCGTCAGCACTTTCTTTTGCAACGGTTTGGCCTTCGAATTTTTTCGAGGACGGATTTTTTACTTCGTGAACGGTGATGCGTTCCCAGTTTCCAAATGCGGCAGGGTGTTTCAATTCTTCCCGGAACTGATTGCGGAAGGCGCTATCGCGATAGACCGCTGCCTGCGCGGCCTTTGACTTGTCCACGAACACGCGCTTCCAGGACGGAAACGCCGCGAAGGAGAACGGGTTGCGCATGTTGATCTCGCGCGTCAGCGGCAGGGGCGAGGTCTGCGGCCGCGCGCTGTGAGCAGCAGCACGACGGTGTAGCCGTCTGGCGGTGATTTCGCTACGAAGTAAGCGCCGATGGTCGAGCCCGCGCCAGGCTTGTATTCGAGCAGCACCGGCTGGCCGAGGCTCCCTTGGTCATTTCGTTGGCGATCGGCCGCGCCAGCACGTCCGAGCTGCCGGCGGGCGGGTAGGCCATGATGAATTTGATCGGGCGGTTCGGATATTGGGCTTGAACGGGTGCGGAAAATATCACGCAGAAAAACAGGGTCAATATCAGTTTTATGGTCGAGGGCCTCCATTCATTCGTCAGACTACCCGTTCTGTTCGCCGGCGTACGGAAGGGGGCCGGGCGTTGGGCCATCCTCGGTCAGGATGGACCTCGCCTACCTCCGCCCTGCCCAGGCCGTGACCCGTTTCGGGCTCAAGTACCTGGCGCACCTTGCGCTCGGGGGAGGCGCGCTGGTGATCGCGGCGCTGGGCTGGGTGCTTTATGACGCTACCGTCCAGTCGCGCGAATCGACGCTCAGGGTCACGCACACGCTGGACGAAATCCGCACCCTGGACGAATTCAACGACGCCCTGACGCGTGCGGAGTCAGCCCATCGAGGATTCCTCTACTCCGGCAGGGAGGGGTTCCTGCCCGAACGCGACCAGGCACTCGCGAAGGCCGCCGAGGCCAGCGCCGGCATCAAGAAGCTCACCTTGGACAATCAGGTCCAGCAGCGGCGCATGGCCAGGCTGGAGCATTTGATTGCCGAGCGTGTCGCGCTGATGCGGGAGGAAACCGGACAGCGCCAGAGCGGGGCCATGGACGTGGCCGGCGCGCGAGTCGCGTCCAATCTCGGGCGGCAGGCGAACTCGCGCATCGACGACCTGACCGGAGAAATGGAGCAGGAGGAACTGCGCCTGCTCGAACGGCGCCGCGCGGATGAAGAACGGCGCTACTCGAGGGCGCTCGCCGTTCTGGTCGCGGCGGTCCTGATCAGCGTGCTTTTCCTGCTCCCCGGCTATATCGGCTTCGTTTTCCAGGCGCGTGCGCGCGCCCGCGTCGAGCGCAAGCTCGCCGACATGGCCGGAAACCTTCCCTGCGCCATCTACCAGTGCCGCTCGGGGCCCCGCGATGTCGCGCGCCAGCACTTCGAGTTCGTGAGCGGATCGGTTGCGCAGCTTTTCGCCGCGACCCGCGAATCGCTGCTCGGCAACGCGGACGCGTTCTGGGCCTGCGTTCTCGAGGAAGACCGGTCGGCGCTGGTCGCCGCGATCGAGTCGGCGGCGCGCACGCTGGAGCCGCTCGGCCATGCGTTCCGGGTCCGCAATGCGCAGGGCGAAACCCGGTGGATCTGCGACTCCGCCACCGTGCGCAAGGAGCCCGGCGGCGGCTTCCTCTGGAACGGCTACTGGGCCGATATCACCGGGCAGAAGCTGATGCAGGCCGAGTTGCAGGAGGCGGGCGCGGCCGCCGACGCCGCCAACCGGGCCAAGAGCGTTTTCCTCGCCACCATGAGCCACGAGATCCGCACGCCCATGAACGGCGTGCTCGGCATGCTCGAGCTGCTCAGCCTGACCG
>JBDTRO010000145.1:0-1913 GCA_039931635.1 Betaproteobacteria bacterium | reverse complement strand
TTGCAAATTAGACGCGATTCTTCTAATATTCAAGCCATGTATGAACGCCTCGGCGCCCCCCGGCTGCTCGAACTGGCGCGGCGCTTTCCCGCGGTCGCCATCCTGGGAGCGCGCCAGGTCGGCAAGACCACGCTCGCGCGCAAGGTGTTCGGCGATCTGCGCTACGTGGACCTCGAGGATCCGCGCACGGCGCAGCGCTACCGCGACGACGCGCGGCTCGCGCTCGACGCGCTGCCGGACGGGGCGATTCTCGATGAGGCGCAAGCCGTTCCCGAGTTGTTCGCCGCGCTGCGCGGCGCCATCGACGCCGACCGCCGCCGCGCCGGCCGCTATATCGTGCTCGGCTCCGCCCAGCCGGCCCTGATCCGGGGGATCTCCGAGTCGCTCGGCGGCCGCGTCGCGGTGATCGAGCTCGACCCTCTCGCGGCCTGCGAGGCCGCCACCAGCGCGCATCCCGCCGATTGGCGCACGCTCTGGCTGAAAGGCGGATTTCCCGACGCGCTCGGCGGCGATTTCCGCGAATGGTGGGAAGCCTACCTGCGCACCCTGCTGGAACGCGACCTGCCCCAGTACGGCGTCTCCGCGGACCCGCTGTTCATGCGCCGTCTGCTGACCATGCTCGCGCACCAGCACGGCGGACTGTTCAATGCCTCGGCGCTGGGCGCATCGCTCGGCGTCTCCTACCACACCGTGAAGCGGCAAGTGGACGTGCTCGAATCGGTGTTCCTGGTGCGCCGGCTGCCGCCGTACTTCCGCAACGTGGGCAAGCGGCTGGCCAAGGCACCGAAGCTGTTCCTGCGCGATACCGGATTGCTGCACCATCTCCTCAACATCGGCTCGGCCGTGGAACTGGATGCGCATCCCGTGCGCGGCGCGAGCTGGGAAGGCTTTGTCGCCGAGGACATCCTGCGGCGCGAGCGCGTCGCCCGCCCCGCCTCGCAGGGCTACTTCTGGCGCACCCTGGCAGGCGCGGAGATCGACCTGCTGCTGGACCGCGGCGGCGCGCGCGTCGCGATCGAGATCAAGGCGGGCCGCGGCGATGCGCCGCGCGCCGTGCGTTCACTGCGCGAGGCGCTGCCGGACGTGCAAGTGGAGCGCGCCTGGATCGTCGACCAGGCGCCGGGCTCGGAATTGCTCGCGCCCGGGATTGCCCGGATCGGGTTCGCCGAGGCGAGCGCCGGCACGCCCTGAGCGTCGTGGTAGAAACGAGAACCAAACAAATGGAATGGCGACCGTGTCCAGGACTATCGTCCCGGTAATTCTCTGCGGCGGCGCGGGCAGCCGCCTCTGGCCGCTGTCGCGCCAGTTGCTGCCCAAGCAGTTCCTGCCCCTGGTTACCGGGCGCACGCTGCTGCAGGACACGGCGCTGCGCGCACAACAGGCATCGGACGGCGGGCAGCCGCTGGTGATCTGCAACGAGGCGCACCGATTCCTGGTGCAGGATCAACTTGCGGAAGCTGGCGTCACCGCGCACATCGTGCTCGAACCCGAGGGCCGCGGCACCGCCGCGGCGGTCGCGGTCGCCGCACTGCTCCACGAAAAAGACGACCCGGTGCTACTGGTGCTCGCCTCGGACCACGCCATTCGCGACCTGGAAGCGTTCAACGGCGCTGTGCGCCGCGCGGCCGGCGTTGCCGCTTCCGGCATGCTTGCGACTTTCGGTATCACGGCAACCCGTCCCGACAGCGGCTTTGGTTACATCGAGCGCGGAGAAGCGCTGCCCGATGGTGCGTTTCGCGTAGCGCGCTTCGTGGAAAAGCCCTCGGAGGACAAGGCGCGCGCGATGATCGCTGCCGGAAAGGTCTACTGGAACAGCGGCATGTTCGCGTTCGGTGCGAGGCGAGTGCTTGAGGAATTGGGCCGCTACCGGCCGGACATCCTCGAAGCGGCGCGCGCGGCCGTCGCGGGCGCGG
>JBDTRO010000144.1:0-4961 GCA_039931635.1 Betaproteobacteria bacterium | reverse complement strand
TCATCGGCGGCCTCGCACCGGGAGGTCCGGCCGAACGTGCGGGCGTGAAGCTCGGCGACCTCGTACTGGAGGTCGGCGGTGAGCGCGTTACCGGTCTGGCAACGATGTTCCGCCGTATATGGAGCGCCGGACCCGCCGGCGGCGAAGTCGTCCTGACGCTGTCCCGCCGCGGCGCATCTTCGAGCGTTCGAATCCGTTCCGCCGACCGTGGCGATTTCCTGAAGAAACCGCGCCTGCACTGATGGTGGACGTGAGGTAAAATGTGTTCCGCGCCGATTTGAAGTTCAGCTTGCGGGCGCCGAACCACCTTAGGGTGGGGAAAAACAAATACGGCTAAAGAGACGCGAAGCATTGAACGGGAGCCTCGTCTCCCGTACCTCTAGCGCCCGTTTCTGCGAAAGCTGAACGGGCGTTTTGTTTTCCGGGCCTGATGAACGATCGCGCTTCCCTGCTGCAATCATTGTTCGCCGAGAGGATCCTGGTCCTCGACGGCGCCATGGGCACGATGATCCAGCGCGAACGCCTCACCGAGGAGCAGTTCCGCGGCGAGCGTTTCCGCGGCTGGGGGCGCGACCTGCGCGGCAACAACGACCTGCTGGCGCTGACGCAGCCGGCGCTGATCCGGCGCATCCACTCGGATTACCTGGCTGCCGGCGCCGACATCATCGAAACCAACACTTTCAACTCGACCGCGGTGTCGTTAGGCGACTACGGCATGGAAGAGCTTGCCTACGAGCTCAACCTCGCCGCTGCGCGGCTTGCCCGGGATGCCGCCGACGAGCGGCAGAAGCGCGATCTTTCCCGGCCCCGCTTCGTCGCCGGTGCGCTCGGGCCCACTACCAAGACCGCGTCGATCTCGCCCGACGTAAACGACCCGGGCTTTCGCAACGTCAGCTTCGACGCCCTTGTGACCGCCTACACAGACGCGCTGCGCGGACTCATGGACGGTGGCGTGGACGTGGTTCTGGTGGAAACCATTTTCGACACGCTGAATGCGAAAGCGGCCCTGTTCGCGATCGAGACCGAGTTCGAGCGGCGCGGGACGCGCCTGCCGCTCATCGTTTCGGGAACGATCACCGATGCCTCGGGCCGCACGCTCTCGGGCCAGACTACCGAGGCGTTCTACAACTCGATCCGCCACGCCCGGCCGATCGCGGTCGGTCTGAACTGCGCACTGGGCGCGAAAGAGCTCCGCCAGTATGTCGAGGAACTCTCGAGCGTCGCCGAGGTGCCGGTTTCCTGCTACCCGAACGCCGGACTGCCGAACGCGTTCGGCGAGTATGACGACACGCCGCAATCCATGGCGAAGGAAATGGGCAGCTGGGCGCGGTCCGGATTCCTGAACCTGGTCGGCGGCTGTTGCGGTACCGCGCCGGAGCATGTCCACGCGATCGCAGAAGCGGTACGGGGTGTGCCGCCGCGCCGCGCGCCGGAGCGCTCGCCCATGCTGCGACTCTCCGGGCTGGAACCGCTCAATGTCGGCGACGGGTCACTCTTCATGAACGTCGGCGAACGCACCAATGTCACCGGATCGAAGGCATTCGCTCGCCTTGTACTTGCGGGCAATTACCCGGAGGCGCTGTCGGTCGCGCGCCAGCAGGTCGAGAACGGCGCCCAGGTAATCGACGTCAACATGGACGAGGGAATGCTCGATTCCGAGAAGGCGATGGTGACCTTCCTGAATCTCGCCGCCTCGGAGCCGGATATCTCCCGCGTGCCGGTGATGATCGACTCCTCGAAGTGGAGCGTCATTGAAGCGGGACTCAAATGCCTGCAAGGCAAGGGCATCGTCAACTCCATCAGCATGAAGGAGGGTGAAGAGGAGTTCCTGCGCCAGGCAAACCTGGTACGTAAATACGGCGCCGCCGTCGTGGTAATGGCATTCGACGAACTGGGCCAGGCCGATACCCTGGAGCGGCGCATCGCCGTCTGCCGCCGTGCCTACGACCTGTTGACGAAGAAGGCGGGGCTTTCGCCCGCGGACATCATCTTCGATCCCAACATATTCGCCGTCGCTACCGGGCTGGAAGAACACGCGCGCTACGGCCTGGACTATCTGGAAGCAGTGCGCTGGATCCGCGCCAATCTTCCGCAAGCCAAGATCTCCGGCGGCGTGTCGAACCTGTCGTTCTCGTTCCGCGGCAACGACGCGGTACGCGAGGCGATGCATACCGCGTTCCTCTATCACGCGGTTCAGGCCGGCATGACGATGGGAATCGTGAACGCCGGCCAGCTGGGCGTATACGAGAAGATCGAGCCGGAACTGCGCGAGCGGGTCGAGGACGTGATTCTCGCGCGGCGGGCGGATGCCACCGAACGCCTGATTGAGTATGCCGCCGGCGTCAAAGGCGGGCTGCGCGTGTCAAAAGAAGACGATGCCTGGCGCCGCGGTACGCCGGAAGAGCGCCTGTCCCATGCCCTCGTGAATGGGATTGCCAGCCATGTGGTCGCCGACACGGAGGAAGCGAGGCTCAAGTTCGCGCGCCCGATAGAGGTGATTGAGGGCCCGTTGATGGATGGCATGAACATCGTCGGCGACCTGTTCGGCGCCGGCAAGATGTTTCTGCCACAGGTGGTCAAGTCCGCACGCGTGATGAAGCAGGCGGTGGCGCACCTGATTCCCTATATAGAGGCGGAGAAACTGCGCACTGGCGAGGGCGGCAAAGCCAAAGGCAAGTTGGTGATCGCCACCGTCAAAGGAGACGTGCACGACATCGGCAAGAACATTGTCGCGGTGGTGCTCCAGTGCAACAACTACGACGTGGTGAACCTGGGCGTCATGGTGCCCGCGAAAACCATTCTCGAAACCGCGCGGCGCGAAAACGCCGACGCCATCGGGCTTTCCGGGCTGATCACGCCTTCGCTGGAGGAAATGACGCATGTGGCGCGCGAGATGGAGCGCGAAGGCTTCACGGTGCCGTTGCTCATTGGCGGCGCCACCACTTCGCGCGCGCACACCGCGGTGAAAATCGCGCCCAACTACCCAGGGCCGGTTGTCTATGTGCCGGACGCTTCGCGCTCGGTCGGCGTGATGCAGAATCTGCTCTCGACCGAACAGCGCGATGGCTATATCTCCGGCGTGCGCGCCGACTACGACAAGATCCGCATTCAGCACCGCGACAAGAAAGGTCCGGGACCGCTGGTGCCGATCGCGGAAATCCGGCGTCTCGGGCACAGCACCGACTGGTCCGGATACCAGCCGCCCGCGCCGCGCGATCACGGCATCCAGACGTTGCGCGACTACCCACTGGAGAAATTGATTCCGTACATAGACTGGACGCCGTTCTTCCAGGCCTGGGAACTCTCCGGTCCGTATCCGAAAATTCTGCAGGATCCGGTGGTGGGCGACGCAGCGCGCAAGCTCCACGCCGAGGCGCTCGAAACGCTCGACACGATCGTGCGCGAGAAGTGGGTCTCGGCGAACGGCGTATTCGGCCTGTTCCCGGCGGCGCGGGTAAACGGCGACGACATCGAGATTTATGCCGATGCCGCCCGGGATTCGGTCACCATGACCTGGCACAATCTGCGGCAGCAGAACCAGAAACCGACCGGCCGGGCCAACCAGTGCCTGGCGGACTTCATCGCACCCAAAGAGGCCGGCGTTCCCGACTGGATTGGCGCATTCGCCGTGGCGGTGGGTGGTTTCGACGGGAAGCTGGCTCAGTTTGAGGCACAGCACGACGACTACAACGCGATCATGCTCAAGGTGCTGGCCGACCGTCTGGCGGAGGCCTTTGCCGAGCATCTGCACGAGCGCGTGCGGCGCGAATTCTGGGGCTATGCGCCCGGCGAGCAGTTGACGGGAGAGCAGATGATCGCCGAGGCCTACCGCGGAATCCGGCCGGCGCCGGGCTATCCCGCCTGTCCGGACCATACCGAGAAGCGCGCTCTTTTCGCGCTGCTCGACGCACAGAAGAACGCGGGGATTACCCTGACGGAATCGTTCGCGATGCTGCCCGCCTCGGCGGTTTCCGGTTTCTACCTGTCGCACCCCGAATCGGCCTACTTTGCGGTCGGCAAAATCGGACGCGATCAGGTCGAAGACTACGCGCAGCGCAAGGCGATGACGGTCGCGGAAGCAGAAAGGTGGCTCGCGCCGTACTTGGCATACGAACCGGCCGATATAATGAACGCTACTTCATCCTAGAAAGACGGCAATGGGAAAAGGCGACAAGCGAACGCGACGCGGCAAGATCTACAAGGGCAGCTACGGCAAGTCACGCCCCCAGCGCATTAAAAAGAAGAAGAAATAAGCTAGCTTTCTTCGCGCCTGCCGACCGGCAGGCCGAGCGCCTTCAGTTTCCGGTACAGGTGCGTGCGCTCCAGGCCGGAGCGTTCCGCCACCTTCGACATGCTGCCGTTCTCACGCACGAGCAAATGCTCGAAGTACAGGCGCTCGAAGGCCTCGCGCGCTTCCCGGTAGGGCCGGTCCAGCGAAATTTCAGGCGGCGGCGAGGAGCCGGCATGCGCTGCCAGCACGCGCTCGACGTCCTCCAGGCCGATGTCCTCTTCCAGGGCGCCGAGTGCGAGGTTCTTCACCACGCTGTCCAACTCTGCAAGATTCCCCGGCCAGACGTGATGCCGCATCGCGTTCTGCGCCGCCACCGAGAAGCGCCGCGGCGGGCAGGCGCGCGCCTCCACTAGCTGGACCAGAATCAGGGCGGCGAGGTCGGGTATGTCTTCGGCAAAATCACGCAACACAGGAAGCTTGAACACCAGCTCCGAAAGGCGCGCGACCATGCCAGCGTCAAACTCGTGCTTCTCGATCAGCGTGCGCCCGTCGACTGGCGAATAGGAAACGACACGCGTCTTGTGCTTGTCGGAGCGGGCGAGGAGGAATTCCAGGTTTTTCTGGTCCGCGCGTCCGAGCAGCGAAAGGTCGCCGACGAACAGCACGCCACCGGCGGCGCGCGCCAGCATCTCCGAGGAGGCCTCAGCCACCATCTCGGGTCCCTCGACGA
>JBDTRO010000143.1:0-13850 GCA_039931635.1 Betaproteobacteria bacterium | reverse complement strand
GAACACCAGGGTGCCGTTGGTGCCGCCGAACCCGAACGAGTTGGAAAGCGCCGTGCCGATGGCCATCTTGCGCGCCGCATTCGGCACGTAGTCCAGGTCGCAGCGGGGATCCGGCGTGTGCAGGTTGATGGTCGGCGGGGACACCTGGTCCTGCAGCGCCAGCACGCTGAACACCGCCTCGACGCCGCCCGCCGCGCCCAGCAGATGCCCGGTCATGGATTTGGTCGAATTGATCGCGACCTGCTTCGCGCGTCCACCCAGCAGGCGTTTCAGGGCCACGGTCTCGGCGATATCGCCCAGCTCCGTCGAAGTGCCATGAGCGTTGATGTAGTCGATGTTCTCGATTCCGGCACCGGCGTCGCGCAGCGCGTTGCTCATGCAGCGGTACGCGCCCTCGCCATCCGCGGCCGGCGCGGTCATGTGAAAGGCGTCCGAGGAAACGCCGTACCCGGCCAGCTCGCAGTAGATCCGGGCGCCGCGCTGCTTCGCGTGCTCGTATTCCTCCAGCACCAGCGCGCCGGCGCCCTCGCCCAGCACGAATCCGTCGCGTTCCTTGTCCCAGGGCCGGCTCGCGCCGGCCGGATCGTCGTTGCGCGTTGACAGCGCCCTCGCGGAGGCGAAACCGCCCATCGCGAGTTCAGTCACGGTGGCCTCCGCGCCGCCCGCGATCATGACCTCGGCTTCGCCGTAGCGGATCGCCTTCGCGGCTTCGCCGATGCAGTGCGTGGACGTGGTGCAGGCGGTGACGATCGCGAGGTTCGGCCCCTTGGTGCCCAGCATGATCGACAGGTTGCCGGCGATCATGTTGATGATGGTGCCCGGGATGAAGAACGGCGAGATGCGCCGCGGGCCGCTCTTCAGCAGCTCATCGTGCATCTCCTCGATCAGCGGCAGGCCGCCGATCCCGGAGCCGAAAATGATGCCGCAGCGCTCGGCAGATTCCGGCGTCACCGTGTTGCCCGAATCCTTCCAGGCCTGCAGCCCCGCCGCCATGCCGAAGTGGATGAACCTGTCCATGCGCCGCGCTTCCTTCGCGGACAGGTACTGCGTCACTTCGAAGTCCTTCACCTCGCCCGCGATCTGGCTCGACAGGCGTGCAGGATCGAAGCGCGTGACGCGGCCGATGCCGGATTTGCCGGCCAGCACGTTGCGCCACGCCTCCGGCACGCTGTTGCCCACCGGGCTGATGATGCCCAGCCCGGTGACGACGACTCTGCGGCGCTGCACTGTAATGAGCGATCAGGCCTTGGCGTGCGACTTGACGTAGTCGATGGCCTGCTGGACGGTGGTGATTTTCTCGGCGTCCTCGTCCGGAATCTCGGTCTCGAATTCTTCCTCGAGCGCCATCACGAGTTCCACCGTGTCGAGGGAATCGGCGCCCAGGTCGTCCACGAACGATGACTCGTTCTTGATCTCGGCCTCGTTGACACCGAGCTGTTCGGCGACGATTTTCTTTACGCGTTGCTCGATATTTTCCATCCTGCGCTCCTTCCCTGTGTGGACCCGAAAGAACCTCCCTCTGCGGGGCGGCGTATTTTACCGGAATCAGGCCATGTACATCCCGCCGTTGACGTGCAGCACCGTGCCGGTGATGTACGCCGCGGCGGGCGATGCAAGGTAGGCGACAGCCGCCGCCACGTCCTCCGGCTGGCCCAGCCGGCCGAGCGGGATTTGCGCCAGCAGCGCGCCCTTCTGTTCCTCGCTCAGCGCCCTGGTCATGTCGGTGTCGATGAATCCCGGCGCGACGCAGTTCACGGTGATGTTGCGGCTGCCGAGTTCGCGCGCCAGCGATTTCGCCATGCCCACGACGCCGGCCTTGGCGGCGGCGTAGTTGGCCTGGCCGGGATTGCCCGCGGCGCCGACCACCGACGTAATGTTGATGATCCGGCCCCAGCGCGCCTTCATCATGCCGCGCATCACCGCGCGCGACAGCCGGAAAACCGGCTTCAGGTTGGTATCCATGACTTCATCCCAGTCCGCGTCCTTCATGCGCAGCGCGAGGTTGTCGCGCGTCACCGCGGCGTTATTGACCAGGATCGCGATGTCGCCCACGTCCTTCTGGATCGCGGCGATCAGCGCGTCGCTCTGCGCGGCATCGCGCACGTTGAGCACCATGCCGGTCAGTCCGGCCGCAGAAATCGCTTTCGCGCCCTCTTCCGTCGTCGCCGTACCCACCACTTTGGCGCCCTGCTTCGCCAGTTCGACCGCGATCGCGCGGCCGATGCCGCGCGATGCGCCAGTCACCAATGCGACTTTGCCCTCAAGCATCCTCAGCCTCCCTTGACAGTCGCGAGCGCCAGCTCCAGCGAAGCCCGATCCGCGGCTGCGATGCCCTGCAGCGTCGGGTCGATGCGCTTCACCAGTCCGGCGAGAACTCTGCCGGGGCCGCACTCGACAATATGCGTCACGCCGCCAGCCGCCATTTGCCGGATGATTTCAACCCAGCGCACCGGCGACGCGGCCTGGCGAACGAGCGCATCCTTGATCGGTGCTGCGCCGGTTTCGGCTTTCACATCCACGTTGTTGATGACGGGTATTGCCGGCGCGGCAACAAGAACCTTTGCAAGGTAACTTTTCAATTGCTCTGCCGCCGGCTGCATCAGGCTGGAATGAAACGGCGCGCTCACCGGCAGCGGCATCGCGCGCCTGGCGCCGCGCGCCTTGCAGGCTTCGATGGCGCGCGCCACCGCGCTCTTGTGCCCCGCGATGACCACCTGCCCCGGCGCGTTGAAGTTCACGGCCTGAACCACTTCCCCTTGCGCGGCTTCGGCGCAGGCTGCGCGCGCGGCGTCGTCATCCAGTCCCAGGATCGCCGCCATCGCGCCCTGTCCTTCGGCAACGGCCTGCTGCATCGCCTGCGCGCGGAAGCGCACCGTAGGGAGTGCTGTCGCCAGTTGGATGGATCCTGCCGCGACCAGTGCCGAGTATTCGCCCAGGCTGTGCCCCGCCACCACTGAAGGCGCCGGGCCGCCGAGCGCGCGCCAGGCGCGGTAGGCCGCAACCCCGGCAGTGACCATCGCGGGTTGGGTGTTCACCGTGAGGTTCAGTTGTTCCGCCGGACCTTCATCGAGCAGGGTCAGGAATTCATTGCCCAGCACGCCTGCCGCCTCCGCGCGCACCGCTTCGATTTCCGGCAGGCCGGCGTAAGCCTTCAGCATGCCCACGGATTGCGAGCCCTGGCCGGGAAACACCATGGCAAGTTTCATCACATCGTCACCAGAGATGCGCCCCAGGTGAAGCCGCCGCCCACACCTTGCAGCATCACCTTGTGGCCCGCCTTGATCTTTCCTGCACGCACATACTCGTCGAGCGCGAGCGGCACCGAGGCCGCGGAGGTGTTCGCGTGGTGGTCCACCGTGACCACCAGCTTCTCGCGCGGCAAGCCGATCCGCTTCGCGGTCGCTTCCAGGATGCGCACGTTCGCCTGGTGCGGGATCAGCCAGTCGATGTCCTCCAGTTTCATTCCGGCGATGGCCGCCACTTCGCGCGCCGATTCGTCGAGGACGCGGACCGCCAGCTTGAAAACTTCCTTGCCCTGCATCTGCAGGAACGGCGAGCCGACGATCTTGCCGCCGCAGACGTTGCCCGGCACCGACAGGATGCCGACCTGGCTGCCATCGGCATGCAGGACCGAGGCATGGATGCCGGGCTGCTCGCCCGCGGCCAGCACCACCGCGCCGGCGCCGTCGCCGAACAGCACTGCGGTCCCTCGATCGTTCCAGTCGAGGATGCGCGAAAAGACTTCCGCGCCCACGACCAGGGCGTTTTTCGCCATTTTATTCTTGATCATGCTGTCGGCCGTCGCCAGCGCGTAGACGAAGCCGCTGCACACCGCCTGCACGTCGAACGCCGCGCAGCCCTTCACGCCCAGCCTGGCCTGCAGCAGGCAGGCGGTGCTCGGAAAAATGAAATCGGGTGTCGACGTGGCGACCATGATGAGATCGATATCGGCGGCCTTCAGGCCGGCCGCATCGAGCGCGCGGCGGCTCGCTTCCAGCGCGAGATCGCTGGAGGACTGCGATGGGTCGGCAATGTGGCGCTGCCTGATGCCGGTGCGCTCCTGGATCCAGGCGTCGCTGGTATCGAGCTTCTTCGACAGCTCTTCATTGGTGACCACGCGCGGCGGCAGAAAGCTGCCGGTGCCGACGATGCGCGAATGGATCACGCCCGTACCCCCGCCATCTGGTTCGTGATCCGGCGCACGACGTCGTTACGGACTTCCTCGGCCGCCCGTTTCAGGGCCTGGCCGAAGGCGTACTGGTTCGCCGATCCGTGGCTCTTGATGACCACGCCCTTCAAGCCGAGCAGGCTGGCGCCGTTGTAGCGGCCCGGATCCATGCGGGCGCGCAGCGCCTTGAGCACCGGCATGGCGATCAGTGCGGACAATTTCCGCCACGGATTGCGCGCAAACTCCTGGCGCAGGAACGCGACGATCATCGTGGCGACGCCCTCCGAGGCCTTCAAAACCGAATTGCCGACGAAGCCGTCGCACACCACCACGTCCACCGTGCCTTTGTAGATGTCGTCGCCTTCGACGTTGCCGTGGAAGTTAAGGCCGCTGGCGCGCAGCAGGTCGGCGGCCTGCTTCACCGTGTCGTTGCCCTTGATGTCCTCGATGCCGATGTTGAGCAGGCCGACGCTCGGGCGCTCCTTGTGCTCCACCGCCGATACCAGCATGGCGCCCATGACGCCGAACTGCATCAACTGCTCCGGCGTGCAGTCCACGTTGGCGCCCAGGTCGAGCACGTAGGTGTAGCCGCCGAGCATGTTCGGCAGCACCGTCGCGATCGCCGGCCGGTCGATGGCGGGCAATGTTTTCAGCACGAAGCGCGAAATGGCCATCAGCGCCCCGGTATTGCCGGCGCTGACGCAGGCATGCGCCTCGCCGGACTTGACCAGGTTGATCGCCACCCGCATGGAGGAATCCTTCTTGAAGCGCAGCGCCTTGACCGGGGATTCGTCCATCGCCACCACCTCGGCGGCATGCTGCACGCGCAGGTCCGGCCCGGCTGCGGCGCGGTGCGCGGCGAGTTGCGCTTCGATCGCGTCGCGCAATCCGACCAGGACGATGGCCACGTCCGGGTGCGCGCGCCGGAATTCGAGCGCGGCCGGCACCGTGACATGGGGTCCGTGATCGCCCCCCATGCAATCCACCGCTACAGTAATGTCCACCGCGCAGAGCGGGCGCGGCTACTCGCCTTTGCCCTTGGCGACTTTCTTCCCGCGGTAGTAGCCGGTCGGGCTGATGTGGTGGCGCAGGTGCGTTTCGCCGGTGGTCGGCTCGACGGCGAGCGACGGCGCGGTCAGGGAATCGTGCGAGCGGTGCATGCCGCGGCGCGACGGCGATTTCTTGTTCTGCTGGACTGCCATGTTCTACTCCTCGATATTAAGGTTTCAATGCCTGCTGCCGCCGAAACGCCCGCGCAAGCCGGCAAACGGCGACCGCCCTTCATTCACAGCCTCCGGCTCGCCGCCCTTGCAGCGTTCATGCCGCAGGACGACCGGAATCGCGAGCAACAACTCATCCTCGACCAGATCGCGCACCGGCATTTCCCGGCCGGCGAGGATCCGCTCGGGCCCTTCGGCTTCAAGGGGCCCCGCTTCCACTTCGGCTTGCGTCGCCGCAAGCTGCAGCGATACATCGATGTGCAGCGGATACTCCAGCGCGCCCAGGCAACGCTGGCAGACGAACTGCAGCGCGCCGCTGACCTTGAGCCGGAGCGCCGGGCGCCCCTGATCCCGCGGCACGCCCCGCAATTCGTACCGGACCGTTCCCTCATCCGTGCGCAAGGCATCTCGCATGCGCGAGAATCCGGCGACTGGCCACGCCCCTTGCAAGCTCGCGCCGGTCCGCGCGAATTCAAGACCGTCGATGACCGGCTGGTGCGACATACGGGGCGAATGGTACCATCCTCAAAAATCCCTGTCAAAACAAAGCCCTGTAAATACAAATGCGGTCCCTGCCACGGCAGCTGGTGCTGGCCTCCACGTCGCGATATCGGCGCGAACTCCTGGAGCGCCTGGGGGTGCCGTTCGAATGCGCCGATCCCGGCACCAACGAAACACCGCTACCGGACGAAAAACCGTCCGCGACGGCGCTGCGGCTCGCCGGCGCCAAGGCGCGCGCCGTGTCGCTGCGGTTTCCGGATGCGCTTGTCGTGGGCTCCGACCAGGTTGCCTCCTGCGCAGGCCTGCGGCTGGACAAGCCCGGCAACCACGCCAATGCGGTGCGCCAGCTGACCGCGATGAGCGGCAAGACCGCGAACTTCGATACGGCTGTCGTCGTCCTCGATACAAAGACGGGGCATCTAGGCTCGAAGGTCGTCGCCTGCCGCGTGACCTTTCGCGTCCTCACCGCCGCGCAGATCGAGACCTACCTGCGCGTCGAGCAACCGTATGACTGCGCCGGCAGCGCCAAAGTCGAAGGACTCGGCATCACGCTGATCGAAAAAGTCGACACCGACGATCCGACCTCCCTCATCGGCCTGCCCTTGATCGCGCTCACCGAACTGCTCGCCGCCGCCGGCGCTGCCGTGCTCGGCTGATGGCGGGCATCCTCTACGCCATACCGACGCCTCTTGGCGGCGCCGTTGCCGATGCCCTGCCCGCACCCGCGCTGGCAACGGTCAGAACGCTGCGCCACTTCGTCGTCGAGAACGCGAAGTCCGCGCGCGCCTTCCTCAAGGAGGTCGGGATGCCGTGCGCCATCCAGGAACTTGACATCTCAGTCCTTGAAGCCGATGTCGCGCCACATATAAAGAAGCTTCAGGACAACCACTCCGTCGGATTGCTGTCCGAAGCCGGCTGCCCGGCCATCGCCGATCCGGGCGCGAAGCTCGTGGAAGCGGCACAACGCGAAGGCATACGCGTCGTACCCTTCGTCGGACCCTCCTCCATCGTCCTCGCCCTGATGGCCTCCGGCCTCGATGGCCAGCGCTTCGCGTTCTGCGGCTACCTGCCTCGCGAGCCGGAAGAACGGAAGAAGAAAATCGGCGCCCTCGAATCGCGCTCCCGTCGCGAACACGAAACGCAGATCTTCATCGAGACGCCCTACCGTAACGACGCCATGCTCGCCGCCCTGCTCGAAACCTGCACGCCTGGCACGCGCCTGTGCGTGGCTAGCGACCTGACGCTCGACAGCGAAGATGTCAGGACAAAACCAGTGGCTGCATGGCGCGCGGCAGGCCACATGATCGGCAAACGGCCGACGGTATTCCTTTTGCTCGCGAAGTGAATCGCATTGCCGTCCGTCCCGATGTCCGGTGATTCATCCAATCTGATTGATTTGGCAGCGCAAACTTCCCGCCGGGACGCCTATCTCCTCTGATGTACGCATCTGCCGTGCGCAATGCTGCGACTTTGGTCGGCTAAATGCTTGATCGAGAGGAAAGAAAGACAGGCTTAGGAAGTACGTGTTTAATCAGCCATCGTCGATTACATATGGAGATTGCGAATGCCTGAGGCCAAGCTCCCGATTGCAGCACTCGCCACGGACGTGCCATTGCGCATCAGGCCATCCATCTATCCGGCCAAGTTTTCGCACCGTGTCGCAGGCAGAGAAAAGCGCGCACTCGGTGACCACTTCGGCCTCAAGAACTACGGGGTAAACCTCACGCGCCTAGCCCCAGGGTCGGAGTCGGCGTTACGTCACGCACACTCGAAACAGGATGAGTTCATCTACGTACTCCAAGGTGCGGCGACACTCGTCACCGACTCCGGTCGCACGGTACTCGAGCCCGGGATGTGCGCAGGGTTTCCGGGCGGTGTCGGCAATGCGCACCATCTGGTGAACGAGTCGACCGACGATGTCATCTATCTCGAGATCGGTGACCGAACGTCCGGCGAAGACGTTACCTATCCGGACGACGACCTTCAAATCGCGACCATTGACGGTCGAAGGCAATTTGCGCACAAGGACGGCACGCCGTACTGACTTGAGATCGTGATTCTTGACCCACTCTCGCAGGAGTGGCCGGCCCACGTGCTTCCCGGCAATCACGAAAATCGGCTATGCCGCAAGCCGTGAGCCTGGGCATCGAATGCCGCCCTGGCATCGTCCCGATCGGGTCCGTGTTCTCCACGAGGTGACGCGAGACAACGCCCAAACCGGGTCCCCGCCTGCGCGGGGACGACGCAGTCGCAGCGATTCAGTGAATCGCGAGCCCTGAGCGCGCGGCGAATTCGAGCAGGGAGCTCATGGCGCCGGCGCCGAAGCGGCGCGCGAACTTCTCGGCGATGTTCTCTTTCTGCGTGTAATCGACGATGTCCTCGGCCTTGACGATTTCGCGCGCCACGTAATCCAGGCCGCCGATGGCGTCCGTCAGGCCCAGCTCGATGCTCTTCGCGCCGCTCCAGATCAGGCCGGAGAACATGTCCGGCGTTTCCTTGAGGCGCTTGCCGCGGCCTTCGCGCACCGCAGCGATGAATTGCGCGTGGATTTCGTTGATCAGGTCGACGGCGATCTGCTTGTGCGATTCCTCCAGCGGCAGGAATGGATCGAGCAGCGCCTTGTTCTTGCCGGCGGTGATCAGCCGGCGCTCGACGCCGATCTTTTCCATCAGGCCGACCAGGCCGAAATTGTCCATGCGCACGCCGATCGAGCCGACGATGCTGCCCTTCGCGACGTAGATCATGTCGGCGGCCGCGGCGACGTAGTAGCCGCCGGAGGCGCACAGGTCCTCCACCACCACGTAGAGCGGGATCGCCGGGTATTTGAGGCGCAGGCGCTTCATCTCGTCGTAGATGTTCTGCGACTGGACCGGGCTGCCGCCGGGGGAATTGATCCGCAGCACCACGCCTTGCGTATTCTTGTCCTTGAACGCCGACTGCAGCGCGAGCGACACCTTTTCCGCACTGGCGTCGGTGCCGGGCCCGATGACGCCGCTGATCTCGACCAGCGCCGTGTGCTTGCCGCCCTTTGTATCCCCGCCCTTCCAGTCCACCGCCAGCACGATCACTACCGTGACGTAGGCGAAGGTGAGCAGCTTCCAGAAAATGCCCCAGCGGCGCGCACGCTTCTGTTCCTTGAGCGCCTCGGTGGCGAGCTTCTCGATCAATCCGCGTTCCCACTGCCCGTCGTTGTCAGCCATCGTCAATTCCTTTGAAGTAGACCTTGCCGTCCCGTTCCTCCATGCGCAGGGAGACCAGCGGCGCTTTGCCGCAGGGACCGCCGAGACATCTGCCGGTGTCGGCGGCATAGGTCGCGCCGTGTGTCGAGCATATCAAATCGCGTCCTTCGAGATCGAATACTTCGCCTTCGCGCCAGTCGAGTTCCATCGGCATATGGCTGCAGCGGTTGAGGTAACCGTGGACATTGCCCGCGTAGCGCACCACGAACGCCGGTGCATTGGCGCCGAAATATTCCACCTCGAAGCGCACGGCCCTGCCGGAATTCTCCAGCGCCGCCGAAATGCAGATCAAGCGTTCGTCGTCAGCCACAGCCGCAATTCCTCGACGCTCGCAAGGCAGGCGCGCGGTGCGAACGCCAGCAAGGACTCCTCAGGGTGCGCGCCATAGGACACCGCCACGGCATCCACGCCCGCATTCTGCGCCATGCCGAGGTCGTGCGAGGTATCGCCCACCATCAGCATGTCCGCCGCCCGCACCTGCATCTGGTCCATCAGCTCAAGCAGCATCGCCGGGTGCGGCTTGGACTGCGTTTCGTCGCCGCAGCGTGTCGCGGCGAACAGTTCGCCGATGCCGCCCGCCTGGAGCGCGCGGTCCAGCCCGCGCCGCGGCTTGCCGGTGGCGACCGCGAGCCGGTGCCCGCGCTCCTTCAGTTCGCACAGCAATTCGGGCACGCCCGGGAAAAAGGTCAGCGTGTTCTCGCGCTCGAGGAAATAGCGCCGGTACAGCGCCAGGAACTCCTCATAGCGCTCGGGCGGCAGCATGGGCATGGCGTGGCGCAGAGAGTCGCCCAGGCCAAGACCGATGACGTGGCTGGCCGTCCGGCGGTCCGGCACCGGCAGCGCCATGTCGCGGGCCGCATGCTGGATGCCCTCGGCAATCACCGCGGCCGAGTCGAACAGCGTGCCGTCCCAGTCGAAGACGATGAGCGGATATCTTGTGCTACGGTTCAAGGCTGCGGAAATTCTGTTCACAGAACGCGAGCATATCCCTGGGCATCGCCGCCGCCAGATCGAGTCGCTTGCCATCGACCGGGTGCAGGAAGGAAAGGCGGCGCGCGTGCAGGAACAGCCGCTTGACGCCCTGCCTGGCGACCCCCCGGTTGAATTCGAAATCGCCGTACTTGTCGTCGCCCAGCACCGGATACCCGGCATGCGCCAGGTGAACGCGGATCTGGTGGGTGCGCCCGGTCATGAGGCGCAACTGGAGGAGGCTCAGGCCGGCGGCGCTGCCGAGCACCTTGACCCTCGTTACCGCTTCCATGCCGCCCGCCTTTACCGCGACCCGCCGCTCGCCTTTCGCGTTGACATACTTATGGAGCGCATCCTTGATGTCGAAATGCCTGCCCGGCGGAATGCCCTTGACCACGGCGACATAGACCTTCTCGATCTCGCCATCGCGCAGCATCCGGTGCAGTTCGACCAGCGCGTTGCGCTTCTTCGCGACGATCAGCAGGCCCGAGGTGTCGCGGTCGAGCCGATGGGCGAGTTCCAGCAGCTTCGCTTCCGGGCGCGCCGCGCGCAGCAGCTCGATGACGCCGAAGCTCACGCCGCTGCCGCCATGGACGGCGACGCCCGACGGCTTGTCCACGACCAGGAGCGAGGGGTCCTCATGAACGATGGGCAGGCCGAATGGTTTTGCGGGCGCTTTCCGGCCCGCCGCGGCGACCCTGATCGGCGGCACCCGCACCTTGTCGCCGACCTTGACGCGGTAGTCGGGCTTCGCCCGGCCGCTGTTGACCCGGACTTCGCCGCTCCTGACGACCCGGTAGACATGGCTTTTCGGTACGCCTTTGAGACGCCGCAGCAGGAAGTTGTCGAGGCGCTGCGCCTCGCTTTCCTCGCCTACTTCGAGCACGGTCGCACGCGCCTTGCTTAAGTCATTCATTTTCAATACAATCCGGGAACTCGCTTCGAGTTGCGAGGCACAGGAACCACAAGACGCGTGAGCTTGGTGGTTGCGAAGTTTGCAGCCAATTCCAACCGGGCGCCGGAACCTGCAACCCGCCTCCTGTCCGACAAGTGATCGGACCCGAAGTGCAGTGGTTAATTTCGCTCACCGGAAGTAGCGATGGTACTGGAAACGCGCGCTGACAGCGTGGTCCATTTGACTGGTCTTTTCCCCCAAGGAGAACACTGAGCATCCGGGCAACATAGCTCCTGCGCGCGCAGGAGAACAATAAGTGAAACGCATGTTGTTTAACGCGACCCAGCAGGAAGAACTGCGCGTCGCCATCGTTGAAGGACAGAAACTCGTCGATCTCGACATCGAGTCGGCAGCCAGGGAGCAGCGCAAGAGCAATATCTACAAGGCGACCATCACCCGGATCGAGCCCAGCCTCGAAGCCGCATTCGTCGACTACGGCGAGGAGCGCCACGGGTTCCTGCCGTTCAAGGAGGTGGCGCGCAGCTTCTTTCGCTCCGGCGTCGATGCCGGCCGCGCGAGAATCCAGGACGCCCTGAGCGACGGCCAGGACATCGTGGTCCAGGTCGAAAAGGACGAGCGCGGCAACAAGGGCGCGGCTCTCACCACCTTCATCAGCCTGGCCGGGCGCTACCTGGTCCTGATGCCGAACAACCCCCGCGGCGGCGGCGTATCGCGCCGGGTCGAGGGCGAAGACCGCAACGAGCTGCGCGACACCATCGACCAGCTCGCGGTCCCGGAAGGCATGAGCGTGATCGCGCGCACCGCCGCGATCGGCCGCTCGGTCGAGGAACTGCAGTGGGACATGAATTACCTGCTGCAGCTGTGGCAGGCGATCGACGGCGCGGCCAGGGAGCCGGCCCAGAAGCCCTATCTGATCTATCTCGAATCGAGCCTGGTGATCCGGGCGATCCGCGACTACTTCCAGCCCGACATCGGCGAGATCCTCATCGATACCGAGGAAATCTACGACCAGGCGGTCGCTTTCATGCAAACCGTGATGCCGGCCAACGTCGGCAAGGTGAAGCTGTACCGCGACGACGTGCCGCTGTTTTCGCGCTTCCAGATCGAGCACCAGATCGAAAGCGCCTACGGCCGGCACGTCAACCTGCCCTCGGGCGGCGCGATCGTCATCGACCACACCGAAGCGCTGGTCGCGATCGACGTCAACTCGGCGCGCGCCACCAAGGGACACGACATCGAGGAGACCGCCTTCCGCACCAATCTCGAGGCGGCCGAGGAAGTCGCCCGCCAGCTGCGCCTGCGCGACCTGGGCGGCCTGATCGTGGTGGACTTCATCGACATGGAGTCGCAGAAGAACCAGCGCGAAGTCGAAAACGTGTTCCGCGAATCGCTGCGGCACGACCGCGCGCGTGTCCAGATCGGCAAGATATCGCGCTTCGGCATGATGGAGCTTTCACGCCAGCGCCTGCAACCCTCGCTGGAAGAGACCGCGCACATCAGCTGCCCGCGCTGCGGCGGCACCGGCTTCATCCGCGGCACCGAATCCACCGCGCTGCACGTGCTGCGCATCATCCAGGAAGAAGCGATGAAGGAGAACACCGGCGCGGTCCACGCGCAGGTGCCCGTCGACGTGGCTTCCTTCCTGCTGAACGAGAAGCGCGCCGAGATCCAGAAGCTCGAAGCGCGCATCAAGGTGAACATCGTGCTGGTGCCGAACGCGCACCTCGAGACGCCGCACTACAAGGTGCAGCGGCTCAAGCATGACGAACTGAACCAGATGGAACACGTGCCAACCAGCTACGAGATGGTCGAGCAGCCCGAGGATCCGCAGGCGGTCGGCAAGGAAGCCGAACCGAAGAAGGAACGCCAGCTTGCCGTCGTGCAGGGCATCGTGCCCGACCAGCCGGCGCCGATCGTGCCGGAACCCCAACCCAGGCAGGAGGCCGTGCGCGAAACGCGCGTCACCCCTGCGCCCGTCGTGGCGCCCGCAACGGCACCCGCCGCGGCAGGCTTTCTCGGACGCCTCCTCGGCTGGCTCAAGACGGACAAGCCTGCCGAGCAGCCGGCCGCGGCCAACGAATCGGCGGTGCGCCCGGCACGGCCGCAACGGCCGGAGCGCCCGCGCGACGAATCGCGCGACCGCAACGATCATCGCCGCGGCGAGCGTGGCGGCAGGCGTGACGGCCAGCCGCGCGGCGACCGCGACCGTGGCGGACGCGATCACCAGCATCGTGGCGACCGCGACCGTGGCCGCGACCAGCCGCGCGGTAACCGCGATGGCAGACCGGAACAACAGCGCGACCAGCAGCGCCGGGACCCGCGTCCGCCGCAGCAACAGCAGCCGCAGCAACCCCTCCAGCAATCGCAGCCAGTGAATCCGTCCGCCGAACGCCCGCAGGCTGAGCGTCCGCAGGGCGAGCGCCGGCCTGATCAACGCCCGCCCCGTCCGCCGCAGCAGCCGCGGCCGCAGCAAGGCGCCGTGCCGCAGGATCCCAATTCGGGTCCGCAGGACGGCAACCGTGCGCCGCGCCAGGAAGGAGAAGAGCCGCGCCGCAGGCGCAATCGCGGCGGCCGTGGCAGCGGCGGCGCCGACCGTGGCGACCGTCCGGATCGCGGCGAGCGCCGGCCGGAGCACGCGCAGCCGCAGCAAAGCGGCGGCGAACAGTCCGTCTACGCGCAGCAGCTGGAAGAGCATCGCTTGAAAATGCAACGCGAAGCGGAGTCGCACGAGGCGGAAACGCAGGTTTACCGCGAACCCGCGGCCGAACCGGCTCCCGCGCCCCGCATGGAGCAGCCCGTCGCGGAACCCGTGCGCATGGAACAACCGCGCGTTGAAG
>JBDTRO010000142.1:0-6207 GCA_039931635.1 Betaproteobacteria bacterium | reverse complement strand
TGTTCCTGCCGGTGGCGATCGGCGACTACAGCGACTTCTACACCGGCATCTACCACGCGCAGAACGCGGGGAAGATGTTCCGGCCGGACAACCCGCTGCTGCCGAACTACCACTGGGTGCCGATCGGTTACCACGGGCGCGCGTCCTCCATCGTCGTGAGCGGCACGCCGGTCATCCGGCCCAAGGGGCAAACGAAAACTCCGGATGCGCCGGCGCCGGTATTTGGCGCGAGCAAGCGGCTCGACTTCGAGCTGGAACTGGGTTTCGTCATCGGTCCGGGCAACGCGCTCGGCAAGCCGGTACCGGTAACCAGGGCCCGTGAGCAGATTTTCGGCGTGGTGCTGTTCAACGACTGGTCGGCGCGCGACATCCAGGCCTGGGAATACCAGCCGCTCGGGCCGTTCCTCGGCAAAAGTTTCGCTTCCACCATGTCACCCTGGATCGTGACCATGGAAGCGCTCGAGCCGTTCCGCTGCGGCGCATTCGCGCGCGCGGACGGGCAGCCGGCGCCGCTGCCTTACCTGTCCGCGAAGGCCGACCAGGAAAGCGGCAACCTCGACATCCAGCTCGAAGCGCATCTGCGGACCAGGAAAATGCCGCGCGCGCATTACCTCGCGCGCAGCAATTTCCGCCATTCGTACTGGACCCCGGCGCAGATCGTCGCGCACCACGCTTCCAACGGCTGCAACCTGCGGCCGGGCGACCTGCTCGGCTCCGGCACGATTTCCGGGCCGACGCCCGACGCACTGGGCTCGATGCTGGAAATCACGCAGGGCGGCAGGAATCCGCTGGCGCTACCCGGCGGCGAGACGCGCGCCTTCCTCGAAGACGGAGACGAAGTGATCCTGCGCGCCCGCTGCGCGCGAAAGGGTTATGCGGCGATCGGCTTCGGCGAGGCGGCGGGCAGGATCAAACCGGCGTCCGCTCGGTAGGTTCGCCCACCGGCTCGGAGGGCGGTTCGTCAGGCAACTCCACGGCGGTATCAGTCGGCAGGACTTCGCGCGCGAGAAATCCGCCGGACTGGTGCCGCCACAGCTTTTCGTAGTGGCCGCGCAGGCGCAGGAGTTCCTCGTGCGTGCCCTGCTCGACGATGCGCCCGGCGTCGAGCACCACCAGCCGGTCCATGCGCGCGATGGTGGACAGGCGGTGCGCGATCGCGATCACCGTCTTGCCCTCCATGAGACCCAGCAGCTGCTCCTGGATCGCGAGTTCCACCTCGCTGTCCAGCGCCGATGTCGCTTCGTCCAGGATCAGGATTGGCGCGTCCTTCAGGACCACGCGTGCGATGGCGATACGCTGGCGCTGCCCGCCCGAGAGCTTGACGCCGCGCTCACCGACGTGGGCCTCGTAGCCGGTGCGGCCCTTCCAGTCTTGCAGTCCGATGACGAACTCGTGCGCATGCGCCCGGCGCGCCGCCAGCTCCACTTCGGCATCCGTGGCGCTCGGGCGGCCGTAGCGGATGTTGGCGGCGATCGAACGGTGCAGGAGGGAAGTGTCCTGCGTCACCATGCCGATCGCCGCGCGCAGGCTATCCTGCGTCACCTGGCCGATGTCCTGCCCGTCGATGCGGATGCTGCCTTTTTCCAGCTCGTAGAAGCGCAGCAGCAGGTTGACGAGGGTCGATTTGCCGGCGCCTGAGCGTCCCACCAGCCCCACGCGCTCACCCGGCTGGACGGTGAGGGTGAGGCGCTCGAGCACCGGGTCGCTGCGAGTCCTGCCGTAATCGAAAGTCAGGTCCTCGAAGCGGATCTCGCCGCGCGCGACTTCCAGCGGGCGCGCACCGGGCCGGTCGCCGCCCACGTGCGGCACGGCGATCGTCTGCATGCCCTCCTGCACCATGCCGATGTTCTCGAAGATGCCGGTCACTTCCCAGCTCACCCAGCCCGCCACGTTGGCGATCTGCCAGGCGAGCGGCAGCGCGGTGGCCACCGCGCCCGCGCTCAGGATCCCCTCGCCCCAGAGCCAGATGCCGATCACGGCGGTGCCGGCAAGCAGCGCCGCGTTCATCACGGAGAGCGCGAGCATGAACTTCGAGATCAGCCGCATGTGCGCGGCGATGGCGTCCTGGTGCTCGTCGATGGACTCGCGCACGTACGCGTCCTCTTCCGCCGGCCGCGCGAACAGCTTCACGGTGAGGATATTGGTATAGCTGTCCACCACGCGCGCCATCACCAGCGAGCGCGCTTCCGAACTGGCCTTCGCCAGGTCGCGCATGCGCGGCACGAAATACCAGAGGAACACGATGTAGCCGAGGAACCACAGCAAGGTCGGCAGCCCGAGCCGCCAGTCCGACAGCGCCATCAGCACGAAGGCGCCCGCGCCATAGACCGCGATGTACCAGACGGCGCGGATGCTGGCCATGGTGCTCTCGCGCAGCGCCATCGCGGTCTGCATCACGCGGTTGGCGATGCGGCCGGCGAAATCGTTCTGGAAGAACGGCCAGCTGTGGCGCACCACGTGCCAGTGGCTCTGCCAGCGCACCAGGCTGGTCGCGCCCGGAATCAGCGCGTTGTGGCGGATCGCGACGTCCAGGAACAGGGCCAGCGGGCGCACCAGCAGGATCAGGCCGACCATGCCGGCGAGCATGGGCAGCTGCTGCGCGAGCGCCGCTTTGCGGTCCGCGGCTTCCATCAGCGATACGAGCCGGCCGATGAATACCGGGATCACCGTGTCGATCAGCGCCACGCCGAGGCTGGTCGCGAACATGAGCGCGTACCAGCCCTTGGTCTGGCGCACGAAGTGCCAGTAGAACGCGAGCAGGCCGGCCGGCGGTTCACCCGGTCCCGGACTGGCGGTACCCCGTATCCTCGATTCGAGGTAGCGGAAGAAATCCATTGCCGGTTCTCAGTTCCCGGTCCAGCCCGGCTTGCGCTTCTCCAGGAAGGAGCGGATGCCTTCGCGCGCTTCGCCGCCGGCGCGCACATCGGCCAGCACCGCGGCGGTTTCTTGCGCCAGCTTCGGCGTGATGGCCGTCTTCGCCACGCGCGCGAGCAGTTTTTTCGAGCGCGCGAGCGCCTGGGGGCCTGCCTGCGCGAGCTGCGCGGAAAGCTTTTCCACGCGCGCATCCAGCTCCGCGGCCCCGACGCATTCGTGCACCAGGCCGAGGCGATGGGCTTCGCGCGCCGCGAGCCGCTCGCCGGTAAGCACGTAGCGGCGAGCCTGCTGCTCCCCCATAGCGCGCACGATGTAGGGACTGATCATCGCAGGCACCAGTCCAATCTTCACCTCAGGCAGGCAGAACTCCGCCTCCTCGGCCGCAATGACCAGGTCGCAGGCGGCAACGAGGCCCATCCCGCCCGCGTAGGCCGCGCCGTGCACGCGCGCGATCAACGGCTTGGGAAAGGTATGCATGCGGTAGAGCAGCTTCGCGAAGCGCCCCGCCTCGGACTTCGCCTTCGCCTTCGTCATCGTGGAAGCCTGCTCCATGCGGGACAGGTCGCCGCCCGCGCAGAACGCCGCGCCGCGGCCTGCCAGCACGATGACCCTGCAGGCGGGATCCCTTTCGAGGGCTTGCAATGCATTCGAAATGGAATTCAAGACCAGATCATTCAATGCATTGCGCAACTCCGGGCGGTTGAGCCAGAGCCAAACCGCTGGACCGCGCCTCTCAATCTCCAGCACTTCCATCAGTTGATCTGCAACCTTTTACGCGCGACGGCGTATTCGGCGGCGAGTTTGTCCACCACTTGCGCGACGGGCGCGATGGCGTCGATCTGGCCCACGCCCTGGCCCGCGCTCCAGATGTCGCGCCAGACCTTCTTCTCGGCGCCGCCGGTGGTGCCGAAATTCATCCTGGCCGGATCGGACTTCGGCAGGTTGAGCGGATCGAAGCCGGCGGCCACCACGCTGTGCTTCAGGTAGTTGCCGTGCACGCCGGAAAAGAGGTCCGTGTAGACGATGTCGGCGGCGGCGGCGCGCAGGAGCTCTTCCTTGTAGCGCTCCGGCACGCTTGCTTCGGGCGTCGCCAGGAAGCGCGTGCCGAGGTAGGCGAGGTCGGCGCCCGCGGCCTGCGCCGCGAGGATCGCATCGCCGCTGGAGATGGCGCCCGAGAGCACGATCGGGCCGTCGAAAAAGCGCCGCACCTCGCCGATCAGGGCGAAGGGCGAAAGCGTGCCGGCATGGCCGCCGGCGCCGGCGCAAACGAGGATCAGGCCGTCCACCCCGGCCTCCAGCGCCTTGTGCGCGTGGCGCACGCTGATCACGTCGTGCAGCACGATGCCGCCATAGGCATGGATCTTCGCCACCACGTCGTTCGGCGCCCGCAGGCTCGTGATGGTGATCGGCACTTTGTGCCGGATGCACACTTCCACGTCGTGTTCCAAACGGTCGTTCGACTTGTGCACGATCTGATTGACGGCGTACGGCGCGGCGATGGGGTCGCCCGCGAGCGCGGACTCGATCTCCGTCAGCCAGGTGTCCAGCGCTTCTTTCGGCCTCGCATTGAGCGCCGGAAACGATCCGACGATGCCGGCTTTGCATTGCGCGATCACCAGCTTCGGATTGCCCGCGATGAACATCGGCGCTCCTATGACCGGAAGGCGCAGCTTCTGCAGAATCGGCGGCAACGACATGGTTTTTATCTTCCTTTCCTGTTGCCCGGTCGAGCGTATCATGCGGCCTCCGCGTCGATGCCCACCGGACCGCAGCCCCTGAACAATCTCACGCTTTTCGCCGGATGCGTCGCGATCTGGAGCACCACCTGGCTTGCGATCACCTGGCAGCTGGGTACTGTCGCTCCGGAGGTAAGCGTCGCCTGGCGCTTCCTGGCGGCGGCACTGATGCTGGCCGCATGGTGCAGGCTGCGCGGCCTGTCGCTGCACTTCAATGCCCGCGAGCACGCGGGGCTCGCATTGTTCGGCGCGATCATGTACTGCGTCGCCTACATCTTCGTCTACCGTGCCGAGGAGCACCTGGCATCCGGCCTGGTCGCGGTCGGCTATTCCGCGAGTCCGCTGCTCGCCATGTTCGGCCTGCGGATCGCGTTCGGGCAGCCGATGACCGCGCGCATGGCGCTAGGCTCTGCGTTCGGCGTGCTCGGCATCGTGTTCGTGTTCTGGCCGGAGTTCGACCGCCTGTCGGAGAGCCGCGACGTGGCGAAGGGCGCGCTATTCACGATCCTTGCCGTCCTAGCCACGACATTGGGCGGCCTGCTGGCGCACCGCAACCATGAGCGCAAGCTGCATGGCTGGCCGACGATGGCCTGGAGCATGGGCTACGGCGGCCTCACCGCGCTGGTGCTCGCGCTAGCGGCGGGGCGGCCGCTCGCTTTCGATTGGACGGCGGGCTACGTGCTCTCGATGCTCTACCTGGTGACGCTCGGGTCCATCGCCGCCTTCGCCGGCTGGCTCACGCTGCTCGGGCGCATCGGCGCGGCGCGCGCCTCCTACGTCGGGGTGATGGTGCCGGTCGTCGCGCTGATCCTCTCGACCGTGTTCGAGGGACTCCCCTGGCATCCGCTGATGATCGTCGGCATCGCGATTTCGGTCGCGGGCAACGTCCTGATGCTGCGCGGAGCGCCTGGTTCAGCGTAGCGCTTCGCCCTTCGCCGCCAAGTCGCGCAGCAGCCTGGGCGGCGCGAAGCGCTCGCCGTACTTCTTCGCCAGTTCGTCGGCGCGACCGGCAAACTTCCTGACCCCGACATGGTTGACGAACTGCAGCGCGCCGCCGGTCCAGGCCGGAAATCCGATGCCGAAGATGGAGCCTATATTGGCGTCGTGCATGCTGGTCAGCACGCCCTCTTCCAGGCAACGCGCGGCCTCGATCGCCTGCCGGTAAAGAATCCGGTCCTTCATTTCCTCAACGTCGAACGGGACGCCGCTGCGGCCGAAGATCTTCGCCAGTTCGGGCCACAGGGTCTTCCTGCCGTCCTTCGGGTAGTCGTAGAAACCGCCGCCGGCCGCGCGGCCGGGGCGATTCAGTTCTTTCACCATTTTCAGGATCACCTTCTGGCCGGGATGCTCCGGCGGCAGGGGCTTGCCCTCCGCCTTGAGATCCGCGACGGTCTGCTCCATGACGTGCAGCGACAGCGACATCGAGGTCTGGTCGATGACTTCCAGCGGACCAACCGGCATGCCGGCCTGGCGCGCCGCATTCTCGATCACCGCCGCCGGGATACCTTCGGCCAGCATCGCGCAGCCTTCCTGCACGAAGGTGCCGAAAGTACGGCTGGTGAAAAAACCGCGCGAGTCGTTTACCACGATCGGCGTC
>JBDTRO010000141.1:0-22844 GCA_039931635.1 Betaproteobacteria bacterium | reverse complement strand
CGCCCCGAGAACATCCGCTCCCACGCCACCCACCCCGAGCGGCCGAACGTCGTCACCGGTGTGGTCGAGAAGGTCGAGTTCCTCGGCCAGATCCTCGCGTGCCAGGTGCGGGTCGGTCCGCGGCTCGTGAACGTGCTGCAGAATCCCCGGACCCAGCCGGCCGTGGGCGACCAGGTCTACCTCGAGCTCGCCCCGGACGTGTGCACGATCCTGGCCGAGGACCAGGCCGCCTCCTGAGCGGAATCGCCCGCATCGGCGTCATCGGCTCCGGTGCGGTCGCGCGCGGACTGGTCGCTCGCAATCCAGGAGCACGACGGCCTGGACCTCGCGTTCGTGCACGCCCGTTCGCCGCACCGGTCCCGGGTGGCGCCGGCCCTGCGCCTGGCCGACCTGCCCCGAGCGGACGAGGGCCTGCTCGCCGCGCTCACCGAGGCCGCCGCGTCGTCCGGACACCTCTCCGAGCTCCCCGTCCCCCTGGGGGAGCTCACGGCCCGCACCGTGGTCTTCGACGGCGTCGTCGCGGACGTCGCCCGGCTGCTGCCGCGCAACGTCAACGCCATGGTGGTCCTCGCCCTCGCCACCGTCGGCCCGCGGCAGTGTCGCGCGCGCGTGGTGGCCGACCCGGCGCTCTCGTACGGCGTCCTCGAGGTCGTGGCGGTGGGTCCCGACGGCTCGGGCGTGCCATCCGCCGCGAGCAGCCGATGGCTGGGGTCTCCGGCACCGAGATGCTCGCGTCGGCGTGGTCCTCGATGCTTCGGGCGTGCCGGGCTGAGCCGGCGTTGGCTCTCTGCTGACGCGGTGCTCGTCCCGGTGTCGGCCGGCCACGACTGCCGACGGGACCTGGCCTCGAGCGCCTGTTCACGTCGACCACGTCGGGCAGCGGGCGCCTGGGACCACAACCGGTGCAGGTCACCCCTCTCAATGGGACAGGACGGTCACTTGCGGCTCACTCCGCTCGTTGCCTCGCCTTCGGTCACAAGGTCCGCGTGTCCGACAAGCGGCTACTAGACGCAGGTCGAGATGACCAGCGCACGGCATGAACCATCTAGCTCGAGGACCGGGGGCGCGCAGTCGACGGGTTGATCGCTGGCTGCGGTAGGATTTCCGCATGTCTTCCCGCATGTCGCGTCCCCCCGGACCGCGCGGCCTGCCGCTGATCGGCGAGGCGCGCAGTTTCGCGCGCGACCCGCTCGCCTTCCTCACCAGCGTCGCCGAACAGTATGGCGACATCGCCAACTTCCGGCTGGGCAGCATCGACGTATTTTTTGTGCGGCACCCGGACTATGTGCGCGAAGTGCTGATCACGCAGCGCGCCAGCTTCACGATGACCGCGCTCAGGGCCAAGATCAACGCGGTGGTCGGAGAAGGGCTCTTCACGTCGCGTGGCGAACTGCACGCGCGCCAGCAGCGCCTGATGCTGCCGGTGTTCCGCAAATCCCGCATCGAGGCTTACGCCGGCCAGATGGCGGAGCTCTCGCTGCGCATGCGGGAGCAGTGGCAGCCGGGCGGCACCATCGACATCGCGAACGAGATGATGAAGCTGACCATGCTTATCGCTTCGCAGGCGCTGTTCGACCACGACATCGGGGAGGACACGCGGAAGGTGTCGCGCGACATCGGCACCGCCCTTGAGTTCTTCACGCGGCTGTCGTCGCCTTTCCTGAAGCTCTCGCTCGCGCTGCCGCTGCCCGCGACCCTGCGATTCAAGAAGGCGGTGCGCGACCTGGACGTGGTCATCTACCGCATGATCGAGCGGCGCAAGCGCGCCGCAGCCGCCGGCACCGACCTGCTTTCACTGCTGATGCAGGCCAAGGACGACGAGACCAATGTCCACATGACCGAGCAGCAGCTGCGCGACGAAGTGCTGACGCTGCTGATCGCCGGGCACGAGACCACCGCCAACGTCCTTGCCTGGACCTTCTACCTGCTTTCGCAGAGGCCCGACGCCGACCGGCAGATGCACGAGGAGGCGAAGACCGTGCTTGGCGGGCGCGCGGCCTTCGGCGCAGCGGATCTGGACCGGCTGGCCTATACGCGCAGGGTGATGCAGGAAGGCTTGCGGCTGTATCCGCCGGGCTGGTTCATCGGCCGCCAGGCGCAGGCCGACGTGAAACTGGGCGGCTACACGGTGCCGCAGGGCGCTGTGGTGATGATGAGCCAGTACGTTACGCACCGCGACGCGCGCTTCTTCGACGAGCCGGAGCGTTTCAAACCGGAGCGCTGGGAGGATGGATTCCAGGACCGGCTTCCGCGTGGCGCCTATTTCCCGTTCAGCGCGGGCGACCGTCATTGCATCGGCGAGGGATTCGCCTGGCAGGAGGCGTTGCTCATCCTTGCCACGCTGGCCGAGCGCTGGAGATTCGAATTGGTTCCGGGCCAGCGTATCCGCCCGAGGCCGTCGGTGACCCTGCGGCCGGATGGGCAGATAAAAATGATCGTCCATCCGCGATGAAATGCGTTGCGATGTTCGTCGTCATGCGACCCGGGCAACGGTAGAATCGCCGCTTTTCATCCGGAACGGAAGCATGTCTTTCTTCATCACGTTGCTCGAAAATTCGGATGCCAGCCGGCGCGCCATCGAGACCCTGCCCAAGGTGAACTCGATGATGCACAAGGGGCTCACGATTCCCGAGTACCGGGCATTCCTGCACGACCTGTATCACATCGTCCTGCATTTCTGCCCGATCATGGCCGTCGCCATGGAGCGCTGCGATGCGCCGCTCGCCAACATCCGCGAGGAACTGCGAGAGCGGATCGAGGAGGAAACCGGGCACGAGCAGTGGGTACTGGAAGACGTGAAGGCGATCGGCGGCGACGCGCGGCGCGTGAGCAGCACGCCGCCCAGCGCGCCGGTGCAGGCGATGATCGGCTACAACTACTATGCGGCCGAGCGCGTGCACCCCTGCTGCGTGCTTGGAATGCTATACGTGCTGGAGGTGGTGGCCTCGGTCTACGGGGGCAAGGCGGCCGATTCAATCGCGCGCGCCACGGGCAAGGACGTGAAAGCCGGGGGGTTCCGCTTCCTGTCCTCTCACGCGACGATGGATGCCGAGCACATGGCGAAACTGAACCTGCTCCTGAAGACGATCGGCGATCCCGCCGCCCAGGCCGCGGTCATCGACTCGACGCGCGTGAATTTCCACCAGTTCGGGCAGCTGTTTTCCGAAGGCGGGTTCGCCTCGCACCTCGTTCCCTGAGCGGGTGTCTCAGCCCGCCGCCATCGCGATGCCCGCAGCGGGCACCGGAGCGGCCGCGGCAGCAGCGGCATCCATGCGCTCCATCTGGGCGCGCACCACCCTGCCCATCATGCGCAGGTCGCGGTCTTCGAGACGCAGAGCGCAATCCACCCAGGTATCGGCCACCGCGTCCAGTTCGGCGCGCGTGATCGGGTTCACCTGGTGGCGCACCCGCATGACGCCCTGGAAACCGCTGCGCCGGCGCGCGTTCTTCGCGATCCAGTTCTGTACCGCTGCTTCGCCTTCACCGTCTTTGGCGAGCACGTCGACGATCCCCATTTCGTGCAGCCGGGCCGCCGGCAGCAGCTTGCCCGAGAGGATCAGTTCCTCGGCTACGCGCGGGTTCGCGCGCCGCGCGAGCAGGCTGTAGGCGCCCATGCCGGGAAACAGGTTGAACAGGATCTCCGGCAGCCCGATCATGGCCGATTCCTCGGCGACCACGACGTCGGAGCACAGCGCCATCTCGAAGCCGCCGCCCAGCGCATCGCCCTGGACCAACGACACCGTGGTGAGCGTCGGGCACTGGTAGTGCTGGATCTGCGAATGGATGTTGTCGATGCACATGCGCGCGTAGTGCCCGAGCGCCTCCCGGTCGCGCGACCGGATCAGCAGCAGGAACAGCGCCAGGTCGCCGCCAAGATTGAATACCCTGGGCACGCGCGAACCGGCCACGTAGGTATTTACCTGGTGCATCGCGCCTTCGAATTCGATATGGCCGCTGTTCGCCGTCAGCTCGCTGCCCACCGCCCGGATCTCCTTTAGCAGAGCCAGGTTGAAGCAGGGGTTGCCCCGCTGCCGCATGTAGCCCCAGAGAGTGCCCGTCGCGGGCTCGAACTCGTATTCCGACTCTGCGAACGCCTTCCATATCGTCCTCAGCCCCGCCGCGTCGCTCATATTGCTCATGATCGCTACCCCCTAGAATTCCCCCTTGCGGGGGATTGAATGGCTGCAGGCGCCGGGTGGAACCGGCACCCCCCAAGGCCATTAGACGCCTGATGTTTCTCCTGCGCAAACAAGGCTGTTGCGTTTCTGTGACCTACGCGCATCGCGCGCATGCCCAGCAAGACGAAATGATTAACCGGGGTTCTAGCCGAAACGGCGTTCTTGGGTTAAAGTTTTCGGGTCATCGGGCGCACGGTTTTCGGGGGTTGCTGCATGTACGCAATAGTCTACAAGTCCGACGGTTTCCCGGTCTGCCAGCAGGTCGCGGGCGTGAGCCCGGATCCGGTGGTTACCTGGAATACCGAGGACGCGGCAAAAGCGTTTATTTCGTCCAAGGGCGCCGATGCGGACTTGCAGCCCGTGTCGCTCACGGACGAGGCCATGGACAAGATAGCGCAGGCGATGGGCTGCGCCGTCGAGTCGATGATGTTCGAGCCGTACCCCAGCTGACGTGAATGCGCGCGGGCCTTGCTGCCCGCTTAGCCCAGGCTGAAGAATTCGCGCCGGCTTTTCATGCCGCGCATGCGCGCGATCAATAGTTCCAGGTCGGCGTCGCGCGCCACGAAGTTCAGGTTCTCGGAATTGACGATCAGCACCGGTGCCGCGCTGTAGTTGTAGAAAAAGCGCGCGTAGCCCTCCGCCAGCAGCGCCAGGTAGTCCTCGCCCAGGCCACGCTCGTACTCCGTCGCCCGCCGCCTGACACGCTCATGCAGCGTCGCCGGCTGCGCCTGCAGGTAAACCACCAGGTCCGGCGCCGGGGCCTGCGGCCGGATCGCGTCGTAAATCTTCTGGTAGAGCGCCATTTCGTCGCCCGAGAGCGTGATGCGCGCGAACAGGGGATCCTTGTCGAGCAAAAAGTCCGTGACCGTCGGCCGGCCGAACATGTCGGGCTGCGCCAGCACGCCCAGCTGCCGCGACCGCTGGAACAGGAAGAAAAGCTGCGTCGGCAGCGCGTAGCGCGGCATGTCCTCGTAAAAGCGGGCGAGGAACGGGTTCTCGCCGGGCTGCTCCAGCAGGAGCTCGGCGCCGAAGCGGTCGGCGAGCCTGCGCGCGAGGCTGGTCTTGCCGGCGCCGATCGGCCCCTCCACGGCGATGTGGCCGAATTTTCCGAGCACGTTATCCACCGCGGAAAATGAAATACACCGCGCCCAGAATGGTGGCGAACGGCGAGAGCCGCATGTCAGGCGATCCTTTCGATCTTCTGCGGGCTGCAGGCGGCGAGCAAGGCGCTCGCCAGGCCTTTTCCCGGCACTGCGATGGCGGAATCAAGCTCGAGCAGGGGCTGTAGCACGAAGGCTCGTTCATGCATGCGCGGGTGGGGAACCGTCAGGCCGGGGCGCGCGATCTGTTGATCTCCGAACAGGAGAAGGTCGAGATCGAGCGTCCTGGGAGCATCGGGAAACGACCGCTCGCGGCCGTGGCGCCGTTCGATGCCCTGCAGGCCCTCCAGGAGAACCCCGGGCGCCAGCCGCGTGTCGAGGGCCGCCACGGCGTTCAGAAACTCGGGTTGGTCCGCATGGCCCACAGGCGCGGTTCTGTAGAAGCTTGAGTGCCCGGCGAGGCGGGTTTCGGGCAGGCCGCTCATTGCGGTGAGCGCCTCAATGAGTTGTCGGCGGGGCTCCCCCAGATTTGCCCCCAGGCCGATGTATGCCAAGGTCATGCCGGCGGTGGCGCGCCTTCGATGGGCTTCTTGCCGCGGCGCCGGCGGCGGCGCTTTTTCGGGCCCCCGGTGTCGGGCAGGAGCATTTCCTCGCGGGTTTCCGGGTCCGCGCTCTGGAACGCGCGCCACCAGGTTTCCAGTTCAGCGGGCACTTCGCCGCTTGCGGCGCGCAAGGCGAGGAAGTCGTAGGCCATGCGGAAGCGCGGCAGTTCCAGCAGTCGGTGCGGGCGCTGGCCGGAGCGTTCGTCGAAGCGCGGCTGCATCGCCCAGACTTCGCGCATGGTGGCGGTGAGCCTGCGGGTGATGGCGAGCTTGCCGCTTTGCGCGTCCAGTACGTCGTCCATCGCGAATTCGAGCGCGGGGATGCGCCGTTCGCCACGCTTCTCGCGCGCCTTCCAGGCCGCGAGCACCTCGTGCCAGAGCAGCGCTGCAAACAGGAAGGCCGGCGACACCGGGCGATCCTCCAGCACGCGCTCATCGGTCTGCGCCAGCGCCAGCGTGACGAAGCGCTCGCCCAGCGGCTGGTCGAGGATCACGTCGAGCAGCGGCAGCATGCCCTTGTGCAGTCCTTCGTGGCGCAGCTGGCGCAGGCAGGCGTTCGAGTGGCCCGAAAGCAGCAGCTTGAGCATCTCCTCGAACAGGCGCGGCGGCGGCACATGCTCGAGCAGGGGCGCGAGGCGCTTGATCGGGCCACGCGTCGCACCGTCGATCGACAGGCCGAGCTTGGCGCCCAGGCGCACCGCGCGCAGCATGCGCACCGGGTCCTCGCGAAAGCGCGTTTCCGGGTCGCCGATGATGCGCAGCGTGCGCTTCTTCAGGTCGGCCAGGCCGCCGTGATAATCGATGACGTCGCCCGTCCCGGGGTCGAAGTAGAGCGCGTTGACGGTGAAGTCGCGCCGGCGCGCATCCTCCTCCAGGGTGCCGAACACGTTGTCGCGCAGCACCCGGCCGTGCTCGTCCTTCTCCGCGGTTTTGCTGTCGGCGGCGCGGAAAGTGGAAACCTCCAGCGTCTCGGGCCCCAGCATCACGTGCACCAGGCGAAAGCGCCGCCCGATCAGCAGCGCGCGGCGGAACAGCGGCTTGATCTGCTCGGGCCGCGCGCCGGTGGCGATGTCGAAGTCCTTGGGCTCGATGTTGAGCAGCAGGTCCCGCACCGCGCCGCCCACCACGTAGACCGGGTGGCCGTGGTCGGCCAGCACGTCGCACACCTTGAGCGCACCGGTACTGATGGCGTTGCGGGTGATACCGTGGCGCGCCTGCGGCACGCGCAGCGGCCCCGGGGCATCGAGGCCGAACACGCGGCGGATGAAGCGTTTGATCATTGCGGGCGGGGGATTATCTCAGGGAAATCACCGGCCAGCCCCGGCGCCCGGCCTCGGCGGCCAGGGCGGCGTCCGGATCGACCGCCACCGGGCGCGAAACTCGCTCCAGCAGCGGCAGGTCATTGTGCGAGTCGCTGTAGAAAACGCTCTGCGCGAACTCCCGCAGGCCGCGCCCCTCGCCCGCGAGCCACTGCTCGACGCGCGCCACCTTGCCTTCCTTGAAGCAGGGCAGGCCCGCGACGCGGCCTGTAAAGCGGCCCGCCAGGCGTTCCGGTTCGGTTGCCACCAGGTGCGGGATGCCGAACTCGCGCGCGATCGGCCCGGTGACGAAGCTGTTGGTGGCGGTGACCATGGCGCAGAGGTCGCCCGCATCCATGTGGCGGCGCACCAGCGCCTTCGATGCCGGAGTCATCGCGGGCCGGATGCGCGCGGCCATGAACCCGGCGTGCCAGCGTTCGAGGTCCTCCGGGGCGTGCGCGGCGAGCGGGCGCAAGGCGAAGCCGAGGAACTCGCGGATGTCGAGCGTGCCGGCCTTGTATTGCTCGTAGAACGCGGCGTTCTGCGCCTCGTAGGACGAGCGTTCGAGCACACCCTGGTCTACCAGGTACTGCCCCCACTCGTAGTCGCTGTCGCAGGCGAGCAGCGTGTTGTCGAGGTCGAACAGGGCGAGATTCATGCTTCGACGTCTTTCAACACCTCTTTTACGAGCGGCAACGTGATTTGCCGGTGTTTTTCGAGCGAGGCGCGGTCCAGCTCGTCGAGAATCGCCGTGAGCGTGGGCAGGTCGCGACGCAGGTGCGTCAGCAGGTAGTCGATGACTTCATCGGGCACCCGCATGCCGCGGCGCTCCGCCTCGCCGCGCAGGTACAGGGCCCGTTCGCCGTCGGTGAGCGTCTTGACCTGGTAGACGAGGCCCCAGGCGAGGCGTGACTTCAGGTCTTCGCGCAACGGCAGTTGCGCCGGCGGCGCGTGGCCCGCCGCAAGCACCGTGCCCCCGGACTGGCGCTTCTCGTTGATCGCATTGAACAATCCGATCTGCGACTCATCATCCAGCTTCTCGACGTCGTCCACCACGTTCGGCCCGCCGCAGGCGCGCAAAAGGTGGCTCTTGCCCGAACCCGTTTCGCCCCAGAGGTAAAGAACGCTCTCCACGAAATTACCCGCCTGAAACTCCTTCAGGCGAGAGATCAGTTCGGCGTTGGCGCCGGCGACGAAATTGTCGAGCGTGGGCTTGGGCGGTGGCGAAATTCCCAGCGCAAGCTGGCGCATCACTTCGGTCCGCCGTAGAGCGAACCGGCCAGGTAGGCGGACCTCAGGTGGCGCAGCCCGACCAGCAGCGCGGCACTCGCCGGCAGCGCGAGCAGCACGCCGAAGAAGCCGAAGATCTGGCCGAAGGCGAGCAGCGAGAAGATCACCGCCACCGGGTGCAGGCCGATGCGCTTGCCGACCAGCAGCGGCGTCACCGCCATTCCCTCCATTGCCTGCCCGATGCCGAACGCGAGCCACACCCATGCGACGCCGGCCATGCTGTCGAATTGCAGCACGGCGGCGATCGTGCCAAGCAAGATGCCAGTGAAGGCGCCGATGTACGGCACGATCACCAGCAGGCCGGTGATAACGCCGATCGGCAGCCAGAATTCGAGCCCAGTTGTCCACAGCGCGGCCGCGTAATAGACGCTCATCACCAGCATGACGATCAGTTGTCCGCGCAGGAACTCCGCCAGCACGGCGTCGATTTCACCGAAGATGTTCCGTGCCCAGACGTACAAATGGCGCGGAATCATCGCGTCGACGCGCGCCACCAGCGAGCTCCAGTCGCGCAGCAGGAAAAACAGCACCACCGGCACCAGCATGAGGTTGATGAAAAATGCGATCAGCGCGAGGCCGCCGATCCTGAGCGAACCGAGCAGCCCCGCCACCAGGTCCTGGTTGTTGGCGAGGATGCCGCTCGCCAGCCGCTTGACGGTGTCGACATCGAGCTGGAAATCGATCGCGAATCGCTCTTTCAGCCATGGCGCGAAATGCTGGTTGATCCAGGCGAGGAATGCCGGCAGCTGCTCCGACATCAGGCGCAGTTCCTTGATGAAAAGCGGCACGATGACCAGCGCCAGCGCCACCACCAGCGCAAGCACGAACAGCAGCACCAGCACCACCGCCACGACGCGCGGCAGGTAGCGCCCCGTCAGACGGCCCACCAGCGGGTTCAGGACGTAGGCGAGGATCGCGCCAGCGAGAAAGGGCGCGAGGATCGGAGAAAGGGCGTAGAGCAGCCCGCCGGCCGCCAGACCGATCGCCAGCCAGCCCCACAACCGCGGATCTGCGAGAACCGGTGCTTTCATTTCACGTAAAATGGCTGGAAAGACATCATTTTACCTGCCATGTCGGAACCCCTCTCTTACCGTGACTCTGGCGTGGACATCGACGCGGGCGACGCGCTGGTGGAAGCGATCAAGCCGTTCGCGAAGCGAACCATGCGCCCGGAGGTCCTGGCCGGGCTGGGCGGCTTCGGGGCGCTGTGCGCGATCCCGGCGAAGTACAAGGAGCCGATCCTGGTCTCCGGCACCGATGGCGTCGGCACCAAGCTTAAGCTCGCCTTCCTGCTCGGCCGGCACGGCACCGTCGGCATCGACCTGGTGGCGATGAGCGTGAACGATATTCTCGTGCAGGGCGCCGAGCCGCTGTTCTTCCTCGACTATTTTGCCTGCGGCAAGCTGGACAAGGCGGTCGCCACGAACGTCATCCGCGGCATCGCCAAGGGCTGCGAGGAGGCCGGCTGCGCGCTGATCGGCGGCGAAACCGCCGAGATGCCCGGCATGTACCCGGAGGGCGAATACGACCTCGCCGGGTTCTGCGTCGGCGTGGTGGAAAAGGACCGCATCATCGACGGCAAGTCGATCGTGCCGGGCGACGTGCTGCTGGGACTCGCCTCCAGTGGCGCGCACTCGAACGGTTACTCCCTCATCCGCCGCATCCTGGGCGAGGACAAGCCCAACTCCGACCTGGCCGACACGCTGATGGAGCCCACGCGGATCTACGTCAAGCCGTTGCTCAAGCTGATGGTTGCCGTGCGGGTAAAGGGCCTCGCCCACATCACCGGCGGCGGACTCGTCGGCAACGTGCCGCGCATGCTGCCGCAGGGCATGCGCGCCGTGCTGCAGAAAAAGTCCTGGCCGCGGCCGCAGATCTTCACCTGGCTGCAGGAGAACGGCAATGTCGCCGAAGACGAGATGCACCGCGTCTTCAATTGCGGCATCGGCATGGTGGTCGCGGTTGCCCGCGAGCAGGTCGCCACCGCCAAGATGCTGCTCAAGCGCGAAGGCGAACTGGTCTACGAGATTGGCGTCGTCGAAGCCGGCAACCCCGGCGAGCCGGAGGCGGTCGTACTCTAGGCTACTCGGGCTGCAATCCGATTTCCTTCACCAGCTTCGCCCAGCGCTCGCGTTCGGCGCGCAGGAACTCGTTGAGTGACTCGGCAGTGCCGGCGCCTTCGTTAACCAGGCCGAAGTCGTACAGCCGCTGCGCCATTTCCGGATCGGCAAGCACGCGGTCCATGTCGCGGTTCACGCGCAGCACGACCGCGGCGGGCGTGCCGGTAGGCGCGAGCAGGGCGAACCAGCCGACGTATTCGAGGCCGGGATAGGTTTCGGAGAGGGTGGGGACTTCTTCGAGGCCGCGCACGCGCTTGCCGGCGCTCACCGCCAGCGGGCGGAGTTCGCCGCGTTTGATGGCAGGGAGCAGCGCCGCTGAGCTCACCAGTACAACCTGCGTGCGGCCGGCGACGGTGTCCAGGATCGCGGGCGAGACGCCGTTGTAGGGTACTTGCAGGAGCTGCATGCCGGCGCTCAGGTTCAGGAGCCGGCTCATCATGCCGCTGAAGGTCTTCGCGCCCTCGTTGGCGGCGGCGAGCTTGCCGGGCTGCGCCTTGTCCAGCGCGACGAGCTCGGCGAGCGTTTTCGCGGGCACGGAGGGATTGACCGCGATCACCATCGGCGACTTGGCGATCATCGCCACCGGCACGAAATCCTTCGCCGGATCGTAGGGCAGCGCCTTGAAGGTGACGGGGTTCGAGACGATCGCGGCAGTCGTGGCGTAAAAGAAGTTGTAGCCGTCAGGCGCGGAGCGGGCCGCGGCCTGCGCGCCGGGCACGTTCTGCCCGCCCGGGCGATTCTCCACCACGACCTGCTGGTTCCAGAGCTTCGCCAGCCGGTCGGCGATGAGCCGCGCCGTGATGTCGGGCGAAGTGCCGGGCGCTTGGGAAACGATGAACTTAACGGGTCGCGCCGGCCATTCTTGTGAAAAAACGCTATTGGAAAAAAACGCAAGGCAAACAATAAAGAGATGGCGTTTCATGCGGGTATCTCCTCGAGTGCGGGCTGGACAAGGCTCGCGAACAGATCTACCGAGCGCATCGACTCTTCCAGCGTCAGGTCGCCGAACGAGAAGCGCAGCAGCATGTAGTTCAGGCCGGCCTCCCTTGTTTGCGCCGCGATGGTTGCGCGCACGGTACCTGGCGCGCCGACGATAGCCTGGCCGTTCGCGAGTACGGCGTCGAAGTCGGCCGTATACGTGGTGAAGGGCGGCGTCTGGCCGCGCAGGGCCCAGAGGTAGTTGAAGCTTTCCCACCAGCGCGCGTAGGCGCGGCGCGCGATCTTCATCGCGGCGGCGTCGGTGTCGGCGATCACCACGTGGCGCGCCATGCCGATGAACGGAATGAGCTTCGGGTCGTTGCCCTTCTTCGCCCATTCGGCGCGGTAGCGGTCGGTGATGACGCGCACCGCCTTCGGCGCGGCGTTGCTGACGACGTTGAACCTGTTGTCGGCGGCAAACTCCGCACTCTCCGGGTTGGACAGCCCGTACCAGATCGGTGGATGCGGCCGCTGCAGCGGCGCGAGCTGAAGCGGCACATCCTTGAACCGGTAGTAGCTGCCCTCGAAATTCAGCGTGCCGCCGCGCAGCGCCTGCAGGATTACCTGATAGGCCTCGAGGTACATGGCCTGCGATTTCGCCGGATCGAAGCCGAAGTATTCGATCTCGATCGGCGAGACGCCGCGGCCGACGCCGAGCTGGAAGCGCCCGCCGCCCAACTGGTCGAGCATGCAGATTTCATCCGCGAGCCGTAGCGGGTGGTAGAGGGCGAGCGTGTAGACCAGCGGGCCGAAGCGCAGCCGCTTCGTGCGTTGTGCGACCGCCGACAGGAAAACGGAGGGCGAGGGCGACATGCCCAGCGGCGTCGCGTGGTGTTCCGCGATGTGCAGCGCGTGGATGCCGATGCGGTCGTAGGCTTCCGCCAACCGCAGGCGATGCTCGTAGAACTGGGCGAGCGGCGCGCCGCTCGAATCGAGATGGTCGAAGACGCCGAACTTCAACTTCGCCTTTAGCGCGGGTTACTGCGTCCCATCGGCCGCCGGCCCCGGGATTTGGGCGCCTTGCGCTGCTGGTCCTGGCGGAAATTCCTCGGCTGCTGCTGCTGCGGCCGGCCGCCGCCGCCCTGCACCGGGCGCGGCCCGGAGGAGCGCGACAAAGATCCGACCCGCCTGATCTCCGCGTTCAGCGCTTCGGTCGTCGCAACGCGCACGGGATTGGCGCCGTCCTGCTGCGTGGCGTCCACTTCCTGCTGAAGCGCCTCCTGTAGCCGGCGCAGCGAATACGCGCGCGAGGCGTCCAGGCCGGTTTCCTTCTCGATTTCCTTGCGGTGCATTTCGATGCTGGCGATGAGGTCGGTGACCACATCCATCGGCGATTCTTCGTTCATGTACGTACTCATAGAAAACGATGGTATCACTGGCGCGACGCTTTGCGCGCCAGGTAGATGCCGGCGAGCACGACCGAGCCGCCGGCGATCTGCAACGCAATCAGCGGCTCGCCGAGCAGTATCCAGGCAAAAAAGGCCGCGATGACCGGCTGCAGGAGCAGGCTGACGGAGGTAAATCCCGCAGGCAGCTGCGCCAGCGCATAGGCGATCAGGCCCTGGCCGGCGGCATGCGAGATCCATGCCAGGCCCAGAAGTTTCAGCCAGCCGGACAGCGTTCCGGGCAGCAGCGCTTCGCCGGAGGCGATTGCCACCGGCAGCAGGATCGCCGCGGTAATCGTCGTGGTTACCGCCATCAGGCTGAGGGTGCCCGCGCCCCGGTCGCGCAGCGTCTTCACCGACAGCAGGTACCAGGCGTAGAACATTGCGGTCACGACGCCCAGGGCGTCTCCCATGGGCGCGGTGGGCGAGCTGCCAAGGCTTGCCTGAACGAGCAGCGCAACGCCGAACAGCGCCGCCGCCAGGCCGGCCAGGAACAGGGCGCTCGGGCGCTGCTTCCACAGCAGCCACGCGGCCAGCGTGACGAAAATAGACGCGAGGTTCGCCAGCAGCGTGGAGTTGGCGACCGAGGTGTACTGGATCGACCAGTGCCAGAACGCGAGATCGCCCGCAAACGCGACGCCGGCGACAAGCAACAACGGAAATTGGGTGTCGAAGCTCTTCGTTTCTTTTGTTTTTACTGAGAAAAACAAAATCCAGAGCAATGGAACGGCCAGGCATACGCGCCAGAACGCGCTCGCGGTCGGTCCCACCTCCGACACGCGCACCCAGATCGGCGACAGAGCGATGAATACCGCGCCCGAGAAGAGCGCAAACAGTGGCGAACCGCGCATCCGGCGATGGTAAACTTTTGCCGACCCCCATGCCTGCTCCGCGTTTCGTACACCTGAGGATGCACAGCGAATACTCGGTGACGGACGGCATCGTCCGCATCGACGACGCGGTGGCGAAGGCAAAGGCCGACGGCATGCCGGCACTGGCGCTCACCGACGCGAGCAACGTGTTCGGCATGGTGAAGTTCTACACTGCGGCGCGCGCAGCGGGCGTCAAACCTGTCGTCGGCGTGGACTGCTGGATCCAGAATGACGGCGATCGCGACAAGCCGTTTCGCGGGCTGCTGCTGTGCAGTTCGCGCGCCGGGTTCCTGCGCCTGTCCGAGCTGCTCTCGCGCGCCTGGCTGAAGAACCAGCACCGGGCGCGCGCGGAAATCGCCCTCGACTGGTTCAGGGAACGCGATACGGAAGGGCTGATCGTGCTGTCAGGATTCGCGGGCGGCGACGTCGGCCATTCGCTTGCCGGCGGCAACGCCGCGGCGGCGGAAAAGCTTGCCAGGGCCTGGTCGAAACTGTTTCCCGGGCGCTACTACCTCGAAGTGCAGCGCGCCGGGGCTGCGCATGGCGAGCAGCTGGTGGGCGCCACGCTCGCGCTCGCGGTGAAGCTTGGCCTGCCGGTGGTGGCGACGCATCCGGTGCAATTCACGGCGCCCGGGGACTTCAAGGCCCACGAGGCGCGCGTGTGCATCTCCGAGGGGTACGTACTCGGCGACCAGCGCCGGCCGAAGTTGTTCACGCCGGAACAGTATTTCAAGACGCAGGAGGAGATGGCGCAGCTCTTTGCCGATGTGCCACAGGCGCTGGATAACGCGGTCGAGATCGCGCGCCGCTGCAACCTCGAAATTGAACTCGGCAAGAGCCGCCTGCCAGCATTCCCGACGCCCAAAGGCGTTTCCCTGGATGCGTTTCTGCAGAGCGAAGCCGAAAAGGGCCTGGCCGGAAGAATCGGCAAGCTGAGTCTCCAGAGCGAGGAAATCCCGCGCTATCGCGCGCGCCTCGCGTTCGAAATCAAGACCATCGCGCAGATGGGCTACGCGGGTTACTTCCTGATCGTCGCCGACTTCATCAGCTGGGCGCGCTCGAACGGCGTGCCGGTGGGGCCTGGGCGCGGCTCGGGCGCGGGCTCGCTGGTGGCCTACGCGCTCGGCATCACCGACCTCGATCCGCTGAAGTACGACCTGTTGTTCGAGCGCTTTCTCAATCCCGAGCGTGTGTCGATGCCCGACTTCGACATCGACTTCTGCCAGGACGGCCGCGATCGCGTGATCGACTACGTGCGCAAGAAGTATGGCGAGGACTCGGTTTCGCAGATCGCGACTTTCGGCACCATGGCGGCGCGCGCCGTGCTGCGCGACACCGGCCGGGTGCTGGACCTGGGTTACAACTTCTGCGACCAGATCGCGAAACTGATCCCGGTACAGCCCGGCAAGAACATCACGCTTGCCGACGCGCGGCAGATGGAGCCGATGCTTGCCCAGCGCGAGAAGAAAGAGGAGGAAGTCCGCGACCTGCTGGAACTCGCCGAGAAGCTCGAAGGCCTGACGCGCAACGTCGGCATGCACGCGGGCGGCGTGCTGATCGCGCCCGGCAAGCTCACCGATTTCTGTCCGCTTTATGCGGCCGAAGGCGCCACGCACGTCATTTCGCAGCTGGACAAGGACGACGTCGAGGCGATCGGCCTGGTGAAGTTCGATTTCCTCGGCCTCACCACGCTTACCGTGCTCGACTGGGCCGAACGCTACGTGCGGGCGATGGGGGAAAAGGAGTTCTCGATCGAGGCGCTGCCGCTGGACGACAAGGCCGCCTACGCCATGCTCGCCGCAGGCAACGCAACCGGGGTGTTCCAGTTTGAATCGCGCGGCATGCGCGACCTGCTCAAGCAGGCGCCGCCCACCCGCTTCGAGGACGTGATCGCGCTGGTGGCGCTGTACCGGCCCGGGCCGATGGAACTGATCCCCGACTATGTCGCCTGCAAGCAGGGCAAGAAGCGCATCGAGTACCTCGATCCGCGTGTCGAGCCGATCCTCGCGCCCACCTACGGGATCATGGTGTACCAGGAGCAGGTGATGCAGATCGCGCAGGTAATCGGCGGCTACTCGCTGGGCGCGGCCGACCTGCTGCGGCGCGCGATGGGCAAGAAGCTGCCCGAGGAAATGGCCAAGCAGCGCGACATTTTCGTCTCCGGCGCTGAAAAGAACGGCGTGCAGCGCGGCCGCGCGTCCCAGCTGTTTGACCTGATGGAGAAGTTCGCCGGCTACGGCTTCAACAAGTCGCATGCCGCCGCCTACGCGCTGCTCGCCTACCAGACCGCCTACATGAAGGCGCACCACGCCAGCGCGTTCATGGCGGCCAACATGTCGGCGGTGATGGACGATACCGACAAGCTGCGCCAGTTCCGCGACGATGCGGTGGCGAACGGCCTCACGGTCCTGCCGCCGGACATCCATGCCTCCGGCTACCGCTTCGTGCCGGTGGACCTGAAGACAGTGCGCTATGGGCTGGGCGCGGTGCGCGGCACGGGGAGGTCGGCGATTGACGCCATTGTCGAAGTCCGTGAGCTCGGAAAAGGCGCCGGCAACTTCACCGACCTGTTCGACTTCTGCCGCCGCGTCGACAAGCGCCTGGTGAACCGGCGGTGCATCGAGGCGCTGGTGCGCGCCGGTTCGTTCGACGGCATCAACCCGAACCGCGCCAGCCTGCTGGCCTCCGCCGGACGGGCGATCGAAGCCGCCGAGCAGGCGGAGCGCTCGGCATCCCAGAACAGCCTGTTCGGCGAAAGCGATGCTGCCCATACCGCGGGCCTGGTGCTGGTCGAGTCGCGTCCCTGGGATCTCAAGCAGCGCCTCACCGAGGAGAAAACGGCGCTTGGCTACTGCCTCTCGGGGCACCTGTTCTCGGTCTACGAGCGCGAGCTGGCGAATTTCCCGCGCACGCCGCTGTCGAAAATCTCGAGCTCCGGCGAAAAGGTATGGATCGCGGGTGTGGTTTCGGCAGCGCGCGTGCAGAATACGCGGCGCGGCCGGATGATGATGGTGATGCTGGACGACGGCAGCGCCCAGATCGAGCTTTCGGTCTTCAATGAATTGTTCGAGAAGCACCGCGACAAGATGAAAGAGGACCGCTTGCTGGTGGTGCAGGGCAAGGTGCAGCGCGACGAATTCATCAACGGCATGCGCGTGATGGCCGAAGACGTGCTGGATCTTGCCGCAATGCGCACGCGCTTTTCGGCGCGCCTGCGGATCGCGATGAACGGCGGCACCGACAAGACGCGCGACCCCAGGCGGCTGATGGACATGCTTGCGCCCTACCGCGCGGCGGGCGAGGGCGGCTGCCCGGTGCTGATCCACTACGAGAACGACGGTGGCAGCTGCGATGTGGCGCTTGGGGAAGCCTGGAAAGTGCGCCCCGACGACCTCCTGCTGGGCGAACTGTCGGCCTGGCTATCGCCCGAAGCAGTCCAATTCCAGTATGGACGGGCGGCCTAGCCGGCTTTTGCCCAGCGCACGGTGCAGCCTTCGCTGCGCATTGTTGTCGCCAGTTTCCGGTACCACGCGTTTTGCAGCCGTTCGGCCGGATCGCTGCGGCGCTTGTCTGCGAGGAACGCAGCGGCCATCGGGTAGCAGGCTTCCAGCTGCCGGCGCGTGGCATCGCGCAGGTCGCGGATCGGGAACGAGCCGCCGTGGCCCAGGGCTGCGTTCAGGAGCGCGCGGCGAGTCTCGGCTGCGGCGACGCTGGCGCCCAGCGTCGTCTTGGTGCCGAAGCGCACCTCCACCCCGGCCCATTCACCGGTCGCCCAGCGCAAGGCGGTTTCAGTTTCGGGCTGGTAGCGGCGCACGGTGATGCCGTGCAGCGCGATCCTCCTTTCATCGGCGAGCAGCCGGACGTCCTTCAGGTACGCCTCGAGCGACGCCGGCGGCAGCAGGCATTCGATGGTGCATTCCGGAGCGTTCGCCGCGCGCCCGTCCGCGATGTGCAGCTCGACGGGATCGGTGGCGGCGGATGCGCCGGCGAGCAGGGAATCGATCGACAGGGTCACGCTGTAGAAAACGCCGATCACGCCGTGGCCGCCCATCGCAAGGCGAAACAGTTCCGGGTGGGCGTTCCGGTCGGCGCGGCGCAATTCGCCATCGGGCGTGAACAGGGTGAGCGCCGCGACATGCCTCACGACCGGCATCCCGTCGGGACCGGCCGACGCCTGCCCCACGGCCTCGCCCACCGTCCCCTGCATGCGGGCGAATGCGCCGATCTCGATCTTTTTCAAGGCGAGGTAGGTGGCGAGCTCGGACCAGGGAGTCGCGGCCTGCAATTCGACCATGCGCCGCCTGGCGTCCAGTTGCAGTACGCGGTCCATCCCGCTGCCATCCAGCTTCACGGCATGCCCGCGGGCATGACGGAGCGCGTTGCGCAGGTCGTCCGCGGAGCGCACCCGCACGGTGGGCGTGCGCTGCGGGGCGGTCAGGTCGATTCCGGCGGGTAGCGTCAGCGTGGCGAACATGGCGGTCTCCGGTTGCGTGTAGTTGATGGGCGCATTTTTTTCATGAAGGGCCATGCGCGGCAACGGCAACAGCGGAAGTATCGGGATTCGAGACCTGCGGTAGCTGGTCCGTGGGCAGGACTTCGATTCTGTCCGTCACTGTGAACGCCTGACGCTCCGTGGTAAAGTGCAAAAACGCAGGAAAACCGGAGCCTATACATGCGCGCTGCACTGCTGGTCATCGCTGGACTCGCCCTCGCCGGGTTCATCGCCGTTTCGTTCGTCTTGCCGCAGATGGCGGGCGCGGACGCCAAGGAGGCGGCGCAGGCGCTGATCACGGGGGCGGAAGCGCCCAAGCAGCAGGTTGCCGCCGCGGCGGAAAAGGCCGGCAATGTCGCCGGCTCCGGCAACGGCCTGAAGGCCCTGTCCAGCGCGCATCCGAAGTTCGGCGAACTCAAATGGATCATCGAAGCCAACGGCGCGATCCGCGGCTGGAACGAAAAGAACGCCATCGAGATCTCGGTGGCGCCCCGGCTTGAAGGCGGCAAGGTCACCTGGGCCTGCCGCGGCTATCCGAACGCGTCCATGCCGGCAAGCTGCGGCGGCCGCGGCTAGGGCCTCAGGCCCTGAGCAGTTGCGCCGCGCGCGCCAGCGCGGCGGGCAGGTCCGGCAGCAGGTTTTCGCCACCCAGTTTCGCGATGAACCCGCTGCGGCGCATGAGCGACAGCGGATGTCGGTTCGCCGCGCAAAGCATCAGCACCGCGCCGCGCTTGGCCAGGCTGCCGTGCAATCCCTCCAGCGTATCCAGGCAGGTCGAATCCAGGTTGATCACCATGTGCAGGTCGAGGATCAGCACCTTCGGCGCCGCATCCCCGGAGGCTGTTTCGATCAGCGCTTCGAGCTTGCCGACCGCCCCGAAGAACAGCGAACCGAAGATCCGGTAGGCCGCCGCTCCCTGAGGCAGCGCCACTTCTGCGCCGACCGGCTCGATCGTGGTGAGGGTCGAGATCCGGAGAATGAAGAACAGGGCCGCCAGCAGCAGGCCGATCTGGACCGCGACGGTGAGATCGACAATGACCGTCAGCAGGAAAGTCGCCATCATGATGGTGCGGTACTGGACCGAGAACTGCTTCAGGCGCGCGAACTCGCCCCAGTCCCCCATGTTCCAGGCCACGAACAGCAGGATCGCCGCGAGCGCGGCGAGCGGCACGTGTTCGGCCAGGGGCGCGGCAAGCAGCACGATGGCAAGCAGTGTCAGCGCATGCACCATGCCGGAGACCGGTGAGCGGCCGCCGCTTTGCACATTGGCACTGGTGCGGGCGATCGTCCCCGTGGCCGGCATGCCGCCGAAGAAGGGCGTCACGAAATTCGCTACGCCCTGCGCCATCAATTCCTGATTCGGGTCGTGCCGGTCGTCGATCATGCTGTCGGCGACGCGCGCGCAGAGCAGCGACTCGACCGCGCACAGCAGCGCGATGGTGACAGCGGGCGCAACCAGGTTGCGGGTGTTGTCCCAGGACAGGTCGGGCCAGGCGAACGCCGGGATCCCGCTCGGAATGCCGCCAAAGCGCGAGCCGATAGTTTCTACCGGGAGGCCGAACATCGCTGTCGCCGCCGTGGCAACCACAAGCACCACCAGCGTTGATGGCACACGCGTGAGCAGGCCGCGGCGGCCAGGCGCCTTCGCCTCCGGCAGCAGGGACGGCACCATGCGGCCGAACGAAGTCCACAGAACAATCAAGGCAAGGCAGGCCACCCCCAGCACGACGGTCGGCAGGCTCGTCGTGTCGATGGCGCCCGCGATGGCGCGTGCCGCGCCGATAAAGTCGGCCGGCATCCTGTCTATCTTCAGGCCGAGCATCTCCTTCACCTGCGACAGGGCGATCAGGACCGCAATGCCGTTGGTGAACCCGATGACGATGGCCACCGGGATGTAGCGGATCAGCGATCCGATTCGCGTCAGGCCCATGACGAAGAGCAGCACACCCGCCATCGCGGTGGAGACAAGCAGGTTGCCCAGCCCGTACTGCTGCACGATGCCGTAGACGATGACGATGAAGGCGCCGGCCGGGCCGCCAATCTGGACGCGCGAGCCGCCTAGCGCGGATATCAGGAATCCGGCGATGATCGCCGTGAATATGCCGGCCTCCGGCTTCAGGCCCGAGGCGATGGCGAACGCGATGGCGAGCGGCAGGGCGATGACGCCCACCGTGATGCCGGCGCCCACGTCCGCCGCCAGCGCGCGCCTGTCGTAGTCCTTCAGACAGGCCAGCAGTCGCGGACGGAAGGCGTGCAGCGCCATCGATTCAGTCGACCGCGGATTTCTTGTTGGCCGCCGCGGTCAGCCAGGCCGGCAGCTCGCGCTCGCCGGCGTGCGAGATCACGTACATGCGGATCAACTGGCGCACGACCTGCGAGGGCGTAAGGTCCTGCGCGGCGCAGATGTCTTCGAACAGCCGCTTCTTGCGCGGATCGAGCAGGACGGTGAAGCGCGCGGTCTTGTTCTCCATGGCGTTCCTCGGGTGAACGCCTGGAGCATATTACAACGACATTATAATGTAAATATCATTTAACACGCATGCCAGGTTCGGCGCCGGTGCCGGGCGAAATCAGGTAGATGCCGGATCCTTCGCCCGATGCGGCGAGCACCATGCCCTCGGAGACGCCGAACTTCATCTTGCGCGGGGCGAGGTTCGCCACCACCACGGCGAATTGCCCCTCGAGCTTCTCCGGCGCGTAGGCCGACTTGATGCCGGCAAACACGGTGCGTGTCGCGCCGCCGACGTCCAGCGTCAGCTTGAGCAGCTTGTTCGCGCCCTCGACGTGCTCGGCCTTGACGATCTTCCCCACGCGCAGGTCCAGCTTGTTGAAGTCGTCGATCGAAATCGTTCCGTCGGTCACGGCGGTTTCCTTCTTCGTTTCGGCAGCGGGCTGAATGTCGAACAGCGCGTCGAGCTGCTTCTCTTCCACGCGCTGCATGAGGTGCTTGTATTCGCCGATGGCATGGCCCGCGGGGAGCAATGCCCTGGCATCCGTCCATTTCAATTCCGGCAAGTTCAGGAAGCGCTCCACCTGCTTCGCCAGAGCGGGCAGCACCGGCTTCAGGTAAATGGTCAGGATGCGGAAAATCTGGATCGAATCCGAACAGGCCTGCTGCAGCGCCGATTCGCTGCCGGGCTTTTTTGCCAGGTCCCAGGGCTTCACCTGGTCGACGAACGCATTCGCCTGGTCGGCCCAGTGCATGACCGCGCGCAAAGCTTTTCCGAATTCGCGCCCGTCGTACATCCCGGCTATGTTCGCCGCATCTGCCTGCATGTCGCGAACGAGCGTGTTCGACGGCTCCACCGCGACCAGTTTTCCGGAAAACTTCTTCGACAGGAATCCGGCGCAGCGACTGGCGATGTTGATGTATTTTCCGATCAGGTCGCTGTTGACGCGCGCGATGAAATCGTCGGGATTGAAGTCGACGTCTTCGACGGCGGCGTTCAGCTTGGCGGCGATGTAGTAGCGCAGCCACTCCGGGTTCATGCCGAGTTCGAGGTAGCGCAGCGGATCGATGCCGGTGCCGCGCGACTTGGACATTTTCTCGCCCGAGACGCCGATGAAGCCGTGCACGTAGACGCGGTCCGGCTCCCTGTATGGCGCGCCGGCGAATTTGAGCATCGCCGGCCAGAACAGGGTGTGGAAGTAGATGATGTCCTTGCCGATGAAATGGATCTGCTCGGTATCTTTTGCGGCAAGGAACTCTTCAAATGTTCTGGTTTCGCCCTTTTCTTTTGCTTTTCCGGATTCAAAATAATTTCTAAGAGAGGCAAGATAGCCAATGGGCGCGTCCAGCCAGACGTAGAGGTATTTCTCTTCGGCGATGTCGGGCACGCGGATGCCGAAGTAGGGCGCGTCGCGCGAGATGTCCCAGTCGCCAAGCGCCTTGTCGCCTTCCCCTTCGAGCCATTCCCTGGCCTTGTTTGCGACCTGGGTTTGCAGCCTGTCTTTCTTGTTGATCCATGCCTGCAAAAAAACCTTGCAATCCGGGTCCGAGAGCTTGAAGAAGAAGTGGTCGGAAGTCTTGAGCACCGGCTTCGCGCCCGAGAGCGTCGAATAGGGATTCTTCAGCGCGGTGGCGGAATAGACGCTGCTGCAGTTCTCGCAGGCGTCGCCGTACTGGTCCTTGGCGCCGCAGTTCGGGCACTCGCCCTTCAGGTAGCGGTCGGCGAGGTACATGCCCTTCACCGGATCGTAGAACTGCTCGACCGGCTTGCTGTAGATCAGGTTCTTCGCCTTGAGCCGGCGGAAGATGTCCTGCGACAGCGCGGTGTTCTCGGGCGAGTGCGTGGAGTGCCAGTTGTCGTACTCGAGGTGAAAGCCGTCCAGGTACTGCTTGCGGCCGCGCTGGATCGCGGCGATGAATTCCTCGGACGTCTGGCCGGCCTTTTCCGCCGCCAGCATGATCGGCGCGCCGTGCGCGTCGTCGGCGCCGACGAAATGCACCTCATGGCCCTGCATCCGCTGGAAGCGCACCCAGATGTCGGCCTGGATGTACTCCATGATGTGGCCGATGTGGAATGGCC
>JBDTRO010000140.1:0-12241 GCA_039931635.1 Betaproteobacteria bacterium | reverse complement strand
GGCACCACCAAGTTCGTCAAGCATGCGGACCTCGATGGCCTGTCGGCGGATGATTTCCTGCGCATCTACCGCCTGAATGTCGTCGGGCCGTTCCAGATGGCGCGCGCCTGCGCGCCGGCGCTCAAGGCGAGCAAGGGTTCGATGGTGAACGTTTCCTCGGTCGCCTCGCTGCTCGGCACCGGATCGTCGATCGCCTACGCCGCGTCCAAGGCGGCGCTGAATTCGCTCACCATGTCGCTCGCGCGCGTGCTCGGACCCGAGGTGCGCGTCAATGCGGTCCTGCCCGGCTACGTGGACACGCCCTGGCAGACAAACGCGCACGGCGCCGCAAAGGCCAGGCAGGCTGCCGAGCGCTACTCGACCATGGTGCCGCTGCAGGATTACGCGCGGCCCGAGGATGTCGCCGACGCGATCGTCTGGCTGATCGAGGGCGCGCGGCAGGTCACCGGCGAAACCATCTTCATCGACGGCGGAATGCATATCTCGACGCCGCGATGAGCGGAAGCTTCGACTACGTCATCGTAGGTGCGGGTTCCGCGGGCTGCGTGCTGGCGAACCGCCTCACGGCGGACGGGCGCAGCACGGTGCTGCTGCTGGAAGCCGGCCCGCGCGACACCGATCCCTGGATCCACATCCCGCTGGGCTACGGCAAGCTGTTCGCGCGCCGCGACGTCAACTGGGCCTACGACTCGGAGCCCGAGCCGAACCTGAACGGGCGGCGCATTTTCAGCCCGCGCGGCAAGGTGCTGGGCGGTTCATCCTCGATCAACGGCCTGGTCTACATCCGCGGCCAGCCCGAGGATTTCGACGCCTGGGAAGTGCCGGGCTGGTCGCACGTGGAGCTGCTGCCGTACTTCATCAAGGCGGAGCACCAGAGCCGCGGCGCGAGCGCGCTGCACGGCGCGGGCGGTCCGCTGGGCGTGTCCGACCTGGAGCGCCATGAACTGGCCGACGCCTTCGTCGCCTCCGCGCAGGCGATCGGCATTCGGCCCAACGACGATTTCAATGGCGAGCAGCAGGAGGGCGCGGGCTACTACCAGGCCACGATGCGCAACGGCCGGCGCAGCAGCACCGCGGTCGGCTACCTGCGGCCCGCCGAAAAGCGACCGAACCTGAAAGTGGAAACCAACGCGCTTGCCGGCAAGGTCCTGTTTGAAGGAAAAAAAGCTTCTGCCGTTCAATACACCCGGGGTGAAAGGCAATTCCTGGCGAAAGCAAACCGGGAAATCATTCTTTCCGGCGGTTCCTTCAATTCGCCGCAGCTGCTGCAGCTCTCGGGCGTCGGCCCGCGCGCGCTGCTGGCAGAGCACGGCATACCGGTGGTGCACGACGCGCCCGACGTGGGCGAGCAGCTGCAGGACCACTTCTACTGCCGCACCTACTGGCGCGCCAACCGGCCGATCACGCTGAACGACGACCTCATGAGCCTGTGGCGCAAGGCGAAGATCGGCCTGGACTACGCGTTGTTCCGCCGCGGGCCGCTCACCATCAGCGCCGGCCAGGGCGCGGCGTTCGTGCGCACGCGCACCGGACTCAAGCGTCCGGACGCGCAGATCTACTTCATCAACTTCTCGACCGCCAAGCGCGGCGGCGTGCTGCACCCCTGGTCGGGCTTCACGCTTTCGGTGTCCCAGATGCAGGTCGAGTCGCGCGGTTCGGTGCGCATCAAGTCGGCCGATCCGCGCGCGGCGCCTGCGATCCGCTACAACTACCTCGCCACCGAGAACGACCGCCGGGTGATGATCGAGGGCCTCAGGATCGCGCGCCGCATCGCCGCCGCGGCGCCGCTCTCGGGCTACATCGTGCGGGAAGAACATCCGGGTGCCGCGGTGCAGAGCGACGAGGACCTGCTCGGCGTGCTGCGCGAGACAGGGGAGAGCGTCTTCCACCCCACCTCGACCTGCCGCATGGGGACCGACGCGCGCTCGGTGGTGGATTCGCAACTGCGTGTGCGCGGCGTCGAGGGCCTGCGCGTGGCGGACGCATCCGTCATGCCGGCGGTGGTCTCGGGCAACACCAACGCGGCGGTCATCGCGATGGCGGAAAAAGCGGCCGACCTGATACACTCGAACCAGAGGAGGAGTACATCATGAGGAAACTTTCGTTTGTCGCGCTGGCCGCTTTGGCGGCGCTGTGCATTGCATCCGGCCTTGCCCAGGCGCAGCAGAAGGAAATCAAGATCGGTTTCATCTACGACCTCACCGGCCCCTTCGCCGGCGGCGGCTCCGAGGCGGCGCAGCTCGGCACCAAGGCGATGGTCGATTTCATCAACGAAAAAGGCGGGGTCGAGGGCTACAGGATCAACGCTGTCTTCGTCGACGCGCAGTCCAAGGTCGACGTGGCGATCAACGAGATGACGCGTCTCATCGACCAGGAAAAGGTCGATATCGTCGCCGGCGTCTACTCGAGCGCGCAGTGCGTGCCGATGGTGCAGCAGATCGACGCGCGCAAGAAATTCCTCTGGATCAACGTCTGCATCGCCACCGCGGTGTTCAAGGACAAGAAGCTCTCCTATGTGTTCCGGCCGCAGGCGCACAGCGACCAGTTCGGCGCCGCCTCCTGCGACTACATTAGTCATTATTCCCAGTCGAGGTTCGGCGTGGCGCCGAAGAACCTGAAGGTGGCGATCATCCACGAGGACGGCGCCTACGGCGTCGGCGTCGCCGCCGGCAACGAGGCGCAGTGCAGGAAACATGGCATACAGATCGTGCTGAAGGAGGGCTACTCGGCCACCGCGCCCGACCTCTCCAGCCTGGTGACGAAATTGAAGCGCGCGCGGGCGGACGTGCTGTTGCACACCGGCTACAACCCGGACATCACCCTGTTCCTGCGCCAGTCGAAGGAGCAGGGCCTGAAATTCAAGGCGATCATCGGCCACGGCGCCGGCCACAGCCAGATCGACAAGCTGCGCCAGACTTTCGGCGACGACGTGAACTACTTCCATTCGATCGACCCGCCGGCGTCGCAGCTGCTCGACCCGAAATCTCTCAAGCCTGGCGTCTGGGCGATGACCGAGGAGATGGTGAAGCGCTACCAGGCGATCAAGGGCCCGGGGGAGCTGCCGCCGCACGTGTCGATGGGATTCAACAACACCTGGATCCTGCTCACCGACGTGCTGCCGCGCGCGATCAAGAAATACGGCGGCTACGACCCGGAGGCGCTGCGCAAGGCCGCGCTCGAAACCGACATCCCGGTCGGCGGCACGATGCAGGGGTATGGGGTGAAGTTCTTTCCGCCCGGCCACCCGCTTGCCGGCCAGAACGAGCGCTCCTTCCCGATCGTCATGCAGTACGTGAACGGCCGCGCGCGCATCGCCTGGCCGCAGGCGATCCAGAGCACCGACCCGGTGCTGCCGTTCCCCAAAGGTCACGCGTTCGCGCCCTGATCCTGAGTGCTGGAGGTTTCCCAGTTAACGAAAAGCTTTAACGGCTTCGTCGCCGTTAACGGCGTTTCGTTTTCCGTCGCCGAGGGCGAAATTCTCGGCCTGATCGGGCCGAACGGCTCGGGCAAGAGCACGACCTTCAACCTGATCGCGGGCGCGATCGCGCCGACGTCCGGCTCGGTGCGCTTTCGCGGCCGGGAGCTGGCCGGGCTGCCTGCATACCGCGTAGCGCATGCCGGCATCGGCCGCACGTACCAGATCCCGCGCCCGTTCCGGAAACTCTCGCTGGTGGAGAACGTCGCGCTCGCGGCCTACTATGGCCAGCATGAAAGGATCGGCCGCGGCAAGGCCTATGCGCTTGCCGCGGACGCGCTGCGCCTCGTCAACCTGCCGGCGGAGGAAAGTGCGCGGGTCGACGGCCTGGGTGCCGCCGGCCTGAAAAAGCTCGAGCTGGCGCGCGCCCTGGCGACCGGGCCCAAGCTGTTGCTCGCCGATGAGTCGCTCGGCGGGCTGGACCATGCCGAGATGGACCAGGCGGCCGACATGCTGGCCGCGATCCGCGACCAGCGCGGCATCACCATCGTCTGGGTAGAGCACATCATGGGCGTGCTGATGCGTGTGGTCGACCGCTGCGTGGTGCTCGACCACGGCGAAGTGATCGCGGCGGGCAAGCCTGCCGAGGTGTCGCACGACCAGAAGGTGATCGAGGTCTATCTCGGGACCGACGCGACAGACGTGCAAGAGCTCACCGCGGCCGCGCCTTGACATGCTGACCCTGAGCAATGTATCGGCGGCCTACGCCGGCTTCCAGGCCCTGTTCGGCGTGAGTCTCGAGGTGAATGCGGGCGAAGCGGTGGCGGTGATCGGGCCCAACGGCGCGGGCAAAACGACGCTGCTGCGCGTGATCTCCAAGCTGATCGAGCCCACGGGCGGCGAAATCCACATGGAGGGCGCAGCGCTCGGAGCGGTGCCGGCGCACGAGGTCATCGCGCGCGGCATCGCGCACGTGCCGGAGAACCGGCGCCTGTTTGCGCGCCTCACGGTCGAAGAGAACCTGAAAATGGGTGCGTTTGTGGTTTCTTCCCGAAGGCATTTTCATGAACGGATCGAATTCGTCTACGAACTTTTCCCGCGCATGAAGGAGCGCCGCAACCAGCCCGCCGGCACGCTCTCGGGCGGCGAGCAGCAGATGTGCGCCATCGGCCGTGCGTTGATGTCCGGCCCGAAGCTGCTCCTGCTGGACGAGCCCTCGGCAGGCCTCGCGCCCGTGGTGGTGCAGTCGATTTTCGAGTTGGTGCGCCGGATCTGCCGCGAGGGCTACACGGTGCTGATCGTCGAGCAGAACATCCGCCAGGTACTCAAGGTGGTCGGCCGCGCCTATCTGCTCGAGACCGGCCGCATCAAGGAATCCGGCCCGGCCGCCGAACTGCTCGGCTCCGAGCGCATTCGCAAGGCCTACCTCGGGATCTGATGGACGTTTTCGACATCTACCTGCTGGAAGCGGTGCTGAACGGGCTGCTGCTGGGCGGCCTGCTCGCGCTGCTCTCGCTCGGGCTGAACCTGATCTTCGGCGTCATTGACGTGGTGTGGATCTGCTACGCCGAGCTGATCATGTGCGGCATGTACGCGGTGTATTACCTCTACGTGCAGTACCACTGGCCGCTGCTGCTGGCGATGCCGAGCGCCATCGCGATCGTCGCGCTGCTCGGCGTGATCCTGCACCAGTTCGTGATCCGGCCGGTGCTGGGCGCCGAGCCGATCAACCAGTTGCTGGTGACGGGCGGCGTGCTGTTCTTCCTGCAGGCGGCGGCGACGCTCGCTTTCGGCATCGATTTCAAGAACCTCGGCGTCGCGCTGCCGTCGATTTCGGTCGGCGAAATGTCGTTCTCGGCCTCGCGCCTGCTGGCGTTTGCCGTCGCGCTGGCCGGCATGGTCGGCATGTACCTGTTCCTCAAGCGCAGCTACCTCGGCACGGCGATCCGCGCCATCAGCCAGGACCGCGCCATCATGCCGCTGATGGGCGTCAATCCGACGCGCATCTTCCTCATCACCTCGGCGCTCGGCGGCGCGCTGGCCGGGCTGGCCGCCTGCCTGCTGGTGCTGCAGTACGACATCCATCCGGCGATCGGCCTGTCGTTCGGCCCGATCACCTTCCTCATCTGCGTGCTGGGCGGGCTCGGCAACATGCTGGGCGGCTTCATTGCGGCGTTCCTGTTCGCGCAGTTCATCTCGGTGGGCGGGTACTTCTTCCACCTCGAATGGGGCTACGTGTTCGCGTTCGTCTTCTTCATCGCGGTGATGTTCTGGCGGCCGCGCGGCATCCTGGACGGAAATTGAGATGAATGCGTTCAAATACGCCGCGCTTGCGGTACTCGCCGCGGTGCCGCTGTTCGGCATCGGCAACTACCCCCTGCACCTGCTGATCCAGGTGCTGCTGTGGGGCTACATCTATACGAGCTGGTCGCTGATGGGACGGCTCGGGCTGGTCAGCTTCGGCCACGGCGCCTTCATGGGCATCGGCGCCTACGGCGTGGTGATGCTGTGGAATCACTACGGCATATCGCCGTGGCTCGGCGCCGTCGCGGCGATGGTGGCCACCGCGCTCACCGCGGCCGTGATCGGCTACCCCTGCTTCCGCTTCAAGATCGTCGGCCACTATTTCGCGCTGGTGACGCTCGCGCTGTCCGAGGTGGCGCGCCTCCTGATCGTCGCGCTGCGCGACCAGACCGGCGGTTCGCTCGGCGCGACGCCGAACAGCGACCTGCACGCGGGCGCCACCGCGTCCGTCGCCGCGCTGCAGTTCACCGACAAGCGCGTGTGGTTCTACATCGTGTTCGCGGTGTGGCTCGGCGGCCTGTGGATCTGGCGCGTGATGGACCGCAGCATGGGGCGGATCGCGCTGCAGGCGATCAGCGAGGAGGAGGAAGCCGCCGCTTCGATCGGCATCCACGTCACGCGCGCCAAGCTGCAGGTGACGGTCGTCTCGGCGCTGATGACCTGCGTCGGCGGGATCCTCTACGCGCAGTACCAGCTCTACATCAACCCGGACACGGTCTCGGGCATCGCAATCAGCCTGCAGATGGTGTTCGGCGTGATCGCGGGCGGCATGTTCGTGCGCCTCGGGCCGACCGTCGGCGCGGCCTTCACCCTGCTGCTCGCGGAGGGGCTGCGCTACTGGTTCGGCAACAAGTACCCGGCGCTCGACAGCACCCTCTACGGCATGATGCTGGTGCTGTTCATCATCTTCATGCCTAAGGGCATCCTCGGCGCGGCGACCGAAGGCTGGCGCCGGGCGAGCGGCGCTACAGCACCCGCTCGAGTCTGACGCCGCGCAGGTCCATTTCGAACTCCAGCCCCGCGATCGGCGGCCGGCAGTAGTGCCAGGTCAGGCTGGCCGGCCGGATATGCCCCTGGATTCTCGCCACGAGGTTTTCGATCTTCTCGGCGGTATAGAGTTGCGCAACCGTCGCCCGCGACCACGACGCCCCCAATCCTCTCAACCTTGCATCCATGACGCCTAGCACCCAGTCCGCCTTCTTCGTCATCCCGGCCGGCGATACATCGCCGCGCGCCACGATGTCCTCGGGAAAACGTCCGCCCTCAGGCCACTCTCCGCTGCCCGCGACGATGAACGAGCCAGTCTCTTTCGACGGCACCGTGTAGCTGAACGCGTAGAAGCACGGCTCGGCCGGCGGATCGATCTCCGGTGCGACGTTCGAGCGCCCGACCGGATTTTTCCCGTCCCTGTACAAGCCCCACTTCTCCAGCACCTCGACGTAACCCTTGTTGAAATCGCCGAATCCGGAGAACGAGAACGGCTTGGGCGAACGCAATTCGCAGGCGCAGAACGCGGTCAGCGGCCTTTGAATTTTCTTCAGGTAGCTTGAAATAAGTTCAAAGCCCCTGGCGACCGGGACCGGGCTGGCAAATCGGGCACGCTCGATGGCATAGCCGGGCAGCGCCACCACGCCCTGCGAGTAGGGGAATACGCCTTCGAGGAAGCTGAAGCCGCCGTCGGGAAAGGGGATCAATGCGCTCATGGTGGGGCAACTCTACTATGATGGGCGCGGGAGCGATGGCTACGGGCAATAAGCGGGTGCGCAAGGCACCGCCGCGGGCGCGGAGGAAGGCGCTTGTCGCCCGGAAGGCAGGCGATGCCGGCTTGAGACAGCAACTCGCCGAGGCGCGCGCCCAACGGGCGGCGACCGCCGAAATCCTCAAAGTCATCGCGCGCTCACCCTCCGACGTTCAGCCGGTGTTCGATTGCATCGTGCGCAACGCCTCGACGCTCTGCAAAGTGCCGATGGCGACGGCGATCCTGTTTGATGGCGCGATGCTGCACCTGGCGTCTTCGAGCCTCGATGCCAAACGCATGGTCCGGTTCAACAAGCTCTGGCCGATGCCGATCGCGCGTGCCGGCGTCCAGGGCGTGGTTGTTCGCGATCGCAAGCTGGCCAACGTCAGGGATGTCGAGACGGACGCGCGGGTGGCGAAGTGGGCGCGGCCGCTCTATCGGTCACTGAAGATACGCAGCGGCCTTTGGGTGCCGATGATCCGCGAGCGCAAGGTCGTAGGCCTGGTCGCCGCCTTCAGCCCCCTGGCCGACGGATTCGGACCCGCCAGCGAAGCGCTGCTAAAGACCTTCGCCGACCAGGCGGTGATCGCAATCGAGAACGCGCGCCTGTTCAACGAAACCAAGGAGGCGCTGGAGCGTCAGACGGCGACGGGCGAAATCCTGGCTTCGATCAGCAGCTCGGTCTCTGACGTGCAGCCGGTGTTCGACGCCATCGCGCGCAACGTGCTGCGGATCCTTGGCACCCACTTTTCGGCAGTGCAGCTCGTGCGCGACGGGCAGCTGCACCTGGCGGGCTTTGCCGGTGCGTGGTTCGAGAGGCTGAAGGAATATTTCCCGCAGCCTCTGGACGCGGAAACGGCGGCGACCAGGGCACTGAAGGCGCACCGGGTCATCCAACTGGTGCCGATCATCGGTAATCCGAAGGCGCCGGCGCGCAGCCAGAAAATGGCCAAGGCGTTCGGCTATAACGCGATCATCACGGTGCCGATGATGCGCGAGGGCAAGGTGGTCGGCGCCATCTCCACGACCCGCCGCGAAGCCGTGCCGTTCGATGAAAAGCAGGAAGCGCTGCTCAAGTCATTTGCCGACCATGCCGCGATCGCGATCGAGAACGCGCGCCTCTTCAATGAAACCAAGGAGGCGCTCGAGCGGCAGACGGCGACCGCGGAAATCCTCAGGGTGATCGCCAGTTCGCCCTCCGACGTGCAGCCGGTGTTCGACGCGATCGCTGCCAGCGCCCGCCGGCTGCTGGACGGGCGCGCGGCATTGGTCGCGCGCCGTGCCGGCGACATGCTCGAGCTCGCGGCGTACACCTCCATCAGCGATGCCGCGGATTCGGCCTTGCGGGCGCTGTTCCCGTCGCCCATTATCGGGCAGGGGCATCTGGGCAAGGCGATCCTGGCCGCTGTGCCGGTCCAAGTCAGCGACTTTGAGACCGATGACGCCTATTCCGAAAAGTTCCGGGCGATGGCCCGCGTACGAGGACTGCGCAGCGCCGTGAGCGTGCCGATGCTGCGCGAGGGCGAGCCGATCGGGGTCATTTCCGTCAACCGCCCCGTCCCCGGCAACTTCAGCGAGCACCAGACCAACCTGCTCAAGACCTTCGCCGACCAGGCGGTGATCGCGATCGAGAACGTGCGCCTGTTCAACGAGACCAGGGAGGCGCTCGAGCGGCAGACGGCGACGGCGGAAATTCTCAAGGTCATTGCGAGTTCGCCCGCAAGCGTCCAGCCTGTGTTCGATGCGATCGCGAGCAGTGCCATGAAATTGGTTGGCGGTTTCTCTGCCGTAGTCGTGCGCGCCGAGGGTGATGCGCTGCATCTTGCGGCCCTTACGACGACGAGCGGTTCGGGCGACGAGGCGCTCAAAGGGATATTTCCCCTGGCGATTGACGGCCAGAACAACGTGTCCATTGCCGTTCGGACGTGCGCGCCGCGCATCACGGCCGATATTGAAAGCGATCCCGATTCCTCGGAGCAGTCGAGGACTGCGGCCCGCGCCAGAGGGTGGCGTTCAGGGCTTGCGGTACCGATGCTGCGTGACGGCCGGGCAGTCGGCGCGATCAACGTAACCCGCCGCGATCCGGGACAGTTTGCCGATCACCACGTCAAACTTCTCCAGACCTTCGCTGACCAGGCGGTGATCGCGATCGAGAACGTGCGCCTGTTCAACGAGACCAGGGAAGCGCTCGAGCGGCAGACGGCGACGGCGGAAATCCTCAAGGTCATCGCCAGCGCGCCGGCCGACGTGCAACCGGTGTTCGACGCCATCGTCGCCAGCGTGGCGCGGCTGTTCGGCCGCAAAGCCGCTTTGCGCACGGTGGAAGCGGCGGGGCTCAGGCGTCGAGCGCGCAGCTATGATCTTGTGCCCGGTGAGTACCATGGGCAGGAGGTCGAACCGCTGGACCGCAGCAGCATCGTGGGTTGTGCGGTTCTCGACGGCCACGCCCTGCAGTGGGCCGATACCCTGGTGGAAGGCGCCGCCCAATACGGCATGGAGCGGGCAAAGTTGCTGTCATTCCGCTCGATCGCTTCTGCGCCACTGATGCTGAGTGGCCGCGCCATCGGCGTGATCTCGGTGTCCTCCCCGAACCCCGGCGTGCTTTCCGACAAACAGATGGAATTGATGTCGACCTTCGCCGACCAGGCGGTGATCGCGATCGAGAACGTGCGCCTGTTCAACGAGACCAGGGAATCGCTCGAGCGGCAGACGGCGACGGCGGAAATTCTCCGCGTCATCAGCAGTTCGCCGACCGATACCCAACCGGTGTTCGAGGCGATCGCGGACGCTAGTCAGCGCCTCTTCCCGGAACACGAGGTCGGCATCAATCTGCTCGACGAGGCCGGAAGCCTTTATATCGGCGCGGTGCGGTCGCCGGGCGGCGACGCGCTGCGGCGGCATTTCGCGCAGGCGCAGAAGCACCAGGCGGGGACGATGGTGAAGCTGCGCCGCTCGGTCGCCCACTATCCGGACGTGGACGCCGCCGGGGTGCCGGAGGAAGTACGGCTGGGCTGCGGGGTGACCGGGGTCAAGTCCATCGTATACGCGCCGCTGGTGCTTGATGAACGGGGCATCGGTTCGCTCTGGGTCGCGCACCGGCAGCCCAGGCCATTCGCCGAAAAAGAAATCGCGCTGTTGAAAACGTTCGCCGACCAGGCGGTGATCGCAATCCAGAACGTGCGTTCGTTCAACGAAACCAGGGAAGCGCTCGAGCGGCAGACGGCGACGGCGGAGGTGCTCGGCGTGATCAGCGGGTCGATGGCCGACGCGAGACCGGTATTTGAGGCGATCACCGAGAGCTGCGCGCGCCTTTTCGCGAGTCGGCAGGTGGGCATCTTTCTGGTCGGCGACGATGGAATGCTTCACTTCGGCGCTCACTGGGGCCCGGGGCGCGAAGAACTCGAGGCGCTATACCCGATGCCGCTTGCTTCGACCGGCAGCGCTATCGCGATCGAGGAGCGCCAGGTCAAGCAGTATCCGGACGTTCTCGGCGGTCCGGGCGTCCCGGAGAGCGTGCGCCGCGGCTGCGAGCAGACCGGCGCGCGCTCGATTGTCATCGCGCCGATGCTTTGGGACGTGCGCGGCGTTGGCGCGATCTGCGTGGCGCGGGAGTCCGTAGGCGTGTTCACGGACAAGGAGATGGCGCTGCTCAAGACCTTCGCCGACCAGGCGGTGATCGCGATCCAGAACGCGCGCCTGTTCAACGAGACCAAGGAGGCGCTCGAGCGCCAGACGGCGACGGCGGAAATCCTCAAGGTGATCGCGAGTTCGCCATCGGATGTGCAGCCGGTGCTGGAAGCGGTCGCGGCGAGCAGCGCGCGGCTATGCGACGCCGCAGATGGCGTAATCCATCTGAGGGACGGTGACAATCTCCGTTATGCCGCGCACTATGGAGAAATCACGCTCGCCAGGCCGATCGGCGAAACGCGGCTCATAAGCCGGGATTCCGTGACCGGCAGGGCGGCGCTGGAAGGCCGGACGTTCCATGTCCACGATGTCCAATCCGATGCGGCCGAATTCCCGGAAGGCGCCGATATGGCCCGGCGCGGGGGATTCCGGACCGCGCTGGTGGTGCCTCTGATGCGCAACGCCGTCGCGATCGGAACTATCTCGATCCGGCGCACGGAAGCCCGCCCGTTTACCGAAGCGCAGATCGAACTGCTCAAGACCTTCGCCGACCAGGCGGTGATCGCGATCGAGAACGTGCGCCTGTTCAACGAGACCAAGGAGTCGCTGGAGCAGCAGGCTGCGATGGCTGAAATCCTCCAGGTCATAAACAGCTCGCCGGGCAATCTGACGCCAGTGTTCGACATCATCCTGGAAAAAGCGCACAGGCTCTGCGACATGACCACCGGGAGCCTCGAACTCGTCGAAGGCGATTTCGTTCGCACCGTGGCAGCGCGTGGCTTCAACGATCGCTGGGATCAGCACCTGCGCCAGGGGTACAGGATGACTGAAACGACCGGGAGGGACTTTCGGAATGTTGATCACACCCATATTCGCGACATGCGGAATGTCGTCGAGCAGTTCCCCGAAGAATCCGAGCTGCGCGCATTCGTTGAGATCGGGGGGCTTCGCACATACCTGGGCGTGAAGCTGGTCAAGGACGGCGTCGTGTTCGGCCGAATCAACGCCGCCAGAACGGAGGCTCGGCGGTTTACCGACAAGCAGATTGCATTGCTGAAGAACTTTGCCGACCAGGCTGTGATCGCGATCGAAAACGTGCGCCTGTTCAACGAGACCAAGGAGGCGCTCGAGCGGCAGACGGCGACGGCGGAGATCCT
>JBDTRO010000139.1:0-26306 GCA_039931635.1 Betaproteobacteria bacterium | reverse complement strand
ATCAAGACCATCCTCAAGGGGCACATGGATGACGATGATGCCGCCAAGGAATATTCCATGCGGTTCATGCGCGAGGCCCAGGCCGTCGCGCGCCTCAACCATGCCCACATCGTGCAGGTGTACGACTTCGGCGAGGAAGGCGAAGTCGCCTACATCGTCATGGAGTTCATCAAGGGCAAGGAACTCAAGAACTTCTTCGACGCCAACGAGCGCTTCGAGCTGAAGGAAGCGGTGCGCATCATGTGCGAGCTGCTCGATGCGCTCGAGTTCGCGCACGAAGGCGGCATCGTCCACCGCGACATCAAGCCCGCCAACGTCATGCTGGACGGGCAGGCGCGCGTCAAGCTCGCGGACTTCGGCGTCGCGCGCGTCACCGACGACCGCTCGGCGGCCGAAAAGACGCAGGCCGGCACCATGGTGGGCACGCCGGCCTACATGTCGCCCGAGCAGATCACCGGCGGCAACATCGACCGGCGCAGCGACGTATTTTCCGCCGGCATCATCCTGTACCAGTTCCTGACAGGCGAGAAGCCGTTCACCGGTTCGGGCGCCTGGACGATCGCGAAGAAGATCATCCAGGACCACCCGCCGGTGCCGTCTTCGATCAACAACACGATATCGCCGCTGTTCGACGCGGTGGTGAACAAGGCGCTCGCGAAGAGCGTCGACCAGCGCTATGCGTCGGCGAAAGATTTCGGCGCCGCGCTCAAGCGCGCGCTCGAAGGCAAGTCCGACGAGGACGAGTCCGACCGGACGGTCGTCGGCTCGATGGCCGACATGGGCTCGCTGCCGAAGCTCTCGCCGCAGGTCGCCGCGGGCAAGGCCGAATCCACCAAGGGAACCTCGGCCACCGGCAGCCAGGAAGTCGAGCTCGAGTTCTGGCGCGCGATCAAGGACGGCAACGACCCGGACGACTTCGACCTGTACGTGCAGCAGTTTCCCAACGGTATCTATGCCGCGCTGGCCAAGCGCAAGATCGCCAAGCTGCGCGGCGTCGCGCCCGAGGAGACCGGCGCCAAGGCCAAGGCCGCCGCGGAGCAGGAAAAGAAGGAAGCCGAGGAAGCAGCCAAGCGCGAAGCCGAGGTAAAGCAGAAGCTCGCCGAGGAAAAGGCCAAGCTGGAAGCACAGCTGGCGCAGAAGGAAGCCGAGTACGCGAAGCGCGAAGCCGAGCAGGAGGCCAAGCGGGCCGCCGAAACCAAGGCGCGCGCGGAAGCCGATGCCAAGCGCGAAGCCGACATGGCGAGGCGCGAGGCCGAAGCCACGGCAAGGGCCGCGACGGAGGAAAAGGCCCGGCAGGAGGCGATCGAAAAGGCCAGGACGGAAGCCGCGGCCGAACTGGCGCGCAAGGAAGCCGAATACCAGAAGCGCGAAGCCGATGCGCGCGCGAAGGCGGAAGCCGAGGCGAAGGCGCGCCGCGAGCTCGAGGACAAGGCGAAGAAGGAAGCCGAGATCCGCGCCAAGACCGAGGCTGAAGCGCGGGCAGGGGCGCTGGCGAAGTCGAAGCTGGAGGCCGAGGAACGCGCCAAGCGCGAGGCCGAAGCGGCCAGGCGCGAGGCCGAGGCCGCCAAGCGCGAAGCGGAACTGAAAAAGAAACTGGCGGAAGCGCCCAGGGCGAAGATGCCGGTCGCGCCAATCATCGGCGCGCTGATCGCCATTGCGATCATCGGCGGCGGCGCCTACTACTACCTCACCGCGGCGCAGCGCGAGAAGCAGGCCGAGCTGACCGCGCGGCTCGAGACCGCGGCCAAAGCCTCCGAAGACCTGAAGCAGGCGCAGACCAAGCAACTGGAAGCGCTGAAGGAAGTGGAAAACCGGCGCGTGGCGGAAGCGGCGGCTCTCAAGTCGGGCGATGCGGCGAAGATCAAGGAAGCCCAGGAAGCCACCAAGCGCGCGGAAGCCGAGGCGGCGAAGCAGGCGGACCTCGTGAAGCAGCGTGAAGCGGCCAGCACCAAGGCGCGCGACGACGCGAAGAAGGCCGCCGATGCGGCCAAGCAGGCGGCCACGGACAAGGGCAAGACGGAGACGAAGGCAGAAGTCGTCGCGGTGGCGCCGAAAGCGGAAGCGCCGAAAGTGGAAGCACCGAAAGTGGAAGCTACGGCGCCGAAGGCGGCGACGACGGCCAGAGCCGAAGCGCCCAAGGCCGCCGCCCCGGCCGCGCCGAAAGCGCAAACCCGATCCGAGCGCGAGGCGCAGCGTGATGCGGAAGCGGCTGCCAAGGCGATCGGCAAGCCCGCCGAGCAAGTCGTCGTCGCGTCGGCGGCCGTCGCCACGCCGGGTGCGGCGCCAGGCGCGGCGGCAACGCCGGCCCCCGCCGCCAAGACCGGCGTTTCGGATTCCGAGGCCATGTACCAGCAGGCGCTGGCGATGGAAAAAGACGGCAAGGCGTCCGACGCGGTGCGTATCTACCGTCGCGCCGCGCGCGCGGGGAACGGCAAGGCGGCGAAGCGGCTGGGCGACATTTTCGACCGTGGCGTGCCGGGCGTATCCCGTGACTACGCGGAGTCCCTGCAGTGGTACCAGACGGCGCGCGATTTGGGCGAGACCATCGAGGTTTCCGGCAAGCGCTGAGCCTTAGAATCAGCCAGTCTGCGGTTCTGCGAGGCTGGATGCAAAACGACGGAAGCAACGAGGACTTGCGATGAGCGAGCGCCCCAAGGACGGCGTTGACCCGGACGCGACCGTCATGATCCCCGCGCCGCGCCCGGACGACGACGCGACGGTGATGATGCCTGCGCCGCGCCCGGACGACGACGCGACGGTGATGATGCCCGCGCCGCGTGCGGACGACGATGCGACGGTGATGATGCCCGCGCCGCGTGCGGACGATGACGCGACGGTGATGATGCCTTCCAGCCCCGTGCCGGAGAGCGCGGAGCCGGACCCCGACGCCACCATCGCCATTCCGACGCCCGGACGGCGGCGCGACACGGCGCCAGTCGAGTTGCCATCCGCACCGCCCGCCGGACGCGAGGCGAGCGCCGCGGACCTGGGTTCCCTAGGCGGGCTCAATCCGCTCGTTGCCGCGGCGAATCCGGTGCTCGTGGTGGTGCCGCAGATCCGTCATGCGCTGCGGCATCCCGACCCCGAGGGGCTGCGCGCCGGGTTGCGCGAACGACTGAATGTGTTCGAGCAGGACGCGCGCGCCACCGGAATTGGCGCAGAGACCCTCGCGGATGCGAGCTTCGCGCTCTGCGCGCTGCTGGACGAATCGGCCGCGTCGACACCCTGGGGCACTGCCTGGTCGACGGCGGGAATGCTCGCGGAACGGCACCCCGGCAGCAATGGCGGAGAAAGATTTTTCGAGCTGCTGGAAAAACTGTCCGCCGATCCGGCATCGAATATCGTCGTGCTCGAATTTTTTCATGTCTGCCTCGCACTCGGCTTCGAAGGCCGTTACCGGGATGCCGCCAACGGCCGCGATGAACTGGTGGCGCAGCGCGCGCGGCTGCTCGAGCAGATCCGGCAGCAACGCGCGCCGCACGACGGAGAACTCTCCGGCCACTGGCGCGGCGTGGCGGCGCCCGCGAGGCGCGCGGCTGGCGGCCTCGCGCTGTGGGCCGCCGCATCGGGCGCCGCGTTGCTGCTGACGATGCTGTACGTTGCCTACAGTTTTTCGCTGGGCTCGCTGTCCGACCCGGTGGCGCGCGAACTGGCGCAGTTGAAAGCCCCGGTGCCGGCCGCCGCGGCGCCGGGCCTCGCCACGCCGCGCATCCACGAACAGCTGACCGCGGAGATCGCGCGCGGCGAAGTTGCCGTGACCGATTCCGCCGGCCTGAGCACCATCGTCATCCGCGGCGACCATTTGTTCGCTTCGGGCAGCGCGCGCCTCGAAGCGGGGGTCGCGCCGGTGATCGTGCGCATCGGTGAAGCACTGGAGCGTGTGCCGGGCTCGATCCTGGTGACCGGGCATACCGATGACGTGCCGATTCGCACGGCGCGTTTTCCGTCCAATTGGGAATTGTCCACGGAGCGCGCCGCCTCGGTAGTGAAGTTGCTTGCGGGAAAATTGGCCGATCCTGCGCGGCTGCGCGCCGAAGGCCTGGCAGACTCGGCGCCGGTGGTGCCCAACGACTCGGCCGCGAACCGGGCGCGCAACCGGCGCGTCACGATCATCCTGAGGAGCGTGCCCTGAACGCGCCTGGCTGGTTGAAAAACCGCTGGCTGCTGGGCGGGCTGGGCTTTGTCGCGTTCGCCCTGGTGGCCTGGTTCGTCGGCGATCTCTTTGCCCTCGGCAGCTGGCGCCCGTTCGAAACCGCCCTTGGCCGGGGGTCGTTGATCGCCGTCGCTGCGGCGGCCTGGATCGGCTGGGAGCTTTGGCGTGCGCGCCGGGCGCGCCAGGAAAACGAGCGCCTGCTGGAAGTGCTGGCGGGTGGTGGGGCGGGTTCGGCCGAAAGTGCGGACAGCGCGGCGCGCGCGACGCGTGAAATCGACGTGCTGCGCGAGCGTTTCGAGGCAGCGGCCGCAATCCTGAAAAAGGCGCGCTTCAAGGGGCCGGACGGCGAAAGCCGTTACGTGCACGAGTTGCCCTGGTATGTCTTTATCGGCGCGCCGGGCTCGGGCAAGACCACCGCGCTGGTGAACTCGGGCCTGAATTTTCCGCTCAAGGGCGCCGGCGGCGATCCGGCGCTGGCGGGCGTGGGCGGCACGCGCAACTGCGACTGGTGGTTCACCGACGAGGCGGTGCTGCTCGATACGGCGGGCCGCTACACGACGCAGGAAAGCGATCTCGAGGCCGATGCCGCCGCCTGGCAGGGATTCCTCGGCCTGATCAAGCGCTTCCGGCCGCGCCGGCCGCTGAACGGCGCGCTGGTCACGCTGAGCATGTCGGACCTGATGCTCTGGAGTGAAGACGAGCGCAAGCGCTATGCCTGGCATGTGCGTGCGCGGGTGGCCGAACTTTCCGAACGCCTGGGCGTGCGTTTCCCGGTCTACCTGCTGGTGACGAAGACAGATCTGCTGGCCGGGTTCATGGAATTCTTCGGCGAGCTCGATGCCGAGGCGAGGAAGCGGGTCTGGGGAATCAGCTTCGACTACAGCGCGGATGGCTTCGTCCTCGGTACGCCGGGCCAGCGCTTCAGCGAGGAATTCGGCGACCTCGAGCGCAGGCTTTACGCCGAGATGCTTGGCCGCCTGCAGGAGGAGCGCGACCTGCAGCGGCGCGCGGCGGCCTATCGTTTTCCGCAGGAGTTCCACGGCGCCGGCCCGCTCATCGAGCAGTTCCTCGATGCCGCATTCATCGGCGTGCCGGGTGCGCCCGAGCCGCTGTTGCGGGGCGTTTATTTCACCAGCGGCACGCAGGAAGGCAATCCGATCGACCGCGTGCTGGGAACCCTGGCGCGCAGCTTCAACCTGGAGCGCACGGGAAGCGCCGGGACGCCCGCGGTCGCCGCCGGCAGCGGCAAGAGCTTCTTCCTAACGCGGCTGGTGCGCGACGTGATCTTCCCGGAGTCGGGCCTGGCGAGCAGCGACGAGGGCCTCGAGCGCCGGGAGCGGCGCGCGAGAACGCTCGCATTCGCCGCGCTCGCGGCCGTGAGCGCCGCGCTGGCCGTGTCCTGGACCGCGGGCTACATCGGCAACCGCGGCCTCATTGCCGCCGCGCAGGAAAAAGCGGCGGCGGCGAAGGCGGAACTCGAAAAGCTCGGACCGCCGCGCGCCGGCGACGAGGCGCAACTATTGCGAGCGCTGAACGCCCTGCGCGACCTTCCGGGGGGATACCGGGAGCGCGAAGGCGGCGCGTCCATGGCGGGATTCGGCCTCTCGCAGGGCGAAAAGCTGGGCGCGCAGGCACTGCGGGCCTACCGCAACGCCCTGCGCGACGCGCTGCAGCCGCGCCTGGCGGCCTCGCAGGACGACTATTCGAAGTGGCGCCTGTCGGACGCCGAACGCGCCGACATGGCGGGGCACGTGCGCGCAATCGTGGACGAGGCCATAATCACAAACACGCGCCAGAAGGCGGCGCCGGCAAAGGGCTCATGAGCGAATCTTACGAAACCGGCTGGTACGGAAAGCTCCCCGCGAACGGCGACTTCGTCACGCGGCGGCTGCCGCCCTCGTTCATCGAACCCTGGGACGCGTGGCTGAACGCGATGCTGCTGGGCAGCCGCGAGCGCCTGGGCGAAGGCTGGCGCGACGCGTTCCTGTCGGCGCCGGCCTGGCGCTTCGTGCTTGCGCCCGGCGTCGTCGGCCAGCAGGGCTGGGCCGGCGTGCTCGTGCCCAGTGTGGATTCGGTCGGCCGTTATTTCCCGATCACGGTGGCGAGCGCGCTGCCCTCGAAGAGCCTCGATTCGGTCACGACGGTGGTGCGCGCGCACAACTGGTACGGCGAAGTCGAGCCGGTGGTCTACGCGGCGCTCACGCCCGAATCGGAGATGGAAACCTTCGACGCGCAGCTGCGCAACCGGCGCTTTCCGGCGGACCTGATCGCGGTGCCGGAGAGCACCGAGGAGACGGTGCCGCCGCGCGGCCGCAGCCAGCGTGCCCTGTGGATTCCGCTCGGCGACGATTTCCAGGGCGAGGCCGGTTTGCGCGGCCTGGCGAAGCCGCTCGCCGAGCCGTATTCGGCCTGGCTTGCCGAGGAATCGGAAATATTCGGCCGCAGCCTGATGCTGTGCGAAAAGCTGCCGGGCGTGGAGCAGTTCTGCGCCATGCTGAACGGAGAATGGATATCGCACGCGGGCGAGCGCAAGAGCGCGTAGACGCAAGGCCATGTCCCTTTCCCTCAAGATCTCGAAAAAAGTCGGCGGGCGCTCCGACATGATCGCGAGCCGGTCCTGGCCGCAGAACCGCATCTCGATCGGCCGCGGCGAGGAGTGCACGCTGGTGCTCGAGGATCCGAGGAAGCACGTTTCGCGCGTGCACGTCGAGCTGGAGGAGAAGGAAGAGGGCAAGTTTCACCTGACGATCGTATCGAAGGTGAACCCGGTCTTCGTCAACGGCAAGAAGCATGCGCCAGGCGGCCAGGTCGATCTGGCGGCGGGCGACCGCTTCGAGCTCGGTGAGTACGAGCTCGAACTGCTGCCGCCGCCCAACGTGACGCAGCGCATGGACGCGGTGGTTCCGGACGTCGAGGAAACCACCCGGCCCGACAATCCGCAGCTGCAGCTGCCGAAAAAGCCGGTGCCGGAAAAAACCGTCCCGGTGCAACCGTTGGCCGAATCTGCGCCCGCCGCCGCAGCGCCACCGCCGCCACCGCCGCCGGACCCCGTGTTCGAGGAAGCGACCTTCATGGGGCAGAAGCTGCCGCCGGTCGAGCCCGGCATATTCGACGAGCCGGTCGCGGAAGCAGCGCCTGCGGCGGTGCCCGAACCCGCCGCTGCGCCCGTCCCTGCGCCAACCCCTGCGCCCGAGGAAGACGTATTCGCGGAAGCAACCTACGTGGGTGCGTCCAGCAACAACAAATCGCCGAACATCTTCGACGAGGCAACCTATGTCGGCGGCAGGCCGCCGCAGGGCGGTGCGGCCCCGGCCGCCGCGGCCGCTGTTGCAGCGGCGCGCTCCGGCGGCGCGGCCGGCATGCGCGACGCGGTGAGCATTTTTCTCGACGGCGCCGGACTGGCCGGCAAGGAGATCCGCGACGCCGAGCTCGAGGACTTCCTGCGCCAGTCGGGCAAGATTCTGCGCGCCGCGATCGAAGGTTCGATGGCGCTGCTGGCGGCGCGCGCGACGGCGAAGAAGGAATTGCGCGCCGAGGACCGGACGATGGTGGCCTCCAAGGACAACAATCCGCTCAAGCTCATGTCCGACCCGCAGGAAGCGATGGCGTTCCTGTTCGACACCAAAAACCGCGCCGACGGCTTTCTCGAGCCGGTGCAGGCGGTCGGCGACGCTTTCGAAGACCTGCGCGCGCACGAACTGGCCCTGTTCGCCGCCATGCGCGCGGCGCTGCTGGGCGCGATCCAGCGCTTCGATCCGAAGATGCTCGAGGCGGAACTGGAAAAGAACGCCGGCGGCCTGGGCCTGAACCGCAAGGCGAAGCTCTGGGAACTGTTCGCGGGCTACCAGCAGAAGCTGGCGCGCGATGCCGAGGACGATTTCAACAAGGTTTTCGGGCGCGAATTCATGGGCACCTACATGGCCCAGGTGAAGCGCCTGCGCAGCGGCGGCCAGTAACGCTCCGGTAAGGGTTTCTTGCCAAGCGGCCGGATACTGTATATAAATACAGTATGGTCGCTCTTGCAGACATCCTCCAGCGGCAAACCGTCTGGCGCGGCGCAGCCGCCCCCATTACCCTGGCCGAACCGGCCATTCCGACCGGCTACGCCGGGCTGGATGCCGAATTTCCGGGCGGCGGCTGGCCGGCAGGCGGGCTGGCCGAGGTCCTGTGCCGGTCTGAGGGCATCGGCGAGCTGCAGATTGTCCTGCCGGCGCTCGCCGCGCTGACGGCGGCGGGGCACCGCGTCGCCTGGCTCGCCCCGCCACACCTGCCTTATGCGCCCGCGCTGCGCGCCGCAGGCATGCACCTGGGGCAACTGACCGTGATCCGCGCCCCCGGCAGGCGCGATGCGCTGTGGGCGGCGGAGCAGGCGCTGCGCGCGCGCAGCTTCCACGCCTTGCTGCTGTGGCTGCCGCAGGCGAGCTACCCGGAGTTGCGACGCCTGGCCGTGGCGGCGCAGGCCGGCCCGGGGTTCGCGCTCGCGTTCCGGCCGCCGGAGGCGGCTTGCGAATCCTCGCCCGCGGTCCTGCGCCTCGCGCTGGAGACAAGAGAAGGGCAGCTTGCAGTGCACATCATGAAGAGGCGGGGCCTGCCCCTGGCGGCACCGTTTCCCGTTCCCATCGAAAGGCCCGTCAGTAAAGGACCCGCAGGTGCTCTGGGTCGCGCTCCATTTTCCGCAGTTCCGGCGCCAGGCGCTGTCGCGCGGGCATGCGCCGCCTGAACCTGAGCGGGAAGCGCTGGCGGCGCTAGCCGCCTGGGCCTGCCAGTTCACGCCGCGCGTCTCGCTCGAACCGCCGCGGGCGCTGCTCATGGAAGTCGAAGGCAGCCTGCGCTATTTCGGCGGCCGCTGGAAATTCCTCGCGCGGCTGCGCGCAGGCCTGCCGCGCCTGGGCTTCGAAGCGCGGATCGCCGAAGCGCCCACCGCGCGCGCCGCGCTCTGGATGGCGCGCGGCGAAGGCGGCAGGCTGGCAGCGCTGCCGGTCGGCGTCACCGGTCTCGGCCCCGATGCGCTCGGCCTGCTCGCGAATCTGGGCGTGAATACGCTGGGCGGGCTGCTGCGCCTGCCGCGCGAAGGCATCGCGCAGCGTTTCGGGCGGGTGTTGCTCGAGGAGATCGACCAGGCGGCCGGCAGGACGCCCGAAGCGCGCGAATTTTTCGTGCCGCCGGCGCGCTTCGAGGCGCAGCTCGCGCTGCCGTCGCCGGTGGCCCAGGCGGACCGCACGCTGTTCGTCGCGCGCAGGCTGCTCGACCAGATGGAAGGTTTCTGCGCCGCGCGCCAGGCCGGGGTGCGCAGCTTTTCCCTCGACCTGCTGCATGAGGATCACCCCGCGACCCGGATAACGGTGGGACTCGCTGCCTGCGGGCGCGACGCGGAGCATTTCGCCCGCCTGCTGCGCGAGCGCCTTGCCTCGATCGTGCTGAAGGCGCCGGTAGAGGCGATCCGCCTGGAGGCGGCGGAGCCGGAGTTCCTGCCGGAAAAAAACCGCAGCCTGCTGCCCGATGCGCGCGCCGGCGGCGAGGAATGGCTGCGGCTGGTCGAGCGCCTGCAGGCGCGGCTCGGCAGCGAGTCGGTGCACGGATTGGAAACGCATCCGGATCACCGCCCGGAGTGTGCTTTCCGTCATGTTGCTTTTGAAATGAAGAATTTCAACGCAGGCGAAAAGAAAAAAGAAGGAGAAGGCGCGGGGCCCCGCCCGCTGTGGCTGCTCGACCCGCCGCGCCGCCTTGCTGAAGGCGAGTTCACGCTGCTCGCCGGGCCCGAGCGCATCGAGTCGGGCTGGTGGGATGGCGCCGAAGCGCGGCGCGATTACTTCATCGCGAGCACCGGCGAGGCCTCACTCGCCTGGATCTACCGGGAGCACGGCGCGCGAGCCCGGGCAAACTGGTTCCTGCATGGCTTGTTTGCCTGAATACGCAGAGCTGCACTGCCTGTCGAACTTCAGCTTCCTGCGCGGCGCTTCGCACGCGGAGGAACTGGTCGGGCAGGCGGTCAAATGCGGCTACTCGGCGCTTGCCGTCACCGACGAATGTTCCCTGGCCGGCATCGTGCGCGCGCATGTCGCGGCGAAGCAGGGCGGCATCAAGCTGCTCGTCGGCAGCGAGATCCGCTTCGACGACGGCCTGCAGCTCGTCCTGCTGGCGCCGGACCGCGCGGCCTACGGTGCGCTTTCCTCCCTGATCACCACGGGACGCCGGCGGATGAAGAAGGGCGCCTACTCGCTTTGCCGGCAGGACCTGGAAGCGCGGCTGCGGGCAGGGTTGCTGGCGCTCCTCGTGCCCGGAGAAAAGCCCTCTGTCGAAGATGCGTTCTGGCTCCGGGAACGCTTCCCGGGCAGCGGCTGGCTCGCCGCCGAGCTGCATTGCGGCCCGAACGATCTCCGGAAACTGAAGCAGCTCGAGGATATTTCCGGGCGCTCCAGCCTGCCGCTGGTGGCGGCGGGCGATGTGCACATGCACGCGCGCTCGCGCCGGCGCCTGCAGGACGCGCTCACCGCCATCCGCCTGCGCAAGACGGTGGCCGGGTGTGGCGGCGCGCTGTATCCGAACGGCGAACGCCACCTGCGTTCGCGCCTGCGGCTGGCGCAGCTTTATCCCGCGGCCCTGCTCCAGGAAACGGTCCGCATCGCGGACCGGTGCAAGTCCTATCTCGACACGCTGCGGTACGAATACCCGAAGGAATTGGTGCCCGGGGACGAAACTCCCACGACGCATCTGGGCAAGCTCGCCGCCGGGGGAATGGCCTGGCGTTTTCCCGGCGGTGCGCCCGCGCATGTCCGCGGGCTGGTGGAGAAGGAACTCGCGCTCATCGCCGAGCTGCGGTACGAGGCTTTTTTCCTCACGGTGCATGACGTGGTGTGCTTCGCGCGCTCCAGGGGGATCCTTTGCCAGGGGAGGGGATCCGCGGCGAACTCGGCGGTGTGCTACTGCCTGGGCATCACCGAAGTCAATCCGGAGAACGGCAACACGCTGTTCGGGCGCTTCCTGTCGAAGGAAAGGGACGAGCCGCCGGACATCGATGTCGACTTCGAGCACGAGCGGCGCGAAGAGGTGATCCAGTACATCTACGGCAAATACGGCCGCGATCGCGCGGCGCTGGCCGCGACCGTGATCCGCTACCGGCCGAAGAGCGCGCTGCGGGACCTGTGCGGGGCTCTCGGGTTCGATTTCAATTTTTCACCCCTGCTGTCCTGGTGGGACGGCGGACCGGTCCTGCAGCAGCGCATCAGGCAAGCGGGGTTCGATCCCGAAGAGCCGCAGCTGCGGCAGCTGCTCGCGCTGGCCGGCGAGCTGATCGGTTTCCCGCGGCATCTGTCGCAGCACGTCGGCGGCTTCGTCATCTCCGAGGGGCCGGTCGCGGAGCTGGTGCCGGTGGAGAACGCGGCGATGAAAGACCGCACCGTGATCCAGTGGGACAAGGACGACCTGGAGGACATGGGCCTGCTGAAGGTGGACGTGCTCGCGCTGGGCATGCTTTCGGCGCTGCGCAAGGCCATGAGCCTCGTCGGCCTCGGGGAACTCAGGGAGATTCCTGAAAACGACGCGGCCGTCTACGGGATGATCCAGAAGGCGGACACCGTCGGCGTGTTCCAGATCGAGTCGCGTGCGCAGATGTCGATGCTGCCGCGCCTGAAGCCGGCGAAATTCTACGACCTGGTGGTCCAGGTGGCGATCGTGCGGCCCGGGCCGATCCAGGGCGGCATGGTGCATCCCTACCTGCGGCGCAGGCAGAAGCTGGAACCGGTCGATTATCCGAGCAAGGCAGTGCAGGAAGTCCTCGAGCGCACGCTCGGCATCCCGATCTTCCAGGAGCAGGTGATGCAGCTGGCGATGGTCGCGGCGGATTTCACGCCCGGCGAAGCCGACCAGCTGCGCCGCGCCATGGCGGCATGGAAAAAGAAAGGCGGGCTGGAACCGTTCGAGATGAAACTCAAGGACGGGATGCGGAAAAACGGCTACGCGCCGGAATTCGCCGAGCAGATCTACCGCCAGATCCTCGGCTTCGGCGACTACGGCTTTCCCGAGTCGCATGCCGCCAGCTTCGCGCTGCTCGCGTACTACTCGGCATGGATCAAGCACCACCATCCGGCGGCGTTCCTCGCCTCGCTGCTCAACAGCCAGCCGATGGGTTTCTACAGTCCTTCGCAGCTGGTGCAGGATGCGCGAAGGCACGGCGTCGAGGTCAGGGCGGTGGACGTTGCATTTAGCGAATGGGACTGCACTATGGAAAGCAGCGCGGTCCGCCTGGGGCTACGCATGGCGGGAGGGCTTGCCGCTGCCGCGGGCGAACGCATCGTCGCGAGCAGGCCCCATGCCTCGGTGACGGAACTCGCGCGGCGCGCCGGATTGAACCGCAAGGACCTGAATTGCCTTGCAGCAGCGGGTGCCCTGCAGGGCCTGGCAGGGCATAGAAGACATGCGCACTGGGCAGCGTCCGGCGTCGAGAAGGGAACCCTCCTTTTGCCCGCGCAAGCGGCCTCCGGAGACCGGGCCGAATTCGAACCTCCCGCCGAAGGCGAGGGGATCCTGGCCGATTACGCCAGCCTCGGCCTGACGCTGGGGCGGCATCCGCTCGCGTTGTTGAGGGATGACCTGGAAAATCTCCGCGTGACGAAAGCGGAAGATCTTCTGCTCAAATCCCACGGCAGCATCATCCGGGCCGCGGGACTGGTGACCTGCCGGCAGCGGCCTGACACGCGGACCGGGGTGGTGTTCGTGACGCTCGAGGACGAGAGCGGCTGCGTCAACGTGGTGGTCTGGAGCGAGCTCTTCGAGCGCAACCGCAAGGCCTTGCTGGAAGCAAGCCTGCTGGGAGTCGAGGGCGTGGTCCAGCGCGAAGGCCTGGTGGTGCATCTGCTCGCCCGGCGGTTCGAGGACCACAGCCGCCTGCTGGGGCAGCGGCTGGGCAAGCTCCGGGTCAGCTCGCACGACTTTCACTGACTTTCACAAACCCCGCGAAAGCGGCTTTTGCGTCAACACTTTATAATCGTTTCATGAGCGATCAGCCGATACCCGTTACCGTTGCCAGGGACCTCGAGGACCTGATCCCGACGTTCATGAAAAACCGCACCAAGGAGCTCGACACGCTGCGCGCGGCGCTCGCCGCCGGCGACATGGAGCAGCTGCGCCAGCTCGGCCACCGGATGAAGGGCGTGGGCAATTCCTACGGCTTCGAAAAGGTATCGGTGCTCGGCAAGTTGATCGAAGACGACGCCAAGGCCGGCGCCCTGCCCAGCCTGGAGGCGCACATCGTGGAATACACCGACTACCTCGCGCGCGTAAAAATCGTCTATGAGTGACCTCGCCTCCGGGCCGGCCGAACAGGCTGCCCGGACCCAGGCTGCGTTCCGCGTCCTGGTCGTCGACGACGATCCGGACATGGCGAGCTTCCTCGCCCGGCTGCTGGTACAGCAAGGCATGCAGACGGAAATCGCCGCCGACGGTCCGTCCGCGCTGGCAATGATCGCCGCGCTGCCGCCCGACCTGGTGCTGATGGACGTGCAGATGCCCGGGCCGAGCGGTTTCGACGTCTGCCGCCGCCTGAAGAGCCAGGAATCGACCGCGCTGCTGCCGGTGGTGCTGGTGACCGCACTCGAGGACCACGAAAGCCGGGTGCGAGGCATCGAGGCCGGCGCGGACGATTTCCTTTCCAAGCCGGTGCGCCGCGAAGAGCTGATCGCGCGCGTCAAGACGCTGCGCCGCCTGCACGAAATCCGCAAGGAACTCGAGGGCCGGCGGCTCGCCGCGGAGGTGCAGCGCAAGGAGGAAATCCGCAAGGCGTTCGCGCGCTACATCTCGCCGCGCCTTGCCGAGAAGGTGCTGCGCGAGTCGCGCGGCAGAGAAGACGTGTTCCGCAACCTGTCGAACCGCGCCGCCGTGGTGGCGCTGTTCGCCGATCTGCGCGGATTCACGCGCCTGTCGGAGACCGTGCCTGTGTCGAGCATCGTGCCGATGCTGAACGAATATTTCACCGAGCTGACCGCCGCCGCGCACGACAACGAGGGCACGGTATTCAGCATGGCCGGCGACAGCATGCTGGTGGGCTTCAACGTCCCGGTGCCGCAGGCGGATGCCGCCGGGCGGGCGGTGGCGACCGCGCGCGCCATGATCCAGCGTTTCGCGCCTGTCGCCGCGCGCTGGCAGGCCGAGCACGGCCTGTCGACGGGAATCGGCGTCGGCATCGAAGCGGGTGAGGTCGTGGTCGGCAACGTCGGCGCGCCAAGCTTCATGACCTACACCATCATCGGCGACCCGGTGAATGTCGCCGCCCGCCTGATGCAGCGCGCCGCGCCGAACGAGATCGTGATTGGCCCGAGGGCGGCGCTGTCGCTGCACACCGTCCTCGGCGGCGCGATGCCGCTCGAGCGGCGCTCGGTCGTGCTCAAGGGCAAGGCCGAACCGGTGGAGGTGGTATTGTTGAAGGTCTCGCCGGTGTAGACAGGCGGGGCCCTCAGGGGAGGCGCGTTGAAGGTTCTGATCATCGATGACGACGAGGACTTGCGCAACATCCTCGCGCATTACCTCAAGCAGGAATGGCCCGAACTCCAGGTCGAGCAATTCGACCCGCTGGAGCGCGAGATGCCGGACGCGTCGTTCCCGCTCGGCTCCTACGATGTCGTGATCCTCGACTACATGCTGGGCCGCGGCGACGGCCTGCAGTGGCTGCAGCAGTTCAAGCTGCGCCGGGACTGCCCGCCGGTGCTGTTCCTCACAGGTGCGGGCAATGAAGTGATCGCGGTGCGCGCCATGAAGGCGGGCGCCGACGACTATCAGCGCAAGCAGGAGCTGACGCGCGAGAAGCTGGTCACCTCGGTGCGGGAACTTTCGCGCGGCAAGATCGAGAAAACGGCCTCGCCGGAGATCGTCTCGCGCGCCGAAGGCCACGAGCTTGGCGCGCGCATCCGCATTCCAGGCATCAAGGTGCTGCGCCTGATCGGGGAGGGCGGCATGTCGCGCGTCTATCTCGCTTCGCGCGATGGCGACGACGAGCCGCTGGTGGTCAAGATCCTGCGCGCCGAGGCGACCAGCGACAAAATGGCGCTGGAGCGATTCATCGAAGAATACAACCTGGTGGAGCGCATCCGCAGCCGCCACGTGGCGCGCATCCACGGCCACGGCGTGTCGGGCGATCTCGCCTACCTGGTGATGGAATTCTTCGACGGCGGCGACCTGAACAAGCGGCTCGGCGACCAGGCGCTCAATCCCGAGGAAAGCCTGAAGATCTTCCGCGAACTGATGTTCGCGCTGGGCGACATCCACGAGCAGGGTGTGCTGCACCGGGACCTGAAGCCGCAGAACCTGATGTTCCGCTCCGACGGCAGCCTCGCGATCCTTGACTTCGGCATCGCCAAGCACATCGATGCCATCGACCGCACCGGGCACGGCGAGATCCTCGGCACGCCGCGCTACATGAGCCCGGAGCAGGTGCGCGGCGCCGCGCTGGACCTGCGCACCGACATCTACAGCGCGGGCGTGCTGCTGTTCCAGATGCTGAGCGGCACCCACCTGTTCGACGGCGAAACCGCGGTCGAGGTCGCGCTGCACCACCTGAACACGCAGCCGCCGGACCTGCCCGGGCACCTCGTGCAGTACCAGCGCCTGATGGACAAGCTGGTCGAGAAGGACCGCGATGCGCGTTTCAGGAATGCCGACGAGGTCATCGGCTTCCTGTCGCGCAAGTTCTACCAGGGGACCGGCGCCTTCGGCGCCGAGAAGACGACGAAACTGCTTTAAGGCAAAGCCGCCCAGATCGTGCGCAGCTGCCCGGGCAGGTCCTTGGGCGAGAACGGCTTCGAGATCGTGCCGACCGCGCCCAGAGTGCGCAACTCGTCCAGTTCGCGCGTCGAGGCCTTGGCGGTGATGAATACCACGGGCAGGTCCCGGGTCGCCGGGGTTTCGAGCATCTTGCGGAACAGCGTCGGTCCGTCCATGCCCGGCATCATCCAGTCGAGCATCACCAGCTCGGGCTTGAAGGCGATGATGCGCTCGATCGCCACCATCGGATCGCCCACCACTTCCACCGTCATCTTGCCGATGCGCTCGAGCGACACGCGCACGATCCTCTGGATGTCTTCATCGTCCTCGACGTAGCAGATTCGATTGAGCGGTTGCGCGGGCATGGGTTCCTTTCAGTCGTGCTTGGGCAGTTCGAACCAGAACGTGGTGCCGCCGCTTGCGCGGTCCGTAAAGCCGATATTGCCGCCCATCAGTTCGGCCAGGCGCTTGCAGATCGCGAGCCCGAGGCCGGTGCCGCCCTTCTGGCGGGTATGCGACATGTCGGCCTGCGCGAAGCGGCCGAAGATCCGGTTGCGGAAACCCTCCGGGATGCCCGGACCGTTGTCGTGCACGCTTACGCGCAGCATTTCATCGGCGACATGCTCCATGGTCGTTTCCACCACGCTGCCCTCGGTTGAAAATTTCACCGCGTTGGACAGCAGGTTGGTCATGATCTGGTGCACGCGCTTGCGGTCGGCGGTCACCTTGACCTGGGTCAGCGCGCCGGTCACCGCAAGCTTCACCTTGTAGCGCTCGGCAAAGCCCCGGTTCAGGATCAGCGACTCGGCGACCAGTTCGCCCAGTTCCAGCACCTCGGGCGCCAGCGTGAGCTTGCCCGATTCGATTTTCTCGACATCCAGGATGTCGTTGATCAGGTCGAGCAGGCGCTGGCCGTTGCGCTCGGCGATGGTGGTGAGTTCCAGCGTGTCCTTTTCGATGTCGCCCATCACGCCCGAATTGATGAGCTGCAGCGAGCCGATGATGGAGGTGAGCGGCGTGCGCAGCTCGTGGCTCAGGGTCGAGGTGAACTCCTGCTTCATGCGCTCGGCCTCGAGCTGCTGCGTGATGTCGCGGCCCTGGATGATCACCGACACCACCTGGTTGTCCGAATTCACCAGCGGCGTCAGGTTCCATTCGCAGTTCACTTCGGTGCCGTCGCGGCGCACGTTGTTGTAGCGCAGGCCGAACACCGGCTTGCGGTCCTTGATGAACACGCGCCACCGGCCGGCGACCTCGTTCTCGAGCTCGCCCGGAAACATGAACCCAGTGCCCGGGCGGCCGGCCATCTCGGCCGCCGTGAAACCGAACAGGTTCTCGGCGGCGGGATTGACGCTCAGCACGTTGCCGCTGGCGTCGAATTCAAACACCGCGATCGGCGAGCGTTCGGCGAACAGCGCGAGCTTGCGGCCGGAGGCCTCGACCTGGCGGCGGGCTTCCTCCAGTTCGACCAGCTGCTGCTCGAGCCTCTGGTTCAGGGCGGTGTAGTCCTCGGTCAGCTTGCCATAGGCATGCCGCAACCGGTAGCCGGAATCGAAGACCTGGTTCAGGCGGTAGGCGATGCCCACGTTGATGGCGTAGAACGCCGGTATCAGCAGCGCGATCTCGGCGAACAGCTTGTTGCCGAAGGTCGCGAGCACGTAGGTGAACGGAAAGATGATGCCCGCCGCATACAAGGCGTAGACCGGCCAGGACACGGCATACATCGGCACTCCGCCGGCCACCATGCCCGCGAGCAGGAAGGCGAGGAAGACCTGCTGCTCGTCGGCGTGCGACGGAAAGAACACCGCGGCGGCGAATCCCCAGGTAGCGCCGTTGGCCAGGGCGCTGATCGCCAGCCAGCGCAGCCACTGCGCGGCATCCGCGGTCTTGGTCGCGCTCCTGCGGTAGCTCCAGTACAGGCCGATGGACGCTGCGGTGAGCAGGAGCACCAGGCCGGCCCAGAAGATGACGATTTCGACGTAGCGTCCTTCGCGCAGTTCATAGGCCGCGACGACGCTGATGACGAAGCTGCCGACGATGCCGAGCGGCATCTGGCTGTAGATCTGCTCGACGCGGTCGGCCAGTACGCGGCGCGGATCGGCCGACTGGCGCAGGCTTATTTTTCCGGACGCCTGGGTCGGGTCCGTCGCATTGCTGGGGAGATTCATAGGCGGCTAGGGAACGAGCCCCGCATTATAGGCGACACCCGCCGGCCCGAGCCGCGCAAAGCTGCGCGGACGACGCCTTCTTACAGACTTTTGCCGCTGCGGATCACGCCTACGGCGATGCCCTCGATGGTCATCTCGTCCTTGCGCAGATCGAGCTCGATCGGTTCGAAGTCCGGATTCTCGGGCAGCAGCTGAACGGCGTGGCCGCGGCGCTTGAGGCGCTTGACGGTCACCTCGTCGCCAATGCGGGCAACGACAACCTGGCCGCTCTGTGCTTCCTGCGTGCGGTGCACGGCTAACAGATCGCCTTCGAAGATGCCGGCGTCCCGCATCGACAGGCCGCGCACCCGCAGCAGGTAGTCGGCGCGCGGCGTGAACAGGTTCGGATCCATCTGGTAGCGCGCCGTCACGTGCTCTTCGGCCAGGATCGGGCTGCCGGCCGCGACCCGGCCGATCACCGGCAGTTCGAGCAGCTTGCCGTGGCGCGGGCCGCTGCGGTCGCGGATCCGGATCCCGCGCGAGGACCCGGAAGAGATGTCGAGCGCGCCCTTGCGTTCCAGCGCCCGCAGGTGCTGCTCGGCAGCATTCACGGAACGGAAACCCATCCGCTCGGCGATCTCGGCACGGGTAGGGGGAAAGCCCGATACCTCGGTCAGATCCTTGATCAGCCGGAGGATCTCGGCCTGGCGATCGGTCAGCGGTTCGCTCATGCAATGCTCCCGGCTACTGTGCCCTTGTTCAGTGCTGGCATTATATCCAGTAGCGCGGTACCGCGCAAATCAGCCCTTTTCCTCCTCCGTCAGCCCGGGCGTGTCGTTGCGCGCGTTGTTGACCGCACGGCTGACGCGGCGGATGTCGATCACGTTGTCGGGGCAGGCGCGCAGCGGAATCTCCGCGCCTTCCAGCCAGCGGGCGCTTTCGGCCGGCGTCAGGATGACCGGCATGCGCTCGTGGACCGCGCTCATCTTTTCGTTCGCTTCGGTGGTGATGACGGCGCAGGTCTGCAGCTCGTTCCATTGCTCCCAGAGGCCGGCGAACGCCAACAGTTCGCCGCTCGCAGGGTGGATGTAATACGGCTGCTTGCGGCCGTCTTCGGTCTTCCATTCGTAGAAGCCGTTTGCCGGGATGAGGCAGCGCCGCTTCCGGTAAGCCTCGCGAAACGATGGTTTCTCGGCCACGGTCTCGGCGCGTGCGTTGTTCATCCTCGCGCCGATGGCGGGATCCTTCGCCCAGCGCGGCACCAGGCCCCAGCGCACCATGACGGCTTCGTGCCTGCGGATAATCAGGACCTGCGCAGCCGGGGCGATGTTGTAGCGCGGGGCGTAGGCGGGAATTCCCGCCAGGCCGTACATCAGCGCGACCACGTCGGGATGGGTATGCAATGCAAAGCGGCCGCACATGAAGAGGAATTATCGCAGGGCAGGGAATTATCGCAGGGCAGGGAATTGTCGCAGGGCGGGTAAAATCGTCCGATGATCATCGAGTCGCTGCTCGACACCGACCTGTACAAATTCACGATGATGCAGGTGGTGCTGCATCACTTCCCGGGCGCGCAGGTCGAGTATGTGTTCAAGTGCCGCACCGAAGGCGTGGACCTCGCGCCGCACGCCGACGAGATCCGCGCCGGCATCGCCGACCTGTGCAAGATGCGCTTTCGCGACGAGGAACTCGCCTACCTGCGCGGCCTGCGCTTCATGAAATCCGACTTCGTCGATTTCCTCGCGTTGTTTCATTTCAACGGGAAATACATCCGCGTCGAGCGCTCGGCGGACGCACCCGGCCTGGACATCTCGATCCGCGGCCCGTGGCTGTACACCATCATGTTCGAAATTCCGGTGCTGGCGGTGGTGTCCGAAGTCTACTTCCGGCGCACGCAGCCCAGGCCCGATCTGGCGGCGGGACGCGCCCGCCTCAAGGCCAAGATCGACCTGGTGCGAAAGCTGGAGCCCGAACTGACGTTTCGCGTCTCGGACTACGGCACGCGCAGGCGCTTCGCGCGCAGCTGGCACGACGAGGTGATCGCCACGTTCAAGCGCGAGATTCCGGACCGCTTTGCCGGCACGTCGAATGTCTGGCTGGCGATGAAGCACGGCGTGACGCCGCTGGGTACCATTGCGCACGAATACATGCAGGCCTGCCAGGCGCTCGGGCCGCGCCTGCGCGATTCGCAGGTTTACGCCTTCGACGTCTGGGCCAAGGAATACCGCGGCGACCTGGGCATCGCGATCTCGGATACCTACGGCACGGATGCCTTCCTGCGCGATTTCGACATGTACTTCTGCAAGCTGTTCGACGGCGCGCGGCACGATTCGGGCGACCCGTTCTCCTGGGGCGAACGCCTGATCGAGCATTACCGCCGCAACCGCGTCGATCCACGCGCCAAGACGCTGATCTTCTCCGACCAGTTGACGGTGCCGGTCGCCATCGACATCGCGCGCCGGTTCCAGGGCAGGGCGCTCACCTCCTTCGGCATCGGCACCAACCTCACCAACGATCTCGGCTACGAGCCGATCAACATCGTCATCAAGATGACCGAGTGCAACGGCCAGCCGGTGGCCAAGGTGTCCGATTCGCCGGGCAAGACGGTGAGCAAGGACCCGGGTTACCTCGCCTACCTGCGCCAGGTATTCGGTCTCGAGAAAATGCTCTGACGACGCCTTCGCCCCAGCGCACCGCGGCGGTGGTGCTTGCGGTCTGCTTCTCGCTCAACATGCTCGGCCGCGGCCTGGGCGACACCTATGCGGTGTTCCTGCTGCCGCTGGAGCGCGAGTACGGCTGGACGCGCTACCAGCTCACCAGCGTGTATTCCGTCTTCCTGCTGGTGAGCGGATTCGCCGCGCCGCTGATCGGCGTGCTCTTCGACCGCGTCGGACCGCGCCTTGTCTACGGCCTGGGCATCGCCTGCATCGGCAGCGCCTATGTCGCGGCCAGCTCCCTCGACAAGCTGTGGCAGTTCTATCTGCTGATCGGCGCTGCCGTCGGCATAGGCGTAGCGATGACCGGCATGGTGCCGGCCTCGGCGATGCTGTCGCGCTGGTTCCATGCGCGCCTGTCGCGCGCCATTGGCATCGCGTTTTCAGCCACTGGCGCCGGTATCATCGTCTTCATTCCGATCACGCAGGCGCTGGTGGAGCACTACGGCTGGCGCGGCGCGTACTACCGGCTCGGCATCGTCCTGTTGACGATCGCGCCGGTCGTGCTGTTCGCGCTGCCCTGGCGCCGCTTTGCCGCCGGCCGGCCGCCGGAGCGCGCCAGCCAGCTGCCGCCGGCGGGCGGCGAATGGACGCTGCGGCGCGCGATACGGACGCGCATCTACTGGGGCATGGTGCAGGCGTTCTTCTTCACCGCGATCGGGATGTTCGCGATCCTGATCCAGCTGGTGGCGTTCCTCGTGGATGCCGGATTTTCCCCGCTTGCCGCGGCCACCGCCTTCGGCTTCTGCGGCATGCTCTCTGCCGGCAGCGTGATGGGCAGCGGCTTCCTGACCGAGCGCTTCGGTTCGCGCCAGACGGTAAGCGTGAGCTTCGTCGGCACCATGGCCGGCCTGGTGCTGCTGCTCCTGCTGGCGGCCTATCCTTCGACGCCGCTGCTGATCGCGTTCGTGCTCGTGTTCGGCACATCGATGGGCGTACGCGGGCCCATCATCTCCTCGATCTGCACGCGGCATTTCGCTGGACCGCGCGTGGCGACGATCTACGGCACGGTGTTCGCCGCCAACTCGATCGGCGCCGCGTTCGGTTCGCTGATGGGCGGCGTGCTGCACGACCTCACCGGCGGCTACGCGACCGGCCTCGTATTCTCGCTTTGCTCCATGGCGTTGGCATCCACGCCATTCTGGTTTGTGTCCGCCCTCAGGAATTACCGCTAGCGAGTTGGATTCAAGATTCCAGGACGGAGATGCGCAGCATCCGCTGCATGCGTTCGTTAAGGGTGCAGCCTCTCAGGTCCGCCGCGCCGCGCTCGGTGACGATGACACCGGCTTCACTGCGCGGCGTGGACACGGGCCCGGACAGCGTTCTCACGATGCGCGCCGCCGGGAGCAGCAGGAGCGAGACGCCGCCCGGCGAGAAAGTGGCGGCGCGCATGAAATCGAGCGCGCCGCCGACCGCGCCCAGGTAGCTGCCCTTGGCGACTTCGGCATTGACCTGTCCAGTCAGGTCCACCTCGACCGCGGAATTGATCGCGACGAAGCGCGGAATGCCGAGCAGGACGCGCGGTTCGTGCGTGAACTCGGTGGAATGCAGGCGGACGGCGGCATTTTCATGCACGAAATCGAACAGCTTGCGGGAGCCGATCAGCATTGCGCAGTCGGCCGAGACCACGGCGCCGCGCCGCATGAGGTCCGCGACGCCATCGCCGATGGTGCCGGAATGGACTTTCAGGGACTTCCGCTCGTGCAGGTCGGCGCATACCGCGTCGGGCAGCATGCCGAGGCCGAATTCCAGCGTGGCGCCGTCCGGAATGTACGCGGCGGCATGGCGCGCGATGGCGGCTTCCGTTGCGCCCGCGCGCGCCGGCGGTGGCGTGGCCGGTTCGAGATCGGATTCGACCAGCAGCGCGAAATCCTCCCGCCGAAACAGTTTCGCCGTGTGCGTCCATGGCACCCGCGCGTTGACTTCCGCGATCACGGACCGCGCGGTCTCGATCGCGGGCGGCAGGTAGTCCACCGCGAGGCCCATGCTGTATTCGCCGCGCGCATTGGGCGGGCTCACCTGGATCAGCGCCACGTCGCAGGGAATTTTGCGCTGGCGGATCAGCGGCGCCAGCCTGGAGTAGGGATGGGGATGAATGTCGAGCACGCCGGCATCGGCCAGCGCGCGATTGTGGCCGGCGCCGCAGTAGGAAGAGAACTTCAGGTGATCGGCGTGTTCCGGCCGGAGATTGCCGGCGTAATTGACGCCGAGGAACACGGTGGCGCCGGAAAATGCCGCACGCTGTGCGGCCAGCGCCGCTGAGAGCGTCTGCGGCTCGGCGCAGGCCTGCCCGAGGATGATGCCGTCGCCGGGACGGATGAAGTGCGTGAGGTCCGACGGCAGCTCTGGCGGCATCAGGCGATGCTAACATTTGCGTTCGCCTTACCTCCCGGAGATGGACATGCTGGACGCAAAAGCCCTCGATACGATTTTTCGCCAGGCCCGCACCCACAATGCGTTCTCCGGACCGGTGGGCGATGCGCAGCTGCGCGAGCTGTACGACCTCATGAAATGGGGCCCGACGACGATGAACACGCAACCGGGCCGCATCGTGTTCGTGCGCACCAAGGAAGGCAAAGAGAAGCTCAAGCCCGCGCTCAGCCCGGGCAACCTGGACAAGACCATGGCGGCGCCGGTGACCGCCATCATCGCGCACGACCTGATGTTCTACGAAAACCTGCCCAAGGTTTTTCCCTTCCGGCCCGACGCGATCAAGGGTTTCCAAGGCGACGAGAAGAAGGCCGGCAACCAGGTGGTCGCGTTTCGCAATGGTTCGCTGCAGGGCGCTTATTTCATCATCGCCGCGCGGGCGCTCGGCCTGGATACCGGGCCGATGTCCGGCTTCGACAATGCCAAGGTGGACGCGGCGTTCTTCCCGGACGGGCGCTGGAAATCGAACTTCCTCTGCAACCTTGGCAAGGGCGACCCGTCGAAAATCTTCGCACGCAGCCCGCGCCTGGCTTTCGAAGAGGCCTGCGTTCTCGCCTGAGCGGTGCCGCCATGCGCCTGGTCAAATTCAAGCAGGTGGACGTCTTTACGCGCGTTCCCTTTGCCGGCAATCCGGTTGCGGTCGTGCTGGAAAGCGAAGGCCTGGACACGGAGCAGATGCAGCGCATCGCGGCCTGGACCAATCTGTCGGAAACGACTTTCGTGCTGCCGCCGAGCTCTGCCGCCGCGGATTACCGGTTGCGCATCTTCACCCCGCGCGCCGAGCTTCCGTTTGCCGGGCATCCGACCATTGGCAGCGCGCACGCGGTGCTGGAGGCGGGGATCGTAAAACCGAAGGCAGGCAAGCTCAGGCAGGAGTGCGCGGTAGGCGTGCTGGAATTGCAGGCCGATGGGGAAACGCTGTGGCTGGAGGCACCGCCTGCGTCGGATACGGCTTTGGATGGTTCCGACGTGGGTGATCTTGAAAAATCCCTCAAGTCGAAAGTCAAAGGCTCGCCCTGCATCATCAATGTCGGGCCGCGCTGGCTGGTGGCCCAGCTGGCGGACGCCGCGGCGGTCGCCGCGCTTGCCCCGGACATGCAGCGCCTGGCGGAATTGAGCGATCGGCTTTCGGTCGGGGGCGCGACGGTCTATGGCAGGGCCAGCGACGGCCTGTCGGCGCTGCAGGTGCGTTCGTTCGCGCCGGCGCACGGCATCGCCGAGGATCCGGTCTGCGGCAGCGGCAACATCAGCGTCGCCGCGTACCTGGTGAAGACCGGGCAGGCTGCAGAGATGGGACCCCGCTACACGGCGAGGCAGGGAATGCAACTGGGGCGCGATGGACGCGTGTCGGTCCGGATCGAAGGCGGAAAAATATTCCTGGGCGGCAGCGCGGTGACCTGCGTCGAGGGCTCGCTGCGGCTGGCGTAGGGCATGGACCTGCTGAACCTGTCCCTGATCGGATGGCTGTTTTCGGCAGGCTCGGGACTGGCGCTCGTCTGCGGCATCTGGCTGATCGTCGTCATCCATCTGCGCGACGAAATTGCCCGCAAGGAACTCGCTGCCCGGGTCATCGACGATTCCGTGCTCTTCGGCATCTGGCTACTCGGCTTGGCGGGAGGGATCGGCGTGCTGCTCGGCAAGTCCTGGAGCAGGGTGGTGCTGGAACTATTCTGCTGGGCGCTGATGGGGTTGCTCATGATGTCGTGCTGGTCCCGGTTCCGGGCGGCGCCTCCGCCGCGCAAGATGCTTGCCCTGAGCCTGGCCCTGTTCGCGCTGCCGGTCGTCGCGATCTGCGCCGCCACCATCCTGTCGCTGCGCGGCGATACGGCATTGCGCGTATTGGCGGGCTGAGGCGTACTGGGCGAAATAGGCGTACTGGGCGTACTGGGAGTACCATCCGCCGATGACGATGTTTCCACTCATTGAGCTGTCCGGCAGCGCCTTCGAGCGCGGCCGCATCCACGGGCAGCAGGCGCGCGGACGGGTAGAGAGGTCGCTGGCGAATTACGCCTCCCTGTTCGCGCACTACGGTATGGACTGGACGGCGGCGCAGCGCCGCGGCGCGGAATTCCGGGATGTAATCGGCGGATTCGACGCCGCGCTGCTCGAAGAGCTGGAAGGCATCGCGCATGGCGCGCATCGACACATCGACGAGCTGCTCGCGCTGAACGCGCGCACGGAAATCATGCCGGCCGGCTTCCTCGCCCAGGCCGGCGTCGGCGAGTGCACCGCTATCGCGATCTCCCCCCGGGCGAGCTCCACCGGTGGCACGCTGCTGGCGCAAAACTGGGATTGGCTCGGGACGCAGCGCGATGCGCTGGTCCTGCTGCGCATCCGCGGCAACGCCGGGCCGGATTGCATGACGCTCACCGAAGCGGGCATGCTGGGCAAGATCGGCCTGAACGAAACCGGCTTCGGCGTCTGCCTCAATATCCTGAGTTCCATTTTCGATGGCAAGCGCCCGGGCGTGCCGGTGCATGTGCTGCTGCGCGCACTTCTGAAGCGCTCCAGCGTCCAGGACGCGATCGAGTTCGCGTCGAAATTCTCCTACGGCAGCTCGTCGAACGCGCTGTGCGCCGACCTTGCGGGCGACTCTGCCGGGCTCGAATTCGCGCCCAAGGGCCTGCGCGTGGTGCGCGGCGACGGCGCCACCCTGTGCCACACGAACCACTTCCTCGACCAGGAAGCGCGCGCGTGGCAATCCGTGATGGTCGAGAATCTCGCGAGCGAACCGCGCCTGGCCTGCGCGCAGCGCCATGCGGCGGCACGTCCGCAGCATGGGATCGAGGACGTGAAGCGCCTCCTGCGCGACGAGACCGACGGCCTTGTGTCGGTATGCCGCAGGCCCGATCCGTCGATGCCGGCGCAGGCGCGCGTCGAAACGGTGGCCTCCGTGGTCATGGAACTGGCGCGTGGCGTAATGCACGTCGCGCCGGACGTTCCGTCCCGCGCCGAGTATCAGCCCGTCGCGCTGTCGGCCGAGGCGATCCCGGCCTAGGTTTGCTCAGACCGACAGGTGCTGCTGCCGCAGCGCCGGGTCCGCGTCCAGCGCCGCCAGCGTGCCGGCGTAGCACACGCGGCCCTTGTCCAGGATGCAGACGCGGTCCGCGA
>JBDTRO010000138.1:0-17904 GCA_039931635.1 Betaproteobacteria bacterium | reverse complement strand
TGGCCGAGATGTGGATCAAGCTCGAGCAGACGCGCGCCCTCTTCCTGCGCATGCTCGATGACGCGCGCGTGGATCCGCCCAAGGACGCGCGCCTGCGCGCCTACGCGACGCAGTTCACCATCATGGAAAACGCCAACGCCCTCTGCGCCCTCGCGATCCGTACCTGCGGCGGCCAGTCCATGCTGAAAACCCTGCCGCTGGAGCGCCTCTACCGCGACTCCCGCTGCGGCGCCCTGATGCTGCCCTGGACCGCCGAACTCTGCCTCGACCGCATTGGCCGCGAAGCGCTCTACGAGGCCGGCGAGACCGACGATTAACCTCTCGCGCATCATCGAGCGCTGCGCGGAGGCGTCTCCTTCGAAGACCGCGATTCATTTCAGCGGCGTCGACATCAGCTACCAGGACCTGTGGAACCGGGTCCGGAAAACTTCAAATTCACTACCGGTGAAAAAAGGCGACCGCGTCGCCTGGCTTGGCTACAACTGTCCCGAGATGCTGGTGCTCCTCTTCGCGCTTGCGCGCCTGGGCGCGATCCTGGTGCCGCTCAACTGGCGCCTGACCGCGGCCGAGCACAAAACCATCCTCGCCGATTGCTCGCCGAAGTGCTTGTTTTGCGATGCTGATTTTGAAGTCCATGGGAGGCATCTTGGAATTCCCATCGGCAAGTATGAAGAGAATAAAAGCCCGAAACCTCAAGGTTCCGACGAGGACGACGTACTTATCGTTTACACCTCCGGCACGACCGGCAAGCCCAAGGGCGCGGTGCTGCGCCAGTCGGCGCTGCTCGCAAACGGACTGAATTCGATCCACGCCCACGGCCTGACGCAGGCAGACCACATCCTCACCGCCCTGCCGATGTTCCATGTCGGCGGGCTCAACAACCAGACGCTGCCCGCGCTGCAGGCCGGCGGCACCGTGACGCTCCACAAGCGCTTCGATCCCGCGCTCTGGCTCGCCGACGTCGCCGCGCGCAGGCCGACGATTTCCCTGCTGGTGCCGGCGACCCTGCAGGCGGTGATCTCTCATCCGGCCTGGACAACGACCGACCTGTCGTCGTTGCGCATGATGAATGCGGGTTCGATGGTGGTGCCCGAGTCAATGATCCGCGCTTTCCACGAACGCGGCATTCCCGTGGGCCAGATCTACGGCTGCACCGAGACCTCGCCCATCGCCATCGTCCTGCTCGCCGAAGACGCCGTGCGCAAGCTCGGCAGCACCGGCAAACCGGCGCCGCATTGCGAAGTGAAGCTGGTGGAGGGCGAAATCCTCGTGCGCGGCCCCAACGTGATGCGCTGCTACTGGAACGATCCCGCCGCCACCGCCGCATCGCTTTCGCCCGCCGGCTGGTTCCGCACCGGCGACCTCGCGCGCGTGGACGAGGACGGCTACTACTGGATCATGGGCCGCTCGAAGGACGTGATTATTTCCGGCGGCGAGAACATCTATCCCGCGGAACTCGAGAACGTGCTCGCCGATTGCCCGGCGATCGCGGAAGCCGCGGTCATTGGCGTCGAGGACGCCAAATGGGGCGAATCCGCTCTTGCCTGTATCGTTTTACAGAAGAATTCCGAGCTGAATGAGAAAGCAGTGCGGGCACTCTTTGAAAACCGCCTGGCCAAATACAAGCACCCTCGCCGCGTGGTCTTTCTCGAAAGCCTGCCCAGGAACGCGATGGGCAAGGTGCAGAAGGCGGAACTGAAGCGGCTGATCAGCTGACCTGAAGTTCCACCGCGCCCAGCGCGCCGGCTTCAAATCGAATCCTGTCACCCGCCTTGGGGAATTTCGACGCTATCAGGCTGCCAGTGATCACCACGTCGCCGCGCCACAGGCCGAGGCCGCGCGAGGCGAGGTTATTGGCGATCCACGCCAGCGCTTCCAGGGGATGACCCATGACGTCGCGGCCATGGCCCTCGCCCACATTCTCGCCATTGATGGTGGCCACGCCGCGCAGCGCTCCCAGGTCGATGCCGCTCCAGTCGCGCACTTTTTCGCCCAGCACCGTGCCTTCGTTCCAGGCGTTGTCGGCGATCAGCATCAGCGCGTGCGCCGAGATGCCGGTGTAGTCGGCGTTGCGGTCGTCCGCGAGTTCCAGCGCCGGCATCACGGCCGCCACCGCCGTTGCCACCCGCGCGCGGTCGTACGGCGCGCCTATGGACGGCAGGTCTTCGGCCAGTTCCACCGCGATTTCGAACTCGACCAGCAACCGTCCGTAGTCGGCGGCGCGCACCCGCGCCGGGCTTGGCAGGATGGATTTCTCCAACAGGTCGCCGGCGATGGAATCATTCAGGCCCACCATGGCGCGCATGGCCGGCGTGGTCAGGGCGATCTTGTAGCCGGCAATTGGCCCGAGCGTGGCGGCGCGCATGCCCACGTACTCGCTCTGGATGGCGTAGGCGTCGCCGGCGTCGCGCGGCGCGAGTTCCGCGGGCATGGGCCCGAAACGCTCCCGCCTGCCGTGCGCCTCGAACAGCCATTTGCCGGCGCGTTCGATGCGCCGCTCGGTGGTCCTGGTTCTCTGCCTCATCCTGGGGGCTCGTGGATACCGGGGAGATCGCGCCATATTAATGCCGATTGCGCAAACCCCCGACTTGGCACAGTATTCGACTCGCTGATGGCCAATCTCAACCCGCTCAAGTACTGCTTCCACGGGCAACATTCGCGGCCGCGCGCGACCTTTCGCACCCTGCCGGGCGTCAAGAACAAGCGCGAAGTCTGCGCCGAATGCTTCGAGAAAATCATGGCCGACCGCAAGCAGAAGAAAAAACTGCGCTGACTTGGTACCCGGGGTGGGACTCGAACCCACACTCGCTTTCGCGTGAGGGATTTTAAGTCCCTTGCGTCTACCAGTTTCGCCACCCGGGCATTCAGCGTGTTGGAGGCGCGGGCCGGAGTCGAACCGGCCTACATGGATTTGCAATCCACTGCATAACCGCTTTGCTACCGCGCCGGAGGATGCATGCAAAAACAATAGGGAAGGCCGAGCGGCCTTCCCTAGACTAAATTGGAGCGGGAGAAGAGTCTCGAACTCTCGACCTCAACCTTGGCAAGGTTGCGCTCTACCAACTGAGCTACTCCCGCGAAAAAGGGTTCGAATTATACCTCAACCCCCCGCCAGGGGCATCGCCTTGCGCATGTAGTACAGCATCGAAACCACGGTCAGTACCGCGGCGACATTGATCAGCAAGGTGCCGAGCGCATAGCAGTCGATCAGCCCCAACAACCGGTCCTCGAACAGCAGGAGCGGGATCGCCACCATCTGCAGCACCGTCTTGAGCTTGCCGATGAAGGCGACCGCGACGCTCTTGGCCTGCCCGACGGTCGCCATCCATTCGCGCAGCGCGGAAATCGCGATCTCGCGGCCGATGATGATCAGGCCGACCACCATCTCCACCCTGCCCAGCTTGAGGAGCACGATCAGCGCGCCCACGACCACCAGCTTGTCGGCGACCGGATCGAGGAACGCGCCGAACGCCGACATCTGGTTCAGCTTGCGCGCCAGGTAGCCGTCCAGCCAGTCGGTGATCGCCGCGACGATGAAGATCCCGGTGGCGCCGACATTCTTCGCCATGTCGGACATCCACTCTACGGGCAAATAGAAAATGCCGACGATGAGCGGGATCAGCAGGATCCGCAGCAGGGTGACGAGGTTGGGTGCGTTGATCGGCATCATCAGATTCTCAGGCGTGCAGATGGCGATATATTTTTTCGGCCAACGCGCGGCTCACGCCGGCCACGGTGGCGAGCTCGTCCACCGCGGCGGCCTGCACGCCCTGCAGCCCGCCGAAGTGCGCCAACAGCTTCTGGCGGCGCTTGGCGCCGATGCCCGGAATCTCGGTCAGCGCGGAAGTGGTGCGCGTCTTGCCGCGTTTCGCGCGGTGGCCGACGATGGCGAAGCGGTGCGCCTCGTCCCGGATGCTCTGTACCAGGTGCAGCCCGGGATGCTGCGGCGGCAGCGTCAGGGACTGGCCTTCGGCTGCAAGAATCAGTTCTTCCATTCCCGCCTTGCGCTCCGGCCCCTTCGCCACGCCTACCAGCACGAGGTCGTTCAGGCCGAGTTCGGCCAGCGCGGCGCGTGCGGCATTCACCTGCCCGCGGCCGCCGTCGATCAGGATCAGGTCGGGGATCTTGCCCTCCTCCGCCGACACGCGTTCGTAGCGGCGCGTGAGCGCCTGGCGCATCGCGCCGTAGTCGTCGCCGGGAATCACGTCGCGCATGTTGAAGCGCCGGTATTCGGATTTCTGCATCGCATGCCTGTCATATACCACGCACGAGGCCACCGCGGCTTCCCCCATCGTATGGCTGATGTCGAAACATTCGATGCGCTGCGCCGCATCGGACAGGCCGAGCGCTTCGCGCAGCGCGACGATGCGTCCTTCCTGCGTCGTCTTTTCCCGCACCCGCTGGGCGAGCGCGAGGCGCGCGTTCTTCTCGGCCATCTCGACCCACATCCGGCGCTCGCCGCGCACCGGATTGCCGACGATGACCAGCGGTGGCCGGGGCTGCTCGATGTAGTGCTGCTCGAGGAAGGCCTCGACGATCTCCTCCGTCGTCGCCTGCGCCGCATTCTGCGGAAAGAAACTCCGGTCCCCGACGTGCCTGCCGGCGCGGATCATGACCAGGTTGACGCAGGCCATGCCGTCCTCGAGCACGCAGGCGACCACGTCCGCCTCCACGCCGCGCTCGGATTCGACGTACTGGCGCGCCTGCACGCGCGACAGAGCGCGGATCTGGTCCCGGTACAGCGTCGCCTCCTCGTAGCGCAGTTCCGCCGACGCGGCGTCCATGCGCTCGGTGAGCAGGCGGGTCACGTCGTCCTCCCGGCCCTCGAGGAACAGCTCGGCGCTGCGTACATCCCTGGCATAGGCCTCGGCCGAGATGAGCCCGGTACAAGGCGCGCTGCAGCGCCGGATCTGGTGCAGCAGGCAGGGGCGCGAGCGGTTCTGGAAGACCGAATCCTCACAGGTGCGCAGCCGGAACACGCGCTGCAGGAGCTGGATGCTCTCGCGCACCGCGTGCGAATGCGGGAACGGGCCGAAATGGCGGTTGCGCTTGTCCTTCGATCCGCGGTGAAAGCCCAGGCGCGGGAAGGCGTGGCCGGAAATCATCAGGTAGGGGTAGGACTTGTCGTCGCGGAACAGGATGTTGTAGCGCGGCGCGAGGCTCTTGATGAGATTGTTCTCGAGCAGCAGCGCCTCGCCTTCCGAGCGGGTCGCGGTCACTTCGATCGAAGCAACCTGCGCGACCATCATCTGGATGCGCGGGCTCAGGCCCTGCTTCTGGAAATACGAGCTGACCCTTTTCTTGAGGTCGCCCGCCTTGCCGACGTACAGCACCTCGCCCGCCGTGCCAAGCATCCGGTAGACGCCTGGAAGGTTGGGTAAGCCGGCGACGAACTGCTTGGGCTCGAACATGAGAGTTGGATTATAATTCGCCCCCTTTTCAGGGGCTTAGGTCATGTCAAAAGTAGGCGCGGTGGAACTCAGGGTCGGCAACCTGCTCGAGTGGGACAAACGCGTCTGGCGCGTCCTCAAGTGCTATCACGTGCACGTCGGCGGCCGCGGCGGCGCCTTTATGCAGGTGGAGATGAAAGACATCGAGGCGGGCACCAAGACCAACCAGCGCTTCCGCACCGAGGACAAGGTCGAGCGCGCGTTCGTCGATCCGCGCGAAATGACGTTCTCCTACCAGGACGGCGACACCTACGTCTTCATGGACAAGGAAAATTTCGAGGAGTTGCGCCTGTCGGCTGAATTCCTCGAGGGGCAATCGGGCTACCTGCTGCCCAATTCGGACGTGCAGGTTAACCTCTACAACGGCCGCCCGATCGGCGTCGAACTGGCGCCCTCCGTCATTCTCACGGTGACCGATACCGAGCCCGGCATCAAGAACGCGACCGCGACAAATACGTTCAAGCCTGCGGGGACGGAAACCGGCCTCATCGTCCAGGTGCCGCCGTTCATCAACAACGGCGAGAAGATCAAAGTCAGCACCGACGACGGCTCCTACATGGAACGCGCTTAGTGCGTTCGTTGCACGTCGCTTAAGGGATTTCCCGCAGCACCGCGAGCGCTTCGCGGTAAGCCACGCTCTTGCGGAAATCGCGCCCACCGCGGCGTCTCATTTTTTCAATTCTTTCCGGACAAGATACTGAAATCGAGGCAAGCGATTCCAGCAGGAGTTCCTGCTCCCTCGGTTTCTGGCACAGCAGCACCTGGTCGCAACCCGCATCCATCGCGGCGCGCGCGCGTTCTGCGATGCCGCCTGCGGTGCTCGCCCCTTCCATCGACAGGTCGTCGCTGAAAATCAGCCCTTCGAAGCCCAGCTTGCCGCGCAGCACCTCCTTCAGCCAGTATCTCGAGTAGCCGGCGGGTTCCGCATCGGCCTGCGGATAGATGACGTGGGCGGGCATTACTGCCGCCAGCCCGGCCTTGATTGCCGCCTGGTAGGGCAGCAGGTCCTTCCGGAATATGTCCTTCGACGGGCGCTGGTCGGTAGGGACTGCAACGTGCGAATCCGCCGCCGCGAATCCATGCCCGGGGAAATGCTTGCCCACCGCGGCCATCCCGCCCCCCGCCAGGCCCTCGATGAGTTGCGCGGCCAGCGCGCCTACCGCGTTCGGATCGTAGTGCAAGGCACGGTGACCGATCACGGCGCTGGCGCCGTAATCCAGGTCCAGCACCGGCGTGAAGCTGAAGTCCACGCCGTGCGCGCCCAGTTCCGCCGCTATCACGGTGCCCACCGCGCGCGCCGCGCGCAACGCGGATTCCCGGTCGCGGTCCCATTGCACGCCCAGCCTGCGCATCGGCGGGATCGCCGTAAAGCCCAGCATGAAACGCTGCACGCGCCCGCCCTCGTGGTCCACGCTGATCGGCAGCCCGGGCTCCCTGAGATGCGCGATCTCGTCGGTGAGCGCCAGGAGCTGCTCCGGGCTCTCGTAGTTGTGGGCGAACAGGATCGCGCCGCCCGCCGCCGGGTGCAGCAGGCGCCGGCGGTCGTCTTCGGTAAGAGCGGGCCCCGCCGGGTCGAGAACCACCGTCCCGAGCGGCAGCTTTACCCGTCGCATTCCAGGATCACGGTCGCGGAGGCGATTTCGCGCTCGTCAGTGAGGGAGAGATGGGAATGGCGGATTTTCCTTGCCTGCAGCAGCGCCTTCAAGGGCGAAGAAAATTCCAGCACCGGCTTGCCCGATTTCAGGTTCACGACCCAGACGCCGTGCCAGTTCGCCGGCGCGTGGATGCCGGTACCCAGCGCTTTGGTGAAGGCTTCCTTGGCCGCGAAACGTTTCGCGAGGTAGGCGACCGGCTGCTTGTGGGCGCGGAAGCGCTTGAGTTCGGGCTCGCACAGGATGCGCTGCGCGAATCGATCGCCGAAGCGCTGCAGCGCCTTCTCGATGCGGCCGATTTCGATCAGGTCGGTGCCGACGCCGTAAATCATCTCGAGCGCAGGGAGGCAGTCGCTGCCGCGTCTGTCATCAGGCGCTTCATCTCGCGCACCGCCTCGCGCATGCCGACGAACACCGCGCGCGACACGATGGCATGCCCGATATGCAGTTCCCGGATGCCGGCAAGGCGCGCCACCGGTCCGACGTTGAAATAATTGAGGGCATGCCCGGCATTGAAGCGCATGCCCAGCGCGCGGATTCCCTCACCGGTTTTTTTTATTTTTTTTAATTGGAAAACAACTGCCGGGCTTTCGGCGTCGCGCCCCCTGGCGTGGAACGCATGCGCATACGGCCCGGTATGCACCTCGCAGACCGCGACGCCGATCCGCTGCGCGGCCTCGACCTGCTTCAGGTCCGCGTCGATGAACGCCGATACCACGATGCCCGCGTCGGCAAGCTTCGCCACCGCCGGCTTGAGCTTCTTTTCCTGCGCAAGGATGTCCAGGCCACCTTCAGTGGTGATCTCGTGCCGCCCTTCGGGCACCAGCATGGCCATCTCGGGCTTGATGTGGCGCGCGATCGCCACCATCTCGGCGGTGGCCGCCATTTCCAGGTTGAGCTTGATGTGCGTGAGTTCCCGCAAGCGCTCCACGTCCTTGTCCTGGATGTGGCGCCGGTCTTCGCGCAGGTGCACTGTGATGCCGTCCGCGCCGCCCAGGTGCGCTTCCACGGCGGCCCAGACCGGGTCGGGCTCGTAGCTGCGCCGCGCCTGCCGGACGGTGGCGACGTGGTCTATGTTGACGCCGAGTTCGATCACAGGTCCTGCAGCTCCGAGAGCACGGCCCGCGTATGCAGCGCCTGGCCGCCCAGGCGCTCGGCGATGAGCGCGCGCAGCAGGCGCCGCGCTTCTTCGCGGGTCCGCGAGTTGTCGTAATTGTCCGCCGCCATGTCTAGCAATGTCCTGCCGCTGAATGCCGTGTCGCCATCGGTCCGCCGGGTTTCGACCATGCCGCGCTCGGCCTCGTAGGCATAGTGCTTGGCGGCCTCGATCTGCGCGCCGTTCGCCGCGTCCCGGTCCAGCGTTGGAGCATACCCGAGTTCGGCGAGCATCCTGCGCTCGAAGCCGCGCAGGATCCCCGCCTGCGCCGGCGCACGCTGCTCCCCGGTGGCGAGCGCCACCAGGGCCTCTCCATAGGCGTCGAACAGCGCTTCGTGCGGATCGTCGCGCGGCAGCAATCTCAATACCAATTCGTTGATGTAGAAGCCGCACATCAGGCCGATGCCCGAGAGCGACGCCTGTCCGCCGCTCCATTCGGCCGCCATCAGCGTGCCCAGCTCCGCGGAGGCGGACCAGGTCATGCGCAGCGGATGAAAGCCAAGCAGCACGCCACGCATCGCCGAGCGCGGCCGCCGCGCGCCGCGCGCCAGCAGGCCGACGCGGCCGAAGCCGCGCGTGAACGCCTCCACGATAAGGCTGGTTTCCTTGTAGGGATAGGCGTGCAGGACGAAAGCCGGTTCGTGCTCGGCGCGGCGCTTCATCGCCGAACTCTAGCGGTAGCCGAGTTGCCGCAGCAATTGCGCATCCCCGCTCCAGTCGTGCTTCACCTTGACCCAGACGCCGAGGTAGACCTTGCCGCCGAAGAGCCGCTCCATGTCCTTGCGGGCCGCGGTCCCGATGCGCTTGAGCAGTTCGCCCGCGCCGCCGATCACGATCGCCTTCTGGCTGTCGCGTTCCACCCAGATCGTCGCCTCGATGCGCCGCAGGCCCTTGCCTCTTCCTTTCGGCGCTTCGTCCTTGAAACTCTCCAGCACCACGTCGCAGCGATAAGGCAATTCCTCGCCGAGCAGCAGGAACAGTTTTTCACGCAGGATCTCGCCGGCGAAAAAGCGTTCGTCACGGTCGGTGAGGTGTTCCCCGGGGTAGGCCGCGGGCCCCTCGGGCAACAGGCCCGCAAGTACGCGCAACAGCTCGGGCAGGTTCCTGCCGTTGCGCGCCGAAACCGGCACGATGGCGGCGAAATCGCGCTCCTTCTGCAGGCGCTCGAGGAACGGCAGCAGATCGAGCTGATTCTTCACCAGGTCCACCTTGTTCACGGCGGCGACGATGCGCTGCTGCGCGGGAATGCGCTCCAGCACTTCGCGATCCGGTGCGCCATAGCGTGTCGCTTCAACCGTGAACACGACGGCATCGCAGTCCCGGGCGCCCTCGGTCGCCTGCCTGTTGAGCGACCGATTGAGGATATTGACGTGCTTGGTCTGGTAGCCGGGCAGGTCCACGAACACATACTGGCAGTCCGCCACGGTCAGGACGCCGTTCACGGTGTGGCGCGTGGTCTGCGCCTTGGGCGAAACGATGGCGAGCTTGTGCCCGACCAGTTTGTTCAGCAGGCTGGATTTGCCGGTATTGGGGCGGCCGGCAATCGCCACCGTGCCGCAGCGGAAGGCGCTCATGCGTTCAGCAGCTTGAGGACTTTGCCGGCAGCCTCCTGCTCGGCACGCTGGCGCGAGCTGCCGCTGCCCGTCGCCTTCAGGTCGAGATCCTCCAGCGCGCATTCGACTTCGAACACCAGGCTCTGCTTCGCGCCCGAGGTGGAAACCACCCGGTAACGCGGCTTGGCGCGGCGATTGGCCTGCAGCGTTTCCTGCAGGCGCGTCTTCGCATCCTTCTCGACCGATTCGGGATCGAGCTGGGACAGCGCGGTACCGAAGGTGCGCGCGATGACATCGCGCGCGACGCCGTAGCCGGCATCGAGGAATATCGCGCCGTAGATTGCCTCCAGCGCGTCGGCGAGGATCGAGGGGCGGTCCGCGCCTTCGTTGCGGGAGGTACTCTCGTCCAGGCGCAGGAACGCGGCCACGCCCAGTTCGCGCGCGATCCGGGCGAGCGACTCTTCACGGATGAAACCGGCGCGGATGCGCGACAGCTTGCCCTCGGGCAGGTCCGGATGGCGCTGGTACAGCAGCTCCGTCACCGCGCAGCCAAGCACGCTGTCGCCCAGAAACTCGAGCCGCTCGTAGTGCGGCGAACCGAAACTGCGGTGCGTGAGGGCCTGCGCGAGCAGCGCGGGATCCTGGAAGCGGTGGCCTAGGCGTTTCTCGAGAACCGGGTGGCGGGCCACCGTCGCGGCCGGGCCGCTATTCCTTGGAGACCGCGGCAAAATCGATATGGATGCCGATATTGGCGACCAGCGGGATCTCCTTGCGGTACCTCGCGGCGACGACGAGTTCGCCGCCATCCTTGGTGATTTCGATGTCCTCCGGCTTCACGGACTCGATGGCGTCCACCGACGCGCGGATCGCGAAGGACCTGCGCAATTCGGCCACCGTGGATGCGCCGCCCTTCTCGGCCGCAATCGCCTTGACGACCTTCTTGACGGCCATGAATTCGAGGTAGGAAGGAACCAGCTTCATGCCCAAGATCGCGAACGCGACGAGCACCGCCGATACGGCGAGCAGGCCGCCAAGGCCAATACCAAGCTGCTTGTTGCGCATCTTCATTCTCCCAGGATCATCGGAACGTGCCAAAGCGGCCCAGTTGGTTCAGGTTGAGCCAGATGAAAAACGCCTTGCCGACAATATTGCCGTCCGGGACGAATCCCCAGACCCGGCTGTCGCTCGAATTATCCCTGTTGTCGCCCATGACGAAATAGTGGCCGGCCGGCACCGTGCAAACCAGGCTGCCGTTATTGTAGTCGCAGTTTCCGGAATGGCTGAAATCCATCCCCGGGACGGCGAAACCCGGCGATTCCTTCTCCAGGATGATCTCGTGCCCGGCGCCGTCGAAGCTCTCCACATAGCGCGGATAGAACTGCAGCCGCTCGCGGGATTCGTAGTCCTCGATCTGCCGGCGGGGCACCGCCTTGCCGTTGACGCGCAGTTCCTTGTTGCGATACTCGAGCCGGTCGCCGGGCAGTCCAACCACCCGCTTGATGTAGTCCAGGGAAGTGTCGGCCGGATAGCGGAACACCATCACGTCGCCGCGCTTCGGGCTGCCCAGTTCCAGCACCTTGATGTTGGCCACCGGCAGCCGGATGCCATAGGCGAATTTGTTGACCAGAATGAAATCGCCGATCAGCAGCGTCGGGATCATCGAGCCCGAGGGAATCTTGAACGGCTCGACCAGGAAGGAGCGCAGGAAGAACACCGCCAGGATCACCGGAAAGAAGCTGGCCGAGTATTCGACCCACCAGGGCTGCCTGGCGTCGGCCGAGCGCCTTTTCTTCAGATACAAAATGTCGAAAAGCCACACCAGGCCGGTGACGACGAGCAGCAGCAGCAGGAACAGCGCGAAACTCATTTGTCCCCCGTCTGCAGCACCGCGAGAAAGGCTTCCTGGGGGATTTCCACCGCGCCCACCTGCTTCATGCGCTTCTTGCCTTCCTTCTGCTTGTCCAGCAGCTTGCGCTTGCGGCTGACGTCGCCGCCATAGCATTTGGCGATCACGTTCTTGCGCAGCGCCTTGACGTTCTCGCGGGCGACGATGTTGGCGCCGATCGCGGCCTGGATCGCGATGTCGAACATCTGCCGCGGGATCAGGCTGCGCAGGCGCGTCACCAGGTCGCGGCCGCGCAGCTGCGACGCCTCGCGGTGGACCATCGCCGAAAGCGCGTCCACGCGCTCGCCGTTGACCAGCACGTCGAGGCGCACCACGTCCGCGGCGCGGTATTCCTTGAATTCGTAGTCGAGCGAGCCGTAGCCGCGCGTGATGGACTTCAGCCGGTCGAAGAAGTCCATCACCACCTCCGACAGGGGCATGTCGTAGGACAGCACCACGTGGCGCGCGGCGTAGTGCAGGTTGGTCTGCACGCCGCGCTTCTGCAGGCACAGCGTCATCACCGCGCCGACGTATTCCTGCGGCAGGAAGAGGGTGGTGGAAATGATCGGCTCGCGGATCTCCTCGATCTTCGAGGGGTCCGGCAGCTTGGCCGGGTTCGACACCTGCTCGACGGAGCCGTCGCGCAGCCGCACCTCGTAGACCACCGAAGGAGCGGTGGTGATCAGTTCGAGCTGGTGCTCGCGCTCCAGCCGCTCCTGCACAATGTCCATGTGCAGCAGGCCGAGGAAGCCGCAGCGAAAACCGAAACCCAGGGCCTGCGACACCTCGGGCTCGTAATGAAGCGACGAGTCGTTCAGGTGGAGTTTTTCGAGCGCCTCGCGCATCGCCTCGTACTGGTTCGATTCCACCGGGTAGAGCCCGGCGAAGACTTGCGGCTTGATTTCCTTGAATCCGGGCAGGGGCTCGGTCGCCGGCTTGTCGGCACGCGTGATGGTGTCGCCCACCTTGGCGGCGCGCAGTTCCTTGATGCCGGCCACCACGAACCCGACCTCCCCCGCCGCCAGGCTGTCCTTGCCGCGCGACTTGGGCGTGAACACGCCGACCTGCTCGCACAGGTAGCCCGCGCCGGTGCTCATCAGCTCGACCCGGTCCTTGGGCCGCAACTCGCCGTCGACCACGCGCACCAGCATCACGACGCCGACGTAGTTGTCGAACCAGGAATCGATGATGAGGGCCTTCAGCTTCGCCGCGGGATCGCCGCGCGGCGCCGGAATGCGCGCGATCACGGATTCCAGGATGTCCTGCACCCCTTCGCCGGTCTTGGCGCTGACGCGCAGCGCGTCCTGGGCGTTGATGCCGATGACGTCCTCGATCTCCTGGATCGCGTTGGCCGGGTCGGCCGACGGCAGGTCGATCTTGTTCAGGACCGGGATTACCTCGACGCCCTGCTCGGTCGCGGTGTAGCAGTTGGCGACCGTCTGCGCCTCCACGCCCTGCGAGGCGTCCACCACCAGGATCGCGCCCTCGCAGGCCGACAGCGAGCGGCTCACCTCATACGAAAAATCGACGTGCCCCGGGGTGTCGATCAGGTTCAGCAGGTAGGTTTCGCCGCTGCGCGCCTTGTAGGACAGCGCCGCGGTCTGCGCCTTGATGGTGATGCCGCGCTCGCGCTCAAGATCCATCGAGTCGAGCACCTGCTCGGCCATCTCGCGGTCCGACAACCCGCCGCAAATCTGGATGATGCGATCCGCGAGCGTCGACTTGCCATGGTCGATGTGCGCGATGATGGAGAAATTCCGGATGTGGCTCTGATCCATAAGAAAAGAGGGTGCCGCAGCACCCTCGATGAGCCGCTATTTTACTGCAATGCGGCAGCCTGCCGCCCGTCTTACTTGCAGGCCAGCCCTTCGCGGCTTTCCTCGGCGCATTTGGGCGCTTTGATGCCGCCTTCCTGCAGCCGGATGTTCATCGGCTGCTTGTCCCAGGGATTGGCGCGGCCACCCGCGGCCGCCTTGCTTTCCGGCGCCGGCGCGCCAGGCACCGTCGTCTTGACGGTATCCGTCTGCACGGTCGCCGACGCGGCAGCGGCCCCCACCGCCGGCGGCGGCGTCATGGTCGCCTGCGCGAACGCGGCTGCGGCAATTCCCCACAGCAAAAACCCACCCCAGCCTTTGATCGCCATCCCCGTCACCCCTTGTCGGTCAGCCCATTCACCGTCACGAACGACAGGGCGTCGCCGCGCCGGACCTGGAGCGTGATCACCGAGTTCCGGTCCATGGTCGCAAGCAGCTTGTTCAACTGCTCGCTGGACTTCAGTTCGGTGTGCTGCCCCTTGTGCACCAGCATCAGCAGCACGTCGCCGCGGCGCACATCGGCGCGTGCCTCAGCCTTGACCTCCGTGACCACCAGGCCATTGGCCAGCTTCAACTCTTCCTTCTGCTTCGCGGTGAGCTCGCTCACCACGATGCCGAGGCGGTTCGCGGCCAGTTCGGCCGGCTTCTGCGCTTTCGGCGTATCGCGCATGGCGATGCGTTCTTCCTGCAATTCTCCCACCATCAGGCTCAGGGTGCGCGCCGTTCCCTTGCGCCAGACTTCCAGGTCGGCCTTGGCCCCCGGACGCGTCGCGCCGACGATACGCGGCAGGTCGTTGGACGAATCCACCAGCTTGCCGTCGAATTTGGTGATGATATCGGTCGCCTCGACGCCGGCCTTGTCCGCCGGGCTGCCCTTTTCCACCGAGTTGACCAGCGCGCCGCGCGGCCGGTCCAGGCCGAAGGAAGTGGCGAGGTCCTTGCTCACCTCCTGGATCACGACGCCGATGCGGCCGCGCGACACGCGGCCCTTCTCGCGCAGCTGCTTCTGGATATCCAGCGCGACGTCGATCGGGATCGCGAACGACAGGCCCATGAAGCCGCCGGTGCGGCTGTAGATCTGAGAATTCACGCCCACCACTTCGCCGCGCATGTTGAACAGCGGCCCGCCCGAGTTGCCCGGATTGATGGCGACGTCGGTCTGGATGAACGGCACGAAATTCTCCTGCGGCAGCGAGCGTCCCTTGGCCGACACGATGCCGGCGGTAACAGTGTTCTCGAAGCCGAACGGCGAGCCGATCGCCACCACCCACTCGCCGACCTTCAGCTTGTTCGGATCGGCGAATTTAACCGCCGGCAGCGGCGCGCTCGGATCGATCTTGATCAGCGCCACGTCGGTGCGCTTGTCGGCGCCGATCACCTTCGCCCGGTACTCGCGCTTGTCGGTCAGCTTGACGGTGATTTCGTCCGCGCCGTCGATGACATGCGCGTTGGTGAGGATGTAGCCGTCGGCGGAAATGATGAATCCGGAGCCGAGCGAACGGCTCTCCGGGCGCGGTCCCTGCTGCGGTCCGGGTTGCTGGCGCGGTATGAAGCGCCGGAAGAACTCCTGCACTTCCTCGTCTTCGACGCCAGGAATCTGCGGCACCGCCGCCGGACGCCGCGCCGCCTGCGTGGTGCTGATGTTCACCACCGCGCCCCCCGTTTCCTCGACCAGTTTGACGAAATCCGGCAGCTCGCGGCCTTGTGCGAGCGCGGCGCCAGTGAAAACGAGCGCCAGCAGCGCCACGCGGATTCTGGACCAGTTCATGCTTCGATCTCCCGTTACTGAGGTGGCAATTTGTATTCGACGGCGTCAGCGATGCGCTGCACGCTGGCTGCGGGCGCCTCGCCGACCACCGTCACGATGTGATTGGCGACTTGCCGCGTGTAGATCTGGAAAGAACCGAGGCTGGAGGGACCCGGCCGCAGCTTCTCGGCGCGCCCGGCCAGCGGCTCGATGAACACCGATACCGCCGCCATGCCGTCCGAATACACCATCTGTCCGACCGGCCGCGCCTCGCCCAGATTGCGCGTTACCTCGACAATCTTGCGGAATCCCGGCAGTTCGCTGCCCATCGTCCAGCCGGCGCGCTGCAGGTTCGCCGGCTGCACTGCCGCGTCGTCGATGCGCCAGTTCTGCGTCACGTACTTCGTCTTCACGCGATCGCGCGGCACGCCGCCGATGGCCAGCTGGGTGAAGGAAAACTGCTCCACGGTCTTGCCCTTGCGGTTGAAGGTGCGCGCCTTGAGCAGCATGCCGGTTTTCACGTCGGCCCACAGCTTGTAGCCGTAGCGCAGCTCGTCCTTCGGCGTCAGCACCACCGCCTCGCAGTCGAAGCCCGCGATGCGCACTTTTTCGCCGCGCGTGATGGTGTAGCTGCCGGCGAGGCCGGCTATGTGCTCCGGCAGCATCGCCGGGAAGGTGCGCTCGTCGCTCCTGCGCTCCACTTTCACGGTCTGGCTATCCGGCAGGTAGCAGCGGACGGTCTCGCGCGTGCGGATGAATTCGCGCGGCATGCCGTCCAGCACCTCCACGCGCTCGATGCCGCCGTCGTTTCCCGCCACACGGGTGATGCGCGACGTCTCCGTGCGGTCGCCCTGCTGGTATACGAAGGTTCCGGTGTAGGACAGCCTTTCAGTCGCCTGATACACCTTGCGCAGCAGGGACATCGCATCGGCGGACGTCCCGGCCTGGGCCTGCGCCAGGCCGCAGCAAGCGAGCATCGCGAGGCCGAGCGCCCGGATCACCGTTTTCCCGCTCCTGCTTCGCCCGATACCATGCGCACGTAGGGCGCCACGCCCTGCAGGGAATTGCGCGGCGAATAGCCCTGGTGGGCATAGAGATAGTCATCCGCCTTGTCTGGCGGTGCGACCTGCACGATTTCCGACTGCTTGGGCGCTATTGCAACCGGCGGCGCGGCTTCCTGCGGCGCGAAAGCGATCCAGCCGACCAGGGCGACCGCCGCCACGCTGGCCGCCGCCGAGAGGTACTGCCAGCGCGGCCGTTGCGGCAGCGGCACCCTGCGCGCGGGCGCCATGACGGTGGGCTCCTGCGCCAGCTTCGCCGCGACCCGGACCGCGAATCCCGGCGTGACCATGCGCGTATCGCGCATCGCATCGCCGATCAGGTGGTAGCTGCGCCAGCGGTCGCGCAGTTCGCCTTCTTCCTTGATCGCGTTCAGCGGACCCGCCGCCTCGCGCCCGTCCAGTTCGCCATCGACCAGCGCCGAAATTTCCGTTTTCATCACCACCTCTTGTCGGTTGCCGTATCCAGCAGCGGCTTGAGCCGCTCCGCGATCGCCTCTCGCGCCCTGAAGATCCTCGAGCGCACCGTGCCGATCGGGCAATCCATCAACTTGGCGATCTCCTCGTAGCTCATGCCCTCGAGCTCGCGCAACTGGATCGCGCTGCGCAGTTCTTCGGGCAGGGATTCGATCGCCGCATTCACTGTCGTCGCAATTTCCTTGGTCAGCAACAAACTCTCCGGCGTATTGATGTCGCGCAACTGCTCGCCGCTTTCATACTGTTCCGCTTCCTCGGCGTCCACCTCCGTCGAGGTCGGCGCCCGCCGGCCCATCGACACCAGGTAATTCTTGGCGGTGTTGATGCCGATCCGGTACAGCCACGTATAAAAAGCGCTGTCGCCGCGAAACGAAGGCAGCGCCCGGTAAGCCTTGATGAACGCTTCCTGGGTCACGTCCTCCACCTCGCCCGGGTCCCGGACCAGGCGCGAGAGCAGGCGCGCGAGTTTGCGCTGGTATTTCTCCACCAGCAACTCGAAGGCCCGTTTGTCGCCGCGTTGCGCCCGCTCGACCAGCAGCTGGTCCACCTCGCGATCAGACACGACGCCCGGACCCCCTGCCCGCAACGCCTATGTGCCACAGACAGTGATATTTGCAAATAGTTCGGCCCAAAGGGCGCTCCGGAGTCATGCCGGCAGTTGCGCCGGCGCCGCGCGCGGCGTCCGGCCCCACAGGGCCCAGAGCCGCAGGACGCGGTGCGCGGCCGGCGCGAGCATGCCTGCCATGACCAGCACGCCGCCGCCTGCGAATCCGCGCGGGCGGAGCGCCACCCAATGACGCGTCACCCCGATGCCGCGCACGGCGCGCAGGGGAACAACTTGCCCATTCGCAAGAATCACCGCCACGGAGGTGCCTGACGCCGGGAGTTCGATGGCGCGAGGCGAGCGCGGGCCGCGCAGCAGAGCACGATCCCAGGCTGCTGCGGCGCCCAGCGCGATGACGAGGAAAGCGAGCGCCATGCCGGGGACGCCCGTGATCGTCGCAAGGACGCAGGCGGCCGCTGTCGCGTGGACAGCGAGAACCGTTCCTGCATACACCCCTGAGGCAGACAGTTCCAGCCGCCGGGACCTGGCGTCGTTCAAATTTTCCTGA
>JBDTRO010000137.1:0-4900 GCA_039931635.1 Betaproteobacteria bacterium | reverse complement strand
GCCAGCAGCCACGTGATCCAGGCCGGGACGGTGGATACCGGGCGCTCCCTGCTGCTCGAAAAGTCGCTCAATCGGTTCTCACAGATTTCGCCGGCTGAAGTCGAACAGGCCGGCCGCCGCAAGTAGCACGAAGTAGAGCCCGAGCCCCAGCAACAATTGCGTCAACTCTGCCGCTGCCGGCGCCCCATAGAGCAGCCAATCGCCGCGCGTCGCCGCGTCCAGCCGCGGCAGAAGCAGAGCCAGCGCGTCAACGAGCCAGCCGGCTGCATGGCCTGCGAACGAATCCTCGGCGAGCGGGCCACCGGCAATTGCCTGGATCGCGGAGATCGAGCGACCGAGCAGATACAGCCCGGCGACCGCCGCGATCGCGGCGACTGTCTGCGCCAGCGCCGAGGCGAAAAACAGCGCCGCCGCCGCTATCAGGGCCGACTCTGCGGCAAGCGAAATCCACCATGCGGTAACGTCGACGGGCTTTGCCCATAGCAACAGCGGGAGCGCGAACAACGCCGCCAGCAACGCACCCACGCAGGCAAAACCGAGCAATTTGCCGAGGTAGTAGGCCGGTCTCGAGATTGGCAGCGCAAGCGCGAGTTCCAGTCCCTTGTCGTTCGCCTCGCGCGCGGCGCTTGCCACGACGTGCGCGGCGATCAGGAACATCGCGCAGGCGCGCAACAGCGCGGCCGAGGTCGCTGCCTGCAGCGCGGCGGCTTCGGTGATTGCGACCTGGGACAGAAAGCCCGAGAGGCCCAACACGGCGACCAGGCATGCGGCCGCCAGCCACGGCAGGCCGCTGCGCAGGGCTTCGACCAGAGTGTAGCGAGCGACCGTGATAAACGGGGAGCGGCGCGCGACCATCGTCAGCATGGACAATTGAAGGGGTGCGCTAGACTAGTCACCACGCACCTCATATGCAAGCACCGAGCCCGGCAGTCCCTGCAAACGCGCGGCTCGCGAACGCCGCCTGGAGCTTCAGCCAGAGGCACTGGCGCTTCGTGGTTGTCGCGATGCTTGTCCTTCTGCACGTCGCGGTGCTGCGCGGCACCGCGGACGATTGGGCGCGCGTCCTGCTGCTCGCACACCTCGGCCTGTTGCTTCTGTGGCAGCCTTTTCTGCGTGGCGAGCATCAGGTCAGCGCCACCCAGGGTGCCTTCATTGGCCTGGGCGCGGTCGCGGTGGTGCTCTGGATCGGCTGGTGGCTGCTCGCGTTCTGGGTTGTGGTGCTGGCCGGACTGGTGGGCGGCAAGGTGTTCCTGCACCAGGCGCGCTGGCAGCGCCGCTGCTATCTCGTGGTGCTGATCTATCTCCTTGCGCTGCTGGCGGTCATCATCCTGCCCGAGATCGCGCCCCGCGGCGGAGTGGCGCCGGAAATCCGCGTCATCGCGGAGTATGGATTGCCGATGTTGCTGCTCGCGGTCGTGCTGATGCCGGCGGAGCCGGAGTTGCCGGAAGCGGCCCAGGTGATCGATTTTTTCTACAGCATCTTTCTGATGCTGGTCCTGGGCATGGTGATCCTCGGCAGCTTCACGTTCATGACACTGGGCCGGGTGCCCTACCTGGAAGCGCTTACCAATACGGTGTTCCTGATCGCCGCCACGATCTTCGTGCTCGGCCTGGCCTGGAGCCCGCGCACCGGTTATGCGGGCCTGAACGTATTTTTTTCGCGCTACCTGTTCTCGATCGGGCTGCCGGTGGAAAAGTGGTTGTACTTCCTCGCCGAACTTTCGCAGCAGGAGGCACGGCCCGAGCGGTTCCTTGCCGAGGGTGTGGCAGGGCTCGCGCGGCTTGACTGGATCGCCGGCGCCGGCTGGCGCGCCGCGGGGCAGCGCGGCGAGACCGGAATCACGACCGAGCACGCGGTGCTGTACGAGGGCCCCGACCTGGAATTGACGATCTACTCGCGCTACCGCACCAGTCCTGCCCTGCAATGGCACATGCATCTGCTGGGACAACTGCTTGGCGAGTTCTACGCCGCGAAGCTGCGCGAGCAGACGCTGCGGCACGCGAGCTACCTGCAAGCGGTGCACGAAACCGGCGCGCGACTGACGCACGACGTGAAGAACCTCCTGCAATCGCTGAACGTCCTGTGTTCCGTCGCAGGGCAGGAGGAATCGCCGGCCTCGCAGGCGCTGATCCGGCGCCAGTTGCCGTCCATTACGCAGCGCCTGTCGGCGACGCTGGACAAGCTGCAGCATCCCGGCAATGTGGAATCGCAGCAGGTGTCTCTGCGCGAGTGGTCGGATGCGCTCGCGCGCCAGTACCAGGGGCAGAGCGTGGACATCTCGGCCGCCGATCTGAAAAATGGACTGCTGATTCCTAAAGCGCTGTTCGACGGCGTCGCCGACAACCTGTTGCAAAACGCGATTGCGAAGCGCGCCGGCGGAGCGGTGATCCGCATCCAGGTGACGATCTCCGGTGGTGCGTCGCCGGAACTGCGCGTATGCGACAGTGGCGCGGCAATGCCGCCCGAGGTGGTGAACGACCTGTTTCGCGCACCGGTCCGCTCCAGCGCCGGATTGGGCATCGGCCTGTACCAGGCCGCGCGCCACGCCGAAACCAGCGGCTACGTGCTCGCGCTGGCGGAGAACCGCGACGGCGCGGTGTGCTTCGCGCTGAGCAGGGCGCCCGGTTGACTCAGGGCAGGACGCCGGCGGCGAGCAGCTTGCCGTAGAGCTCGCCGACCGTGATCCAGATCATCTGGTCGTCGAATTCACCGTTGGCCGCATTGTTCGACGACGGGGTGTGGAATACGAAGACCCGGTCGCCATTGGTGTTCGCCAGTTCGTCGATGCAGGTGGCGCAGGGAATGCCGCCGTTCTTGCCTGTCGAGTAGACGATCGCAACGACCTGGCCCTGGGCCATGATCTGGTTCGCGCCGCCACCGCAGGTGGTCGCTGTAATCGCCGGTAGCGCGACGGGAGGCGCGGCTGTAGCCGGATTTGCAGACTTGCATATCAACAGGTCGTTCGGCTGGCAGGAAATGCCATTTGTCTTGAGGTTCGCCGCATTGACAAAATGCGGTGTCGGGCAGGAGCCGGAGGGGGTGGTCAGGTTTGCCACCGCATAGCGGATGCGGTTGCCCCAGGCGTCGACCGCGAATCCGGCGGAATCCAGCTGCTGAAAGCCTATCGTCCGCGCCGGTAGCAGGCCCAAAGTCACTGCGCCGCTCACGCCACCGTAGTAGTCGGTAACGGTATCGCCTATGCAGCCGGTCGCGGTCGTCACCACCTCATCGCCCGCCACGGTGACCGGCGAGGCGGTCGCGACGCTGCGCGCTGGGCAGGGCATGCGGCCGTTGATGATCGCGAATCCAATCAGCAGCTCTCGCGCCTGCTCGAGGCGCCGGCGCGTATCGTCGAAATTGCGCTGTTCGACCTGCGAGGAGAGCGTGCTCATCAGGCTCAGCATGAGTATGCCGACAATGCCGAGCACGATCGCCAACTCGACCAGGCTGAAGCCGGTGACCGCAGTTTGCGGGGCGGCGCGTCGGACCTGCATCAGTTCGAGCCGATGGCAACGACGCGGTCGTTGAAGGGGCGTTTCAGAAGCAGGAAACGGGTGCCGTCGTAAACCACCTGGACGGCTGCATTTGCCTGGATCGTCGAGGCGGCCAGGTTGCTGCCATCCGTGTTGAGCAGGCTCCTGGGCCCGGTTGCGGAAGTCGTAAGGCTCGATGCGCCGGTATTCGCGTTCAGGGCCATGAACTGCAATGTCGCGCCCGCCGCCAGCGAAGAGACGGGGATTGAATACGCATTGGCGCTGCCCGCGTCGGCGTACATCGTGGCGGCCGCGGGCGTGACTGTCTGGCGCTCGTACGTGCCCTTCGTATTCCCGAACTCCAAATAGTCCGCAAGCGTCGCGCTTGGGCGTGAGCGGCCATTGATGCTGCGTCCGGCGAGCACGAGATGCGCGCTGGTGCTGGTCGACGGAGTCAAATTCGTTACCGTCATGCAATCGGCTGGCGCTGCCGAACACGATCGCTCCGTTGCGACTTTCAGCGCAGTATTGCTTGGCGACACCGCGTAGTAGAGGAGCCGGTACCATTCGTTGCGCACGAACCAGCCGGTGCATCCGTATGACGGGCAGGTCCCGGGGTCGGTCGAACTTAGCAGCGCGTGGTCGCCGATGGCGGCGCGGTCGATGCTGATTTTGTAGTTCGCGTACGTTCCCCAGCCGGAAGCTACGATATCTGGTAACGCGCTTGTGGTAGCGGTAAAGGTGGCCGAGCCATTGGACTGCAGCGCGACGCTGACGGTGCACGGAACGGTCTGCGTCCCGATGCCGCCTCCGGCGTCGTCAACCGCGGAGCAAGTCATCTTCGAGAGATCCGGCACGCGCAGGCCCATCGCGACGTTAGCGACGTTTATGCTCACCGAAACGGAGATGCTGGGCTGGAGATATTCGCCGGTGCAGGTGTACACGCTGGACGCCCAGCTGCAGGTCGACTGGGTTCGGATCGAGCCGGTGCCGGCGATCTTGGCATCAACGCCCGACTTCGAGAACACGAGAAAGGCCGGCAGGCCTGTCGTGCCGGACGTACCGGTGGTGACGGTCGTGCAGCGGCGATCCGAGGCGGACTCGGTACAACCCTGCGTCTGGTTGAAGGGGAACAGGCCGGCATAGGTTGCGGCCGCACCCTGATAACCCGAGGTGCCCGTGCCAGGCCCGGGGCTCGCGAATGGCGCCGCGAAGGGCAGGACCGGATTGTTAAGCGCGCCCGCGGCGAATCCCCACGTTGTCGGCGTAAACACGGTCTTGAGCGCCGGCAGGATCTCGTCCTTGATGCGCGTCGCGATAGCCGCCTCGATGGCCGGCATGACATCGGCCTGCGTGACGGCCAATACCTGGTCGTTGAACGAGCCACTCGGGCCGGTTGTCACGAAGATGCCGTCCGCGGGCGAAG
>JBDTRO010000136.1:0-3192 GCA_039931635.1 Betaproteobacteria bacterium | reverse complement strand
CTGGCGCGCATCCTGGCGAAGTGCCTGAACTGCGAGACCGGCATCACACCCGATCCCTGCGGCAAGTGCAGCGCCTGCGTCGAGATCGACGCGGGCCGCTTCCCGGACCTGATCGAGATCGACGCGGCCACCAACACCGGCATCGATGAGATGCGCGCCCTGCAGGACAACGCGGCCTACGTGCCGGTGCGCGGGCGCTTCAAGGTATTCGTGATCGACGAAGTGCACATGCTCTCCAAGGCGGCCTTCAACTCGATGCTGAAGACGCTGGAGGAGCCACCGGCGCACCTCAAGTTCATCCTGGCGACCACCGATCCGCAGAAGATCCCGGTGACCGTGCTGTCGCGCTGCCTGCAGTTCAACCTCAAGCAGATGCCGCGCGCGGCGATTGTCGGGCGGCTGGAAAAAATCCTGCCCGAGGAGAAAATCGCCTTCGATGCCGAGGCGCTGGCGCTGATCGCACGCGCGGCCGCGGGCAGCATGCGCGACGCGCTCTCGCTGCTCGACCAGGCGATTGCGCACGGCGAAGGCCGCCTGGAAGGCGCGGGTGTGCGCGAGATGCTGGGTACGGTGGATGAAACTTATCTGCTGCGTCTGCTGGAGGCGGTCGCCGCGGGAGACGGCCCGTCGCTAGCCGCGATTGCCGGCGAGATGCAGGCCCGCAGCCTCGCGTTCGACGGCGCGCTGCAGGATCTGGCCAGCCTGCTGCTGCGCCTGACACTCGCGCAGACGGTGCCCGCCGCGCTGGAGGACGACATGCCGGAGCGAGAGCGCTTCCTGGCGCTCGCGCGATCCCTCGATCCGGAACTGGTGCAGCTGTGCTACCAGATTGCGATCCAGGGACGGGAAGACCTGCCGCTCGCGCCGGACGAGCACGCCGGATTCCTGATGACGCTGCTCAGGATGCTGGTTTTTGGCCCGGAAGAATCGAAATCCCCGGGCGTCAGGGAAGTAAAGCAATCCAAACCGGATCCGAAAAAAACCGCGTTCGACGGCGACTGGCCGGCGCTCGTGCAGCAGCTGCCGCTCGCCGGCGCCGCGAAGGAACTGGCGCGCAACAGCGATCTGCGCGGCAGCAGCGACGGCGTGTTCGACCTGGTGGTGCCAAAAGCGATGGCGCACCTGACCGGCGACAGCTATCGCGAGCAGCTGCGGGCCGCGCTCGCGTCGACGCTCGGAAGCGCGGTGAAAGTGCGCGTGACGACGGGCGAGATACGCGGGGCCACCGCGTCGTCGCTGGACGCGGCCGAGCGCGGCGCGCGCAAGGACGAAGCGTCGCGCGCGGTGAAAGGCGACAGTTTTGTGCAGGAACTCGTCAACCTCTTCGACGGCAGGGTCGTCGATTCGACTATCCGGGAAAAACAGCGATGAAAGGCAATATCGGCCAGATGATGAAGCAGGCGCAGATGATGCAGGAAAACATGCGCCGCATGCAGGAACAGCTCGGCACCATCGAGATCGAGGGCCAGGCCGGTTCCGGCATGGTGAAAATCGTGATGACCTGCAAGCACGAGACCCGGCGCGTGGTCATCGATCCCTCGCTCGTGGGCGGCGACCGGGAGATGCTGGAAGACCTGCTGGTTGCGGCGTTCAACGACGCCGCGCGCAAGGTCGAGGCCACGGTCGCCGAGAAGATGGGCAGCCTGACCGCCGGCATGGGGCTCCCGGCCGGCCTGAAACTGCCTTTTTGAGCCAGGTGATCGTTGAACCGGAAAATGAAGCGCGAAACGGTTCCCAGCGCGGAAGGCCTGGACCGGCTGATCGAAGCCTTGCGGGTGCTGCCCGGCGTCGGTCCGCGTTCGGCGCAGCGCATGGCCTATTACCTCATCCAGCACGACCGCGCTGGCGCCGAGGCGCTGGCGCATTCGCTGGGCGACGCCCTGCGCACCGTGCGCCACTGCGGCCGCTGCAACAGCTTCACCGAGGAAGAACTCTGCGCGCTCTGCCGCTCGCCGCGGCGCAATGCCGGCCTGCTCTGCGTTGTGGAGACGCCCGCGGACCTGGCGATGGTCGAGCAGACGCTCAGCTTCTCGGGGATGTATTTCGTGCTCATGGGCCGGCTCTCGCCGCTTGATGGCATCGGGCCGCGCGATATCGGCCTGGATCGCCTGCTGGCGCGCGCCACCGACGGCGTGGTGCAGGAAGTGATCCTCGCCACCAATTTCACCAACGAAGGAGAGGCCACGGCGCACTACATCGCTGAAATGCTGCGTGCGCGCGGCGTCAAGGCGTCGCGCATCGCGCGCGGCGTGCCGCTGGGCGGCGAGCTCGAATACGTTGACGTAGGAACCATTTCACAGGCGCTGCTCGACCGGCGCGGGTTATAGTCTGGCTACAGGAGGCAGGACATGAGAAAAATGATAGGCATGGTGCTGTTGTTTGCGGTTTCGTTCGCGCAGGCGCAAATCGAAAAGCGGGACGTCCATATCGCGGTGGGCGGCAAAGTGGCCCTGTACTACCTGCCGCTGACGATTGCCGAGCGGCTGGGATATTTCAAGGACGAGGGGCTCAACGTTCGCATCAGCGACTTCGCCGGCGGCACGCGTTCTCTGGAAGCGGTGGTGGGCGGCAGCGCGGACGTGGTGAACGGCTCCTACGAGCACACCATCAACATGCAGTCGAAGAAAATCCCGTTCCAGGCATTCGTGCTTTCCGGTTCCGCGCCGCAGATCAGCGTCGCGATATCCAGCAAGCTCGCCGCGAACTACAAGTCTCCCAAGGATCTGAAAGGACTCAAGGTCGGCGTCAGCGCGCCGGGTTCGAGCACCAACATGGTCGTCAACTATCTGCTCGCCAAGGGCGGACTCAAGCCGACGGACGTGTCGATCATCGGCATCGGCGCGGGTGCGGCCGTAATAGCAGCGGTCGACCAGGGCAGGGTGGACGTGATTTCCCAGACGGACCCGGCCGTTACGATCCTCGAGAGAGATGGCAAGGTGGTCGTGATTGCCGAAACGCGCACGCCCGAGGGCACGGAGAAGCTCTTTGGCGGCCCGATGCCGGCGGCCAGCTTTTATGCGCCGATCGATTTCGTGAAGAAGAACCCGAACACCGTTCAGGCGCTCACGAACGCCATGGTACGCACGCTCCTGTGGATGCAGGCGGCGTCGCCACAGCAGATACTCGCGACGGTGCCCGAGGAATACACGCTCGGCAACAAGGCGATGTACCTGTTCGCGTACAACAACGTGA
>JBDTRO010000135.1:0-11715 GCA_039931635.1 Betaproteobacteria bacterium | reverse complement strand
TTCGTCTTCGCGGTGCTGTTCCGCAGTATCCGCCGCGAGATGGCGAGCCGCGCGAGGGCCGAGGATTCGGTGCGGGCCAGCGAGGAATACAACCGCAGCATTGTCGACAGCAGCAGCGACTGCCTGAAAGTGCTGAGCCTGGACGGTCGCCTGCTTGATATGGCGGCACCCGGGCGCCGGCTCATGTGCGTGGACGACTTCGCGGCCATCCGCAATGCCAACTGGATCGAGTTCTGGCAGGGCGAGGACCGCGCGGCCGCCGAAGGGGCCTTGGCCACAGGTCGCGCGGGTGGAACCTCGCGCTTCAGCGGGTTTTGCCCAAAATTGGACGGCACGCCCGCCTGGTGGGAAGTGGTGATTTCGCCGATTCTCGGCACCGACGGCAAGCCGGAGCGGCTGCTGGGCGTCTCGCGCGAGGTGACCCTGCAGCGTCGGGCAGCGGAGGATATCCTCAAGCTGAACGCCGATCTCAGGCAGGAAAAGCTGCAAGCTGATACCGCCAACCGCGCCAAAAGCAGCTTCCTCGCCGTGATGAGCCACGAGATCCGTACGCCGATGAACGGCGTGCTCGGCATGCTCGAGCTTCTCAGCCTCAGCAAGCTCGACGGCGAGCAGCGCACCACGCTCGAGGTAGTGCGCGAATCAGGCAGGTCGCTGCAGCGGATCATCGACGACATTCTGGATTTCTCCAAGATCGAGGCCGGCAAGCTGGAGGTGCGGCCTGAAGTCGCCTCGATCCGGGACGCGATCGACGGCGTGTTCATGCTCTATTCGGGCACTGCGAGCAGCAAAGGTTTGTTGCTCCAGCGTAGCGTGGACCCGGGCATCAGCCCCGCGCTGCTCGTCGATCCGGTACGACTGAAACAGATTCTCAGCAACTTCGTCAGCAACGCGATCAAATTCACCTCCAAAGGGCGGGTCGAGATACAGGCGGAACTGCGGCAGCGCGTGGATGGACAGGATTGCGTTCGTTTCTCGGTACGCGATACTGGAAGTGGCATCTCTGCGGAGGACCAGAAGCTGCTGTTCCAGCCGTTCGCGCAGGTCGCCAGCGGCGGCTCGAACGCTCCGGGCGGCACGGGTCTTGGCCTCACGATCTGCCGGCGGCTCGCAGAGATGATGGGCGGCAGCGTTGAAATGGCGAGCGCGACCGGCAAGGGCACGACCATGACGCTGACCCTTTCGATGCAGATCGCCGACCCCGCAGGCCTGCCGAGGGCCGAGCGTGCGAGCGCGCGCGACCCGCTGAGCATCACCGCTTCGATGCGGCGCGCGGCACCGAGTGTGGCCGAGGCCGAGGCGGAGGGGACGCTCGTGCTGCTGGTGGACGACCACCCGACCAACCGCGCCCTGCTGGCGCGCCAGATACAAACACTTGGCTATGCCGCCGAGAGCGCAGAGAACGGCGCCGAGGCGCTGCATATGTGGAAATCGGGGCGCTACGGCATTGTCATCACCGACTGCAACATGCCGGAGATGGATGGCTACGCGCTTGCGCGCGCCATCCGCACCCTGGAGGCCGCGAACGGCGGTCACCGCGTGCCGATCATCGCCTGCACCGCCAATGCGCTCGACGGCGAGGCCGAGGCCTGCTACGCGGCGGGTATGGACGATTACCTCGCCAAACCCGTGGAAATGGCGCAGCTGCTGGAGAAGATCGGGCAATGGCGGCCGGTTCCGGCGCGCTCCGGGGTTGCCCCGCCGCTGAACCGCTCGGCGCTGGCCGCGATTTCGGGCGGTGATGCCGCCGCCGAGCGCGACATCCTGGTGGACTTCCGGCGTGTCAACGATGCCGATGCCCTGATGCTGAAACAGGCTGTGGACAAAGCTGACCTTCCCCAGGTCACGCGAGCCTCGCACCGTATCAAAGGTGCGAGCCGGATGGTCGGCGCGACCGGCCTCGCGCAGGTCTGCGAGCTCCTCGAACTTGCGGCCCGTGCCGCGGACTGGAACACGATCCAGTCGCACCTGGCGACCTTCAACCTGGAGCTGCGTCGCTTGAATGCCTATTTGGAGACACCATGACACACGCAACGTCCGTTCGCACGCAAATTGCTGCCCATCCGCCCGGAGGAATGACTATGGATATCGCCGACCTGCGGTTTCTGATCGCGGAGGACCATGAATTCCAGCGCCAAATGCTCGCACGCATGCTCGCGACGCTAGGTGCGAAGGACATTCGCGAGGCCAGTGACGGCCGGGCGGCGCTGAAGATCATTCATGATCCGGATCTGCCGGTCGACATCGTCATAAGCGACCTCGACATGCCCGGCATGGACGGCATGGAGTTCATCCGCCATCTGGGCGAATCAAAAGCAGGGATGTCGATCATTCTTGCCAGCGCGCTTGAGCGCGAGTTGCTCGAATCGATCGCAACCATGACCAAGGCCTATGGCGTCCGGCTGCTAGGTGTGGTGGAAAAGCCGATCGTGCCCGGCAATCTCGAAGCGCTGATCCGGCTGCACCAGCCGCCGCCGGCCGCTCCCAGGGAGCCCAAGGCGGCAAGCCCTGTGTTTACGTTGGAGCAGGTCGCCGAAGGGCTCAAGAACGACCAGTTCGAGCCCTTCTTCCAGCCCAAGATCGAGCTTGCGACCGGCCGTGTCAAGGGTGCGGAAGCGCTTGCCCGCTGGCGGCATCCGCGCCACGGGTTGGTCGCGCCCTATGCGTTCATCCGCCTGATCGAAGAAAGCAGGCTGATCGACGTGCTCACCTGGTCCATGCTGAAAAAATCAGCGGCCTGTTGCAGCGACTGGCGCGCCGCCGGTCTGGATCTCAGCGTGTCGGTCAACCTTTCTCCCAGCTCGCTTTCCGACGTGGGCTTGGCCGATCGGATCGTCAAGCTGGTGCGCGGCCAGAACCTCGACCCGCAGCACATGATCCTGGAGGTGACGGAAAGCGCGGCCGCCGCCGACACCGGCAAGGCGCTCGAGAACCTCTCGCGCCTGCGCATGAAGGGTTTCGGAATCTCGATCGACGACTACGGCACCGGCTACTCCTCGATGCAGCAGCTCACGCGCATTGCGTTTACCGAGTTGAAGATCGATCAGTCTTTCGTGCTGAACGCGTCGAAACAGAAATCTGCCGCCGTGATCCTGGAATCGAACCTGGAAATGGCGCGCAAGCTCAAAGTCCGGGCTGTCGCCGAAGGGGTCGAAACACGGGAAGACTATGCTTTGCTGCAGCGGCTAGGCTGCGATCTTGCACAGGGCTACTTCATCGCACGCCCAATGGAGGCCGCGGCCTTTCCCGCCTGGGTCCGGGATTGGAAGCAAATGCAATAACGGCCCTGCGCTTGACCCCGACGCGGTGCGACTTGTAACGTTCACCAGCAAGCCGTTGAAGGATACCCCTTTAGAACATCTTTTCGAGAAATCGTCGAACGCCGCGGAACGGGAATCTCGAAAGACCTCTCACTCCCACTCGATGGTGGCGGGCGGCTTGGAGGAGATGTCGTAGGTCACGCGGTTGATGCCGCGCACTTCGCTGATGATGCGGCTCGATACTTTGGCCAGCAGATCGTAGGGCAACGGCGCCCAACCGGCTGTCATGAAGTCCGTGGTCTCTACAGCGCGCAGCGCTACCACGTTTTCGTAGGTGCGTCCGTCGCCCATCACGCCCACCGACCGGACCGGCAGGAAGACAGTGAATGCCTGCGCGGTCTTTTCATACCAACCCGAATTCCGCAGTTCCTGAATGAAGATGTCGTCCGCACGCTGTAGCAGCGCGACATATTCCTGCTTGACTTCGCCGAGCACGCGCACGCCCAGGCCGGGTCCGGGAAACGGATGGCGGTACACCATGTCGCGCGGCAGTCCGAGCGCGAGACCCAGTTCACGCACCTCGTCCTTGAACAGCTCGCGCAGCGGCTCCAGCAGCTTGAGATGCAGGCTTTCCGGCAGGCCGCCGACGTTGTGGTGCGACTTGATGGTCACGGCTTTCTTGGTCTTGGCGCCCGCGGACTCGATAACGTCCGGGTAGATGGTGCCCTGCGCGAGCCATTTTGCGTTTTGAAGTACTTTTGCCTTTGATTGAAAAATATCTACAAACAACTTGCCAATGACCTTTCTCTTCTGCTCGGGATCGGAGACGCCCTTGAGCGCCGCGAACATCTCGGCGCCGGCATCGACATGGATGACCTTGGCCTGCAGGTTCTTCGCGAACGTATCCATGACCTGCTGCGCCTCGTTCAAGCGCATCAGCCCGTGATCGACGAACACACAGGTGAGCTGCTTGCCGATCGCCTTGTGGATGAGTGCGGCGGCCACTGAAGAGTCGACACCGCCAGACAAGCCGAGGATGACTTCTTCCTTGCCGACCTGCTCCCTAATTATGTTTACTGCTTCATCGACATAGTCCGGCATTGTCCAATCGCCGCGGCAGCCGCTGATATCGCGCACGAAGCGGTGCAGCAGTTTCGTGCCCTGCGCGGTGTGCGTGACTTCAGGGTGAAACTGGACGGCGTAAAAACGGCGCGCCTCGTCCGCCATGCCGGCGATCGGGCAGGCATCGGTGGAGGCCATGAGCTTGAAGCCGGGCGGCATCCCGGTGACCTTGTCGCCATGGCTCATCCAGACTTTCAGCATGCCGTGGCCTTCGGGCGTGCGGAAATCCTCGATGCCATCCAGCAGTTTAGTATGGCCGCGCGCGCGCACTTCGGCGTAACCGAATTCGCGCAGCTTGCCGGGCTCGACCTTGCCGCCCAGTTGCTGCGCCATGGTCTGCATGCCGTAGCAGATGCCCAGGACCGGCACGCCGGCCTCGAATGCCGCCATCGGCGCCTTGAGCGTGGAATCCTCGTAGGCGGAGGCGTGGCTGCCGGACAGGATGATTGCCTGCGGCGCGAAATCGCGCACGAAAGAATCGCTTACATCGCAGGGGTGAATCTCGCAGTAGACCTTTGCTTCGCGCACCCGGCGCGCGATCAGCTGCGTGTATTGCGCGCCGAAATCAAGGATGAGGATCTTGTCGTGCACCGTTGCTTCTTCCAGCTTATTCGACCCGGTAGTTCGGGGCCTCCTTGACGATCGTGACATCATGCACGTGCGATTCACGCATGCCGGCGGAGCTGATCTCGATGAACTCGGCGCGCGTGTGCGTGTCTTCGATCGACGCGCAACCGGTATAGCCCATGCTCGCGCGCAGTCCGCCGGTGATCTGGTGGATCACCCATACCACGCTGCCCTTGTACGCGACCCGGCCCTCGACGCCCTCCGGAACGAGCTTTTCCGTGTTCATCTCCGGGTCCTGGAAATAGCGGTCCGCCGAGCCCTGCTTCATCGCGCCCAGCGATCCCATGCCGCGGTAGGCCTTGTAGGAGCGCCCCTGGTAGAGCTCGATCTCGCCCGGCGATTCGTCGGTTCCGGCGAACATGGAGCCCAGCATCACGCAGGAAGCGCCCGCGGCGAGCGCCTTGGCCACGTCGCCGGAATACCGCACGCCGCCGTCGGCGATGATCGGCACGCCGCTGCCCTTGAGCGCCTGCGCGACGTTCATGATCGCGGTGATCTGCGGCACGCCGACACCGGCCACGATGCGCGTGGTGCAGATGGAGCCCGGACCGAGGCCGACCTTCACGCCGTCCACGCCCGCCTTGAGCAACGCCTTCGCGCCGTCGGCGGTGGCGACATTGCCGCCGATCAGTTCGAGCTTAGGGAATTTCTTCTTCACCCACTTGAGCCGGTCGATGACGCCCTGCGCATGGCCGGTGGCCGCGTCGACGACCATCAGGTCGACGCCCGCCTCCGCCAGCCGCTCGACTCTTTCCTCGGTGCCGCGGCCCACGCCGACGGCCGCGCCCACGCGCAACTTGCCGTGCTGGTCCTTGGCCGCTTCCGGGTGCTCGGTCGCCTTGAGGAAGTCCTTTACCGTGATAAGACCGCGCAATCGCATGTCCTTGTCCACCACCAGCACGCGCTCGAGCCGGTGCTTGTGCATCAGCTCCTTCGCCTTCTCGAGGCTGTCGCCCTCGCGCACCGTGACCAGCCGCGATTGCGGCGTCATGATGCGGGCGACCGGTTGGTCCAGTTTGGTTTCGAAGCGCGTGTCGCGATTGGTAACGATGCCCACCACGCGGCCGGCCTTGACCACCGGCAGGCCGGAAATCTTGCGCTCGCGCGCGAGCGCGATCACCTCGCGCACCTTCATGTCGGGCGACACGGTGATGGGATCGCGCAGCACGCCGGACTCGAAGCGCTTCACCTTGGCGACTTCGGCCGCCTGCTCCTTCGACGTGAGATTCTTGTGCACGATGCCGATGCCGCCCTCCTGGGCGATCGCGATCGCGAGCCGGGCCTCGGTGACGGTGTCCATGGCGGCCGAAACCAGGGGAATGTTCAGTTCCAGCCGGCGGGTGATGCGGGTTTTCAGGGAAACTTCGCGCGGCAGGACGCGCGAGTAGGCGGGAAGGAGGAGCACATCGTCGAAGGTCAGCGCCTTCTGGATCACCCGCATGGCTTATCCTGCTTGCAAAAACGCATTATACGCGAGTCGCGGCGGCTCGTTTGACGCAGCAGGCGAAACTGGCTACCGTCGGCGTGTCCTCCGGACGCGTTCTCGTGCGTTATATGTCCTGGGACGACTTTTCTGGAGCAGGCGATGAGTAAAATCCTGGTACTGCTGATGGGGCTAGCCCTCGCAGGCGTTGCGCAGGCTCAAATCAAATGCTGGACCACCGCGGACGGCAAGCGCTCCTGCGGCGACGCGCCGCCGGCGGGCGCGAAAGTCACGACCGTGAGAGGCGCCTCTGCCCCGCCAGATGGCGCGCCCGCGGCTGCGGCCTCGGCCAAGGACGCGCCCAAGAAGGGTCCGCAGACGGCCGCGGAGAAGGAACAGGATTACCGCAAGCGCCAGGCGGATGCCCAGAAAGCCGCGGCCAAGGCCGAACTGGAGCAACAAGACGTCGCGGCCAAGAAGGAAAACTGCGCCAACTCGCGCGCGACGCTGCGCAGCCTGGAGAGCGGCGAGCGCATCCAGCGCACCGACGCCAAGGGCGAGCGCTACATCATGGAAGACGCGCAGCGCGAGCAGGAAACCGCCAAGGCGCGCACCCAGGTCCTGCAGAACTGCGGCTAGCGCCGCCGGCTGCGGCGCGCCCGCCCGCGCCGCGCCTCGTTCGGGTCCGCCGCCAGGGGCCTGAGTATTTCCACCCGGTCGCCGTCCTGCAGCCGTTGTCCGGCCGCGACGCGCTTGCCGGATATCCCGAGCTTCAATTCCGCCGGCAGGCCGCTCGCAGCGACCGCCTCGCCAGCAGTGGCGTGTACCGGCAGATCGAGGACCACGACCTCCTGGACATCGGCGAGCGCGTAGACCACTTCAACGCGCACCTGCGATCCTCTTCGAGAATGCTGCCACGGTGCTGTCAGCGATGCGCCTGAATACCGGCTCCAGGACCGCCCCGACAAGACGGCTGGAGAACTCGTATTCCATGGCGTACTCGGCCTTGCACGCAGCCGCGCCCAGCGGCGTAAACCGCCATGCCGCGGCAAAGCTCTTGAACGGTCCCTCGATCAGGCGCATGTGGATGGATTGGCCGGGAAGATTGGTGTTTTCGGTCGTAAACGACTGCCTCACGCCCTTCACCGCAAGGACCAGCATGGCGACCGTCCGTCCGGGCGTTCGTTCGCGCACTTCGGCCGCCGCGCACCAGGGCAGGAATTCCGGGTAGGACTCGATCGCCTCCACCAGGCCGTAGAAATCCATCGCGCTGCACTCAATGATTACCGAGCGCGCGATGCGCTTCATGGGAAAATCGGGGCCTGGACCCCGCCATGTCGATCACCGAAAACCGCAAGGCATTCCACGACTACTTCGTAGAGGAACGCTACGAGGCCGGCCTGGTGCTCGAAGGCTGGGAGGTCAAGGCGATCCGCGCCGGCCGGGCGCAGATCAGCGACGCCTACGTGATTGTCGATGAAGGCGCGCTCTGGCTGCTGGGCGCGCACATCAGTCCGCTCGGCAGCGCGTCGACCCACATCACACCCGACCCCACGCGCACCCGCAAGCTCCTCATGAGCGCGGAGGAAATCCGGCGCCTGGTGGGCAAGGTCGAGCAGCGCGGCTACACGCTGATTCCGCTCGACCTGCATTTCCTCAGGGGACGCGTGAAAATCCAGATCGCGCTTGCCAAGGGCAAGCTCAAGCACGATAAGCGGGCGTCGGAGCGCGAGAAGGAATGGCAGCGGGAGAAGAACCAGCTTTTGCGTCGGCGCTAAGCGCGATCCACGTGGCCACAACGGTGTCCGGGTTCAAGGACAGGCTTTCGATCCCCTGTTCCATCAGCCAGCGTGCGAAGTCAGGATGGTCGGACGGCCCCTGGCCGCAGATGCCGACGTACTTGCCCTGCTTGCGGCAGGCGCGGATCGCCATTTCGAGCAGGGCCTTCACCGCGCCGTCGCGCTCGTCGAATCCGGCGGCCACCAGCCCCGAATCGCGGTCCAGGCCGAGGGTGAGCTGCGTCAGGTCGTTCGAGCCGATGGAGAAGCCGTCGAAGAATTCCAGGAATGCCTCGGCGAGGATGGCGTTGGAGGGCAGCTCGCACATCATCACCAACCGCAGCCCATCCTGGCCGCGCTTGAGCCCGTTCTTCGCCAGCAGTTCGATCACGCTGCGCGCCTCGTCAAGGGTGCGCACGAAGGGCACCATCAGTTCCACGTTGGTAAGCCCGAGTTCGTTGCGCACCTTGCGCAATGCCGCGCATTCGAGCTCGAAGCAGCCGCGGAAATCCGCCGCCAGGTAGCGCGACGCGCCGCGGAACCCGAGCATCGGGTTTTCCTCTTCCGGCTCGTAGCGCTCCCCGCCGAGCAGCTTGCGGTACTCGTTGGACTTGAAATCGGAGAGCCGCACAATCACCGGCTTGGGCCAGAACGCCGCCGCGATGGTGGCGACGCCCTCGACCATCTTTTCGCGAAAGAAGGACTTCGGATCCGGATAGCCGCGCGCGGCGCGCTCAACGCCTGCCTTCAAGGCCGGCGGCAGCGCGGGCCAGTCGATGCAGGCCCTGGGATGGACGCCGATTTCGTTGTTGATGATGAATTCCAGGCGCGCGAGGCCGACGCCCGCGTTCGGCAGCTGCGCGAAGCCGAAGGCGAGCTGCGGATTGCCGATGTTCATTGCGATCTTGACCGGGATCTGCGGCAGGTCGCCGCGCTTGCTGGTAATGATCTCGAAGGGCACCGCGCCCGCGTAGACGTTGCCGGTGTCTCCTTCGGCGCACGAGACCGTGACGGAGCCCGCGTTCGCAAGGCGGGCCATGGCGTCGCCGCAGCCGACCACCGCCGGAATTCCAAGCTCGCGCGCGATGATCGCCGCATGGCAGGTCCGGCCGCCGCGGTTGGTGACGATGGCCGAGGCCAGCTTCATCACCGGTTCCCAATTCGGATCGGTCATGTCGGTGACCAGCACATCGCCCTTCTTCACGCTCGACATTTTCGAGGCGTCCTTCACGAGGCGTACCGGGCCGGCGCCGATCTTCTGGCCGATTGCCCGGCCGCTGACAAGCAGTTCACCCTTCCCCTTGAGCCGGTAGCGTTCCTCGCCGCCGGGGCGCTTGCGGGAGCGCACCGTCTCGGGCCGCGCCTGCAGCACGTGGATGCTGCCATCCACACCGTCCTTGCCCCACTCGATATCCATCGGGCGGCCGTAGTGTTTCTCTATCCTGCAAGCGACGCGGGCCAACTCGAGCACGTCGCCATCCGACAACGAGAACAGGTCGCGCTGGTTTGCCGGGACATCTTCGGTGCGTACCGAGCGCCCAGCCGACGCTTCTTTCGAGAAAACCATGCGCTGCAACTTGGAGCCGAGCCGGCGGCGCAGGATGGCGGGCTTGCCGGCTTCCAGCATCGGCTTGTGGACGTAGAACTCGTCCGGGTTCACCGCGCCCTGCACCACCATTTCGCCCAAGCCCCAGGACGAGGTAATGAACACCACGTCCGGAAATCCCGATTCGGTGTCCAGCGTGAACATGACCCCGCTTGCCCCCAGGTCGCTGCGCACCATGCGCTGGACCGCCGCGGAGATTGCCACGGCGCCGTGGGCGTAGCCCTGGTGGGCCCGGTAGGAAATCGCCCGGTCGTTGTACAGGGAGGCGAATACGCGGCGGATGGCGGCCAGGACGTGGTCGGCACCCCGGATATTCAGGAAGGTTTCCTGCTGGCCGGCGAAAGACGCATCCGGGAGGTCTTCAGCGGTGGCGGAAGAGCGAACAGCGAATGAAGTATTGCCTGAACTATCTTCATTAAGTATTTGATAATAATAACGTATATCATTCTCTACGGCGACTGGGAACGGCGCCGTCTCTATCCAGCCCCGGATCTCGGCGCCGCACTTGGCTAGCGCGTTTACGTCCTGCGGGTCCAACGTCCTGACGCGCTCGGCAATGCGTCCGCCCAGCCCGTCCGTGGACAGGAAGGCCTGAAATGCTTCTGCGGTGGTGGCGTAGCCACCGGGCACCCTGACACCGGCCCGGGACAGCGCGCCAATCATCTCGCCCAGCGAGGCATTCTTGCCGCCGACCCTGGGCAGGTCGGCCATGCGGAGATCTTTGAGCCACGCGACGTACATTTCCTTGGTATTTTATCCACCATGCCGCAGCGCCGCACCGTGTTCTTCGTCTCCGATGGCACCGGCATCACGGCGCAGATGCTGGGACACAGCCTGCTCACCCAGTTCGAGGGGGTGGAGTTCGACCAGGTGACGCTGCCTTTCATCGACAACGTGGACAAGGCCGCGGAGTGCCTGGAGCGCATCGAACGCGAGTCTCTGCTGGGCAGCGGCCAGCCGATCGTGTTCTCCACCCTGGTGAACGGCGACGTGCGCGAGGTCGTCCGGCGCGCCAACGCGGTGTTCGTGGACCTGTTCGAGACCTTCATCGGCCCGCTCGAGACCGAGCTGGGCGTCAAGTCGAGCCACACCATCGGCCGTTCGCACAGCGCCACCGACAAGCAGCAATACAAGCAGCGCATCGAGGCGATCAACTTCACCATGGCGCACGACGACGGCTCCTCGCATCGGGAGTTGAGCCAGGCCGACGTCATCCTGGTCGGCGTGTCGCGCAGCGGCAAGACGCCCACCAGCCTGTACCTGGCGATGCAGTTCGGCGTGAAGGCGGCCAACTATCCGCTGATCCCGGAGGATTTCGAGCGCAACCAGTTGCCCGAAGCGCTCCACGTCTACAAGAAGAAGCTCTACGGTCTGACCATCACACCCGAGCGGCTGCAGGAGATCCGGCGCGAACGCCGGCCGGGCAGCCAGTACGCCGAACCCGCCAACTGCCGCTATGAAATCGAACAGGCCGAATCGATGATGAGGCGCGAAGGCATCCGGTGGATCAATTCCACCACCAAGTCAATCGAGGAAATCGCGACCACGATCCTGCGTGAGCTCAACCTCTCGCGGCACGTCTACTGACCTCCCGGTGTCGTCCCCGCGCTAACTGCCGTCGTCCCCGCGCAGGCGGGGACCCATTTTTATCCCGAATTCCTCCCGCTGATTTGAATCAGGGACTTGCGCCAATCCTGCGGCCTATCCCGGAGGCCGCCTATCCTTGCAGTGCGCTAACGCACTGAATTGAAGAGTCTTTGGCAGCATCGGCAGAGGATCTCAGCTACGATAGGCCGCAATACTTCTTATGATTGAACGTTGATATGGCTTTCGTTGTCAACGAAGGCGAGTTGGTCCTGCCCACGTCTCGGTGAGCGAGTTGCAATACCCGATTGCCAG
>JBDTRO010000134.1:0-17407 GCA_039931635.1 Betaproteobacteria bacterium | reverse complement strand
GCCGGCGAGATCGCGGCGCGCCGTGACGTCGATGTCGTCATCGTGCAGGGTAGCGGCGTGTGCTTTTCGGCGGGCGCCGATCTGAAGGATGCGAGCCGCTGGGGCAGCGCCGAGCGGCCGCTGGACGAGCAGCGCGCGATCGCGGCACTCGGCTACCGCATGGCGCGCGCCTGGGAGGAATTGCCGCAGATCACGATCGCCGCCATCGAGGGCTACGCCATCGGCGGCGGACTCGCGCTGGTTGCGGCGCTCGACTGGCGCGTGATGGCAAAGAACGCCTTCGTTTCTCTGCCCGAGATCGCGCTCGGCATTCCGCTCACCTGGGGAACCCTGCCGCGCCTGGTGAATTTGCTTGGACCGGCGCAGGCGAAGCGCCTGACGATTCTTTGCGAGCGCGTGCCGGCGAACGAGGCGCTGGAGATCGGGCTGGCGGATTGGGTGGCGCCGCCCGGCAAGGCGCTCGAGATGGCACGCGGCATTGCCGCCAAAGTACTCGCGCTACCGCGCAACTCGGTACGCATGAGCAAGGAATCCATCAACGCCTACGCCAGCATCGGCGCGCACGCGGCGAGCCACATGGCGCACGATCAGGTGCAGTTGGCGGCAGGCAGCGCCGAAGCGAAGGCGGCGCGCGAAGCTTTCGCGGCTGGGAAGACCAAGGCGCGGGCGCCGCTTACTTCAAAGGGCGCCAGTCCGGCACGATCCCCGGGCCGTGGCCGGCGCTGAGAAATTTCGCGTCCACACCCAGGCCCGGCGCCCATACCAGGTCGTCGCCGCAGAACAGGAGCGGCATCCGCTCCCGCTCCCACGGCGGGATTCCGGCCTCCTGAAAAAGATTCTTCAGAGTGCGGCTCGGCCGCCGGGCATCCAGCCTGAGGCGCTCCCCACCCGAACGCAGCCGGACCTGGAATGAATTCTCTTCCACCAGGGCGCTGTCGATCCCCCGCCCTCGCACGCGCTTGAATCGCAGTTCGCCGTCGAGCGCGGGCAGCGCGAGCCGCGCCTCGCCATGCCAGGTGAGGGTTTTGAACGGCTTGTTTTTGGAAGTTTTCAGAACTTTCAACTCACCCCTGAAAACGCGCATATCCACCCCGTCATGCGGAACCGAAATCCTGCTTCCGCCACTTCCCAGCTGCTTCAGCATTTCGACCAGCTTCGCCTCGCTCGGAGACCGCAGCCCCTTGCCCTTCAGGTAGCTGCGCAACAGGCGTCGCCCGTCGAGCTCCGTGCCCGCGAAATGGCGCGCCGCGCGCGCAAGGCTTTCCTGCCAGCGCGGAAATTTCTCCGCCAGCAGTGGCCCGACCCGGCGCCGGATGAAATTGCGCGTCAGCGACTCATCCGCGTTGGATTCGTCTTCGATCCAGGCCAAGCCATGCTCGGCGGCATAGGCGCGAATTTCACTGCGCGGCACTTCAAGCAGCGGCCGCAATAGCATCTTGCGGCCAAGTGCGCCCACCGCCGGCATGCCGCTTGCGCCGTCCAGTCCTGCGCCACGCAACAGGTTGAACAGAACCGTTTCGGCCTGGTCGTCGAGGTGGTGACCGACAGCGATGGCATCCACGTTCAGTTTCAAGAGGGTCGCGGCGCGCTGCGCGCGCCGCTGCCTCGAGGCCAAGGCCTTGTTTTTTTACTTTTACTTTTACTGCCTTGAATGGGACACCAAGTTCAAGGCATAAGGTGGAACAAAAGCGCTGCCAGTCGCCGGCATTCGGACTCAGGCCGTGGTTGACGTGGATTGCCGAGAGTTTGTAACCGAGGCGATGCGCATGCCCGTGCACGACGTGCAGCAATACGACGGAATCAATGCCTCCGGACAGCCCGACAGCGATGCGCTTACCGCGTAATTTCAGCGGTGCCAGCAACGCCGCGCTAGCGTTCGGCGGTTTCCTTGAAGCGGCCATGGGACATCAGCCGCTCGAGACGTTCCTCGACCAGCTCTTTCGGTTTCTTGTCCTTCAGCGGCTTGTACGCGTCCGCAAGCGCCTTCTTGAGCGAGGCGGCGGTCGCCTGCGGATCGCGGTGCGCGCCGCCGAGCGGCTCCGGAATGATCTTGTCGATCAGGCCGAGCGTTTTCAGCCGGCCGGCGGTGATGCCCAGCGTTTCGGCGGCCTCGGGCGCCTTGTCCGCGCTCTTCCAGAGGATGGACGCGCAGCCCTCGGGCGAAATCACCGAATACGTCGCGTACTGCAGCATCAGGACCGTGTCGCCGACGGCGATCGCGAGCGCGCCGCCCGAGCCGCCCTCGCCGATGATGGTGACGACGATCGGCGTCTTCAGGCTCGCCATCGCATAGAGGTTGCGGCCAATCGCCTCGGACTGGTTGCGCTCCTCGGCGTCGATGCCCGGATAGGCGCCGGGCGTGTCCACGAAGGTGAACACCGGCAGCGCGAACTTTTCCGCAAGCTGCATCAGGCGCAGCGCCTTGCGGTAACCCTCGGGGCGCGGCATGCCGAAATTGCGCAGGATTTTGTCCTTCGTGTCGCGCCCCTTCTGGTGGCCGATCACCATGCAGGGCATGCCGTCCAGGCGCGCCATGCCGCCCACGATCGACAGGTCGTCGCCGAACATCCGGTCGCCGTGCAGTTCCTCGAAACCGCTGAACATCATGCCGATGAAGTCGAGCGAATACGGGCGCTGCGGATGGCGCGCCACCTGCGCCACCTGCCAGGGCGTCAGCTTGGCGTAAATGTCCTTCGAGAGCGCCTGGCTCTTCTTCGTCAGGCGCTGGATTTCCTCGGAGATGTCGACCGCCGAATCGTCCTGGGCGTAGCGCAGCTCGTCGATGCGGCCTTCCAGCTCGGCGACCGACTGCTCGAAATCGAGGAACACCGTCTTCATGTGGGCGGATTCTAGCCCACCGCGACGATGCGGTTCCGGCCCGCCGCCTTGCCCTCGTAGAGCGCGCCGTCGGCGCGGCCTACCAGCGCCTCGACCGTCTCGTCGCTTGCGCTGGCCGCTACGCCGACCGTCACGGTCACACGCCGGTCGGCCGGCAGCTGCGGGAATCTCGCGGCCTCGATCGCCGCGCGCACGCGCTCGGCGGCCGTACAGGCGCCGGGGCGGCCGGCATCGGGCAGGATCAGCATGAACTCCTCCCCGCCATAGCGCCCCAGCACATCCACACCACGCAGGCCGGGACTGGAAACCAGTGCGAAATGCTTCAGCACCGCATCGCCCGCCGCGTGGCCGAAGGTGTCGTTGATGGACTTGAAATGGTCGATGTCGAACAGGCAGACGGCGAAACTGGAGTTCGTGCGCCTGGCGCGGGAGCGCTCGCGCGCCAGGATTTCCATCAGGAAGCGGCGGTTGTACAACCCGGTCAGCTCGTCGTGGATTGCGATCTGCTCGATGCGGTCGAAGGCTTCTTTCAACTGGCGGTTGCTGTCGGACAGGCGGAGGCGCAGCGAATTGACGTAGCCGCCCATGGCTGCGAACCACGGCAGCACTGCAAACAGCACGGCCATTTCGATCACAGCCGCTCTCAGGTTGATCAGCGGATCGCGCAGGAACGTGAATCCGACGACCACCGTTTGCGCACCAAGCGCGAGCGCGGCGAGCGCCAGCAGGTGCCGCGTCTCCAGGCGGAAAACGCCGAACAGAAGCGCCACCAGATAAAGAGGGCCGAGCGCACCGCGCAACTGCGGCGCCTGAAACATGATCCAGGCCAGAACCAGGATCGAGGCGCCGATCATTTCGACGGTCAGGCTCGGATCAGCAAAGCGCAGATTCAGCCCAGAGCGGAACAGGGCGTAGAAAAACGCGATCAGGCCGAAGATGAACGCGATGCTCCGGAGCGCCGCATCCAGGGCCACGGCATCGAGCCAAACCGCCAAGAGCAGGGCTGCCGGGCCCAGCAGCGATGTCCCGGCGCCCAGATAGAAGCGCCGCATGCGCAGCGTCTGTCGCGGGTCCTTCGGCGCCGGCGACGCTTCGCTGCCCATGTATCCCTACCCCCTTAGTTAGTATTCTACGGGCAGCGGGTCGAGCGACCTCCACAGGTACCAGGTCGCCACCGAGCGCCAGGGCCGCCACGATTCGCCGAGCTTGCGCATGGTCTTGAGCGACACCGGGCGTTTGAAGTAGGCAAGCTGGATGCCCTTGCGCAGACCCAGGTCGTCCAGCGGAAACACGTCGGGCCGCAGCAGGTTGAACATCAGGAACATTTCAGCGGTCCAGCGGCCGATGCCGCGCACCTGGACCAGGTCGGCAACCACCTCGTCGTCGCTCATGTCCGGCCAGCGGTGCAGTTGCACCTTGCCGTCGGCGAAGCGCTGCGCGAGGTCGCCGATGTATTCGCACTTGCGCCCCGAGAGGCCGCAAGCCCTGAGGTCCTTAGTCGTTGCTTTCAGCACCTGCTCCGGAGCAGCGACCGCAACCAGGTCAATAAACCGGTTCCATACGCTTTGCGCCGCCTTGACTGAAATCTGCTGGCCGACGATGGCGCGCGCCAGCGTATGGAACGGCTCGCCGCGCGGTTCCAGATGAACGCGCGGATTGCGCCGGATGATCGCGGCCATCACCGGGTCGCGCCGCGACAGTCCGCGCCTCGCCTTGTCCCAGTAACCGGGTTTGACCTTCACGTCAGGCTTCATTCAGCGGCAGGTTCAGGAGCAGGTTCTGCGGTTTCATGTGCACCAGGTCCGCGTCGTCCGAGGCGAGCGCGAGATAGACCGAGCGGCCCGCGATGTCGCGGCGCATCTCGCCGGGCTCGGCGAACTCCAGGCGCAGCAGCGTGAGGATGCGGCGCATGCGGCCCGCGTCCACCTCCTCGCCCGCCCAGAGCGAATTCATGATCGCCGTGGACTCGGCGTCCAGCCCGATGTGCCAGGCCCAGCGCGGTTCCTCGATGTTCCTGATGGGCTTTATCTGCACCTTTGTTTTCAGGAAATGAAAAATCCAGGCTTCCATGACGCGGCAAAATCCATCCAGCGCCGGGCGCCCGTAGGTCAGGCTGATCACGGTGTCGTGGCGCGATTCGCGCTCCCAGTAGAGCGCCGCGTTCTGGCGGTCGAGCACGTCCAGGTTCGCCTTTGCCGTGGCGCCCTGCGCTTCGACGATGAGACGGCCGAGGCTCCCGTACTGGGAACCGGAGGCATGCATCGCCACCGTTTCCTGGTCGGCGAGCAGCACGTGGCCGTCCTGGATCGTGGCTTTCTGCTCGCGGAAGAAAACTTCCGCGGCGCGCAGCTGCAGCGCATCCTCGCAGCCATCCAGGACGTTGCGCAGCACCACGTGCGCCATCTGTTCGATGAACAACGGCGGAATGTCCACGCCGACCTTGAACACGTTCCTGTAGCAGCCCTCCACCGTGCCGGTCTCCAGCAGCCGGTCGCGGAAGCGCAGCACCACTTCATAATTGTGCCGGGCGTCGGCATCCTGCAGGCGCTCCAGAATTTCCTTCGACACGGCGCGCCGCGGCTCCTGCATGAGCGAAGCATGCAAGGCACGCTCGACGTCGCAGGACTCCTCGACCGGGTGCACTTCCGGCCTCAGGTAGTAGGCGCGCAGGTAGTCGTCGGTGACGCGCAGCCAGCCCGACGCATCCTTCTCGAGCAGGTGAATGCCGCTGTTACGCCAGAAATCAGGCAGGGGCGAGGACCAGGCGGGAATGCGCCGCCACGTGCTGCCGGAGAAACTCCACCTGGTCGGAGAGGATGCGCCGGTTGGTCAGGATCAGGTATTCCGCCTTGTTCGGCACGTACGGCAGGTAGAGGAGTTCCATGCCCGCTTCTTCCGGCAGGCGGTTGCGCTTGTGACCGTTGCACTGGCGGCAGGCGGTGACCACGTTCATCCACGTATCGCGCCCGCCGCGCGACAGCGGCCGGATGTGGTCCCGCGTCAGGCGGAAGAAGTTGAACTCGCCGGCGCAGTAGGCGCACATGTGGCGGTCGCGGCGGAACAGCTCGCGGTTGTTCAGCGGCGGCACCTGGTGGAAGCCCTTGGCGGCCAGCGCCTTGCCCTTGATCGCGATGATCGAATGCGCCGTGATGCTCGAGCGCGCGCCGGTCATGCGCGAGACGCCGCCATAAAAGGTAAAGGTCGCGTCGCCCATGGTCCAGGCGACCAGGTTCTTGGCGTAGTAGAAGCAGGCCTGCTGCCAGCTGATCCAGCGGTGCGGAACACCGTGGTTGTCCAGCGAGAGGATGAGGGGGCTGTCCATGCCTGGATGATTCTGCCAATTCACCCCGGGCTTGGCAATCCCCGAATATTCAACGACCTTTAACGGTCTCCTACGGCGTCCTTGAAGCCCTGCCCCGCGGCGAAGGCCGGCACGGTCTTGGCGTTGATCTTGATTTCCTTGCCGTTGGCCGGGCTGCGGCCGGCGCGGGCCTTGCGCTTGCGCGGCAGGAAGGTGCCGAAGCCGACCACGGTGACGCGGTTGCCCTTGGCGACGCTGTTGACGATGGCGTCGAACACCGCGTTTACCGCTTCGCCCGCTGCGGTCTTGCTCAGATTGCCGGCGCGTGCTGCCGCATGAACCAGGTCAGATTTGGTTACTACGGATGGCATGCGATCTCCCCTGCTTGCGTTGCCGACTTTACCGACGGGGCATGATAGCCACAACGGTTCATGAATACAATCGCCGCAAGTTGTTTTTTTGTGCGACCGAGAATTTTTTCCTGCAGAACCGATTTTGTTAATGGAAATTCCATTGAAGCTGGCGCAAGCGCGATTCCAGCGCCGCCATTGTGCACTGCGTTCCAATTTGCCGCGCGATCGTGGTGCCGGGTATCCGGTTCGCCCGGTGACTGGGGCACTGCTACACTAGGGGCTTCTCTGGAGGAGGAATAATTCATGTATACGATTCGCAAGCTGGCACTGGCGGGGTTCGTCGCTTCGGCGTTCGCGTTGCCGTCACAGGCGCAGACCACCCTCACCTATTCGTCCTGGGTGCCGCCGACGCACCACCTGACTCTCTGGCAACAAAACTGGGCCGCCGACCTCGAAAAAGCGACCGGCGGCCGCATCAAGACGCAATCGCTGCCCAAGCACCCTGCCGCCGCGCCCGGCACCTTCGACGCGGTGCGCGACGGCCTGATGGATTTCTCCTATGTGACCGCCAGCTACACGCCGGCGCGCCACATCCTGCCGCTGATGGCCGAACTGCCCGGCGCCGGCGACACGGCCGAGGTCAATTCGGTCGCCTTCAGCCGCATCCACTGGAAGTATTTCCAGAAGGTCGGCGAATACAACGGGGTGAAGCTGCTTGCGGTCTGGACGCATGGCCCGGGCCAGATGTTCACCAAGAAGCCCGTCAAAACGCTGGCCGACTTCAAGAACATGAAGATTCGCACCGGCGGCGGCATCTCCGAGCAGGTGATCACGGCGCTCGGCGGTTCGCCGTTCTTCAAGCCGGCGCCCGAATCCTACGAACTCATGAATTCCGGCGTCGCCGACGGCGTGTTCTTCCCTTTCGAGTCCATCGTCTCTTTCAAGCTGGACAAGGTGGTCGGGCAGGCAACCGTGTTTCCGGGCGGCCTGTACAGCTCCGCATTCGGCTTCTTCATGAACCAGGAAAAATGGGACAAGATCCCGAAGCAGGACCAGGCGATCATCGAGAAAATGTCCGGCGAAGCGGCCGCGCGCAGCAACGGCAAGTCCTGGGACACCGCCGACAAGGTCGGTCTGGACGCGCTCAAGGCGGCCGGCGCCAACATCGTTACCGCGGATGCCGGCATGCAGGCGGAGGCGCGCAAGCAGTCGGCCCCGATCATCGATAAATGGATCAAGGATGCGAGCGCCAAGCTGCCCAACGCCAAGGCAGTCCTGGACGAATTCCATGCAGAACTGAAGAAAGTCGCAGCCGGGAAGTAGGGCCGGGACACAGGGGAAGGGCGCGGAGTAAACCGCGCCCTTTTATTTTTATGACGACAAACGAGCACGTCTGGGAAAAGCGCATCGACGCGGTGCTGGGCGTCGCCGCGTCGGTGCTCCTTTTCGGCATGATGCTGCTTACGTTCGCCGACGTGGTTGCGCGGTACCTCCTCAATGTTCCGATTCGCGGCGCCTTCGAGGTCACCGAACTCACGCTGCTGGTGCTGATTTTCGCGGGCCTGCCCCTGGTGTCCCACGCCGACGAGCACGTGACGATGGACTTCATCGACGGGATGCTGCCGCCCGCCGGCCAGCGTGCGCTGGTGCGGATCGTGCACGCGGTCTGCGCGGCGATCATGTTCTTCCTGACCTGGCAGATATGGATCAAGGCCGGCAAGATCGCCGGCTATGGCGATACCACCGACGTGCTGCGCATCACCGTGGGACCGTTCGTCTACTTCATGGATGCGATGATCGCGCTGACGGGTCTGGTCCACGTCTACAAGATGTTCGTCCCCGGCAACGGCAGTGCCAACCAGACCACGACCTAGAGCGCCATGACGGAATGCCTGGTCGGCCTGCTGGCGATGATGGTCCTCGCCTTCGTGCGCATCCCGATCGCGCTCGCGATGGGCGTGGTCGGCATCGTGGGCTACGCCTACATGCGCGACTGGAGCTGGGGCGCGGCCTTCGCCACGGCGCAAACCAAGGTCTACGAGACCGGCCGCAACTACACGCTGTCGGTGGTGCCCCTGTTCATCCTGATGGGCAACTTTGTCACGCGCGCCGGCATGTCTCAGGAGTTGTACCGCACCGCGTACGCTTTCATTGGCCATTTCCGCGGCGGCCTGGCGATGGCCACGATCGCAGGCTGCGCCGGCTTTGGCGCGATCTGCGGCTCCTCCATCGCTACCGCGGCGACATTCGCCAAGGTCGCGTATCCGGAGATGAAGAAGTTCGGCTACTCGGACGCGCTCGCCACCGGCGCGATCGCCTCCGGCGGCACGCTCGGCATCCTGATCCCGCCCTCCACCATCATGGTCATCTACGGCATCATGACCGGCACCAGCATCGGCAAGCTCTTCGCCGCCGGCATCCTGCCCGGCACCCTCGCCGCCGTTCTGCTGTGCGCCGCCGTCCAATACGTCACCTGGCGCGATCCCTCGGCCGGTCCGCGCGGCGAACGCGTTTCCTGGAAGGAACGCTTCGCAGCGCTGCACGGCGTGGGCTGGTTCGCGCTGCTCGGCGTCGCGGTGATCGGCTCAGCCACCCTTGGTTGGGTGGAATCGGACGACGCCGCGGTGCTGGGCGCACTGGCGGTATTCGGCCTCTCGCTCATCTACAAGGGCGTCACCAGCGTGATCGCCCTGTTCACGCTCGTCATGGGAGGCATCTACGGCGGCGTGTTTACCGCGGTCGAGGGCGCCGGCGTCGGCGCGTTCGGCGCCCTGGTGTTCACGTATGCGCGCCGTTCGCTGACCTGGAAATCGCTGTACGCGGCGCTGGTCGAAAGCGCGCGCACCACCAGCATGCTCTTCATGATCCTGATCGGCGCCCTGATGTTCGCCGAGTTCGTGAACATCACCTCGATGCCGAAGGACCTGATCGCGCTGGTCACCCGCTGGGACATCGGCCCGGTGATGGTGGTGGCGGTGATCATGGCGATCTACGTGATTCTGGGAACGGCGATGGAGGAGCTGTCGATGATCCTGCTCACGGTGCCGGTGTTCTTCCCGCTGATCGTGCACCTGGGCATCGACCCGGTCTGGTTCGGCGTGCTGATCGTCGTGGTGGTCGAGATCGGCCTCATCAGCCCGCCGGTGGGAATGAACCTTTTCGTGCTCAAGACCCTGCTGCCGCAGGTGAGCACCGGCACGGTATTCCGCGGCGTGATGCCGTTCTTTGCCGTCGACTGCCTGCGCCTGGCGATCCTGATCGCCTTCCCGATCATCTCGCTCTACCTGCCCGGCTTGATGAAGTAGTTCTAGATTTCCACCTTGGTCCCGAGTTCGATGACCCGGTTGGTCGGCAGCTTGAAGTAGTCAGCCGCGTTGCCTGCGTTGCGCGCCATCATCGCGAACAGTTTTTCGCGCCAGAACGCCATGTCGCTCACGGCCGCCACCGGCACCACGGTCTCGCGGCTGAGGAAGAACGAAGTGGTCATCATGTCGAATTCCAGGCCCAGCGTGCCGGCGATCTCCAGCGTGCGTGCGATATCGGGTTCGTCCATGAAGCCGTAGCGCACATTCAGCCGCCAGCAGCCATTGCCGAGCTTGGTCAGCCTGACGCGGTCCTGGAACGGCACCCAGGGCTCCTCCGTGACGTCCGCGGTGAGGAATACCACCCGCTCGTGCAGCACCTTGTTGTGGTTCAGGTTGTGCAGCAGCGCGTGCGGCGTTGCCTCGGGCGTCGCGGTCAGGAACACCGCGGTGCCGGGCACGCGCTGCGGCGGCCCGATGAACAGAGAGTCGAGGAACGGCTTGAGCGGCACCGATGAAGCGCGCAACCTGTTGAACATGATGCTGCGGCCCTGACGCCAGGTGGTCATCACCGTGAATACGATGGCGCCGATCAGCAGCGGGAACCAGCCGCCGTCCACCACCTTGAGCAGCGTCGCGCCGAAGAACGCAACATCGACCACGAAGAAGCAGCCGGTCGCGAACAGGCACAGCCAGAGCGGATACCCCCACAGATAGCGGATGACGAAGAACGTGAGCAGCGTATCCACCAGCATGGTCGCGGTAACGGCCACCCCATAGGCCGAGGCGAGGCGCGACGAGGAGCCGAAGCCGATCACCGCCGCCAGCACCGCCGCCAGCAGCAGCCAGTTGATGGCGGGAATGTAGATCTGGCCGCGCTCGCGCGCCGAGGTCTGAATCACGGTCATGCGCGGCAGGAAGCCGAGCTGAATCGCCTGCTTGGTCATCGAGTAGGCGCCCGAGATGGTCGCCTGCGAGGCGATCACGGCGGCAGCGGTCGCAAGACCCACCATGGGGTAAAGGGCCCATCCCGGCAGCAGGAGGAAGAACGGGTTTTCGACCGCCTCTGGTCGAACCACGAGAATGGCGCCCTGGCCGAAATAATTCAGCACCAGCGCGGGCGCCACCAGACTGAACCACGCGATGCGTATCGGTCCCTTGCCGAAATGCCCCATATCCGCGTACAAGGCTTCCGCACCCGTCACCGCGAGCACCACCGATCCCAGCACCACGAAGGATTCGGCGACATGGTCGGAGAGAAAGACAAGCGCGTAGAGCGGATTGAGCGCCGCGAGCACGCCGGGATGTTGCGCGATGCCGTGCAGACCGGCGGCACCGATCGCGAAGAACCAGACCAGCGTCACCGGCCCGAACAGGCGACCGACCGCCGCGGTGCCGCGCGACTGAAATACGAACAGGGCGACGATCACCGCGACCGCGATTGGAACGACGTAAGGCTTGAAGGCCTTGGTTCCGACCTCCAATCCCTCGACCGCCGAAAGTACCGTGTTCGCCGGCGTCAGCACCGCATCGCCGTAGAACATGGAAGCGCCGAACACGCCGATCAGCATCAACGGGGTGCGCCAGCCGGGGTGATCCTTGATCGCCGAGGAGGCGAGCGCGAGCAGCGCCATGATGCCGCCCTCGCCGCGATTGTCGGCACGCATGATGAGGACCACGTACTTGAGCGACACCACCATCATCAACGACCAGAAAATCGTCGACAGGCCGCCGAGGATGTTCTGCGCGTCGAGCGGGATGCCGTGCCCCGAGGCGAAAGTCTCCTTCACCGCGTACAGCGGGCTGGTCCCGATGTCGCCGAAAACGACACCGAGCGCGAGCAGCGTGAGGGCTGCCTTGGAGGATCGCGACGCGGGCGCGCCGCTATTGGCCATGGATGGGGGGTTTCCTAGGGAATCAGGCGGGGCGAACGCTACTCTTGCGGCGCACAAATTGCAAGATTGGTGCAAGGCTAGAATACCTACATGAACCAGCCCGAAAAGGCGCATTTCCTGGACCGCGTCAGCCGCGAAATGGACGAGGACCTGGGCGTCCTCGACCTCTCCCCTCGCGAAGCACTGGCGGCCTGCTGCCGCATCCTGGCCGACGAAGGCCACGAATCCGGACTTGCAGGGCAGGTTACGGCGCTGGGCGAAAAACCCGGCACCTGGTGGACGCTCAAGTTCGGCCTGGGCTTCGAAGAGGCCACCGGCGAGCGCATGGTGCTGGTGGACGAAGATCTGAAACCGCTGTCCGGCGCGCGGGCGAATCCGGGCGTGCGCTTCCATGTCTGGATCTACCGCAATCGCCCGGACGTGAAAGCCATCGTACACACGCACGCGCCCTACGCGTCCGCGCTGGCCGCCACCGGGCAGCCGCTCAAGACGATTCATATGGATAGCGCGATGCTCCATGGGACCGCGCACCTGCCCGACTGGCCCGGCGTGCCGGTCGCCGACGACGAGGGCCGCATCATCTCCAGCGCGCTCGGCTCTGCAAAAACCATCCTGCTCTCGAATCATGGTTTATTGACGACGGGAATTTCAATTGAAGAAGCCACTTACCTCGCGGTCTTCTTCGAGCGCGCCGCGCGCATGCAGCTGCGCGCCATGGCCGCGGGCGGCTTCAAGGAAGTGAAGCCCGAACTGGCGGAGGAAGCTCGAGCGTTCCTGCTGCAACCGTCAATCGTGCGCGGCACTTTCGCCTACTGGGCAAGAAGGAGTTTTAAATGAGAATGCGGCATACCGTTACCTTGCTTTGCGCTGTATTGTTTGCACAGGTGCCCGCGCACGCACAGGATTACCCCTCGCGCCCGATACGCGTCATTGTTCCTTACGGCGCCGGCGGCTCCTCTGACGGCCCGATGCGCGTGATCGCGCAGGAATTGTCCAAGCACATCGGCCAGCCGGTGGTGGTCGAGAACCGCCCCGGCCAGGGCGCCATGATCGGCAGCGAAGTGGTGGCAAAGGCGCCGGCGGACGGCTACACGCTGCTGCTCGCCTCCAATCCGAACGCCATCAGCGCCTCCCTCTATTCGACCCTGAGCTTCAATCCGGTGGAGGACTTCGCGCCCATCACGCTGCTCGGCCGGGAGCAGGCGGTGCTTGTTGCACACCCCTCCTTCCCGCCGAAGACGGTGCAGGAACTGGTTGCCCTCGCCAAACAACAACCAGGCAAGATCAACTACGGCTCGTCCGGAAACGGCAGCGCCCAGCACCTCTTCATGGCGCTGTTCACCTCGATGGCGGGCATCCAGCTCACGCACGTTCCGTATAAAGGCAGCGCGCAGGCTACGACGGACCTGCTGGGTGGCCAGATATCGCTCAACATGCCGGGACTCGCCGCCATGATGACCCACATCAGGAGCGGCAAGCTGCGCGCGCTCGCCGTGACCGGCTCCAGCCGTTCGCTGCTGCTGCCCGATGTGCCGACGCTCGCGGAATCGGGATTGGCCGGCTATTCGCAATATGTCTGGATGGGACTGCTCGCCCCCAAGGGCACGCCCGCGCCCGTCGTCGACAAGCTGCGGCGCGAGCTGCTGGTTTCGCTACGCGCACCCGAGGTGCAAAGCTACATGAACACCGCCGCCATCGAGGCCATTACCTCCACGCCCGAGGAATTCGGCGCGTTCTTCCGCAAAGACCGTGAACAATGGGCGCGCGTCATCAAGGAAGTCGGCGCCAAAGTCGACTGACTAATCGACTGATCAGCCTGTGTAGGCGGGCGCGGGCCGGGAGAAGAACGCGAGCAGGATTTCATACGCAACGAGGTAGTTCTTTTCCTGGAAGCTCGAGTGCGCGATGCCCGGCATGACCGCGAAGTGCTTGTCGGGGTTGGGAAGGCGAGCGAAAAAGGCGTGCAGGTCCTCCAGGCTGGCGATCCCGTCGAACTCTCCGCGCATGATGAGGGTCGGCATGGTGACCCCTTCCGGCTCGACCACGGGCAGTTTCGAGCACATGTCCAGGTAGGTCCCCGTCGGCAGGTCGCTGTCGAGCGCGAGGACCGCGTCCGCGTAGCGATCCACAGTCTCGCGATCTGCGGCTCCCGGACGATCGCGCTCGAAAATTGAATGCACCGATGCGCGATCGAGGGGCCGCGTGTTGCTGGCAAGAAACTGCGGCAACCTCTTCCTGCGCTCGGCCAGGGTCGTGCTGCCCGCGCCGGTGTAGACGAACGCATCCAGTGCCAGACGTTGCACGAGTTGTGGGTGATTCTGCGCGAACAAAGCGGCGCGCAGCGCGCCCGAGGAAATCCCGTACACGAGCAACGAAACGTCGCCATGGAGAGATCGAATATGCCGCGCCGCGGCTTCGAGATCCGCCGCCCCGGTGGCGATATCGCTGTTATGCGACCGGTCCTTGGTGGAGCGGCCGTATCCCTCCATGTCGACGCACCAGGTATCGAAGCCTTTCGACGCGAACCAGTCCATCGCCGAGGAGCCGTCCCTGCCCGGTACCTGCAGGTCGAATACGGGCGTCGACGCCTCGGACGAACCGTGCACAAAAAGAATCGTACCGCGCGGCGCATCCGGCGCGGTCGACGGTTTCTCCCAGAGGAACAGGCGCTTGTCCCCTTTCGCAGCCCAATGCTCTTTTCCTGCGGATTTCTTGATACTGTCGGACATGGCAATTGAACGATACGCCGTAAATTCGTATGGGCCCGCAAAGATAATGCATGCGCCCGTGGTCCGGGCGGGCAAATGGATATTCGGCACCGGCCTGCGCGCGACGAATGCGCAAGGCGTCATCGATCCGGCAGTAAGCAAGGATGGCCGGCCGCTGGATCCACCGCCCCGGCCGCAACGCGAAGCGGAGCATATTTTCAGGAACCTGGGCCGCGCACTGGCGGATGCCGGCAGCGGGCTCGCGAACGTCGTGCGCGTGGACCAGTATTTTCCGCACTGGCGCGCCGTCGATCCTTATCACGTGGCGCGCAAGCAGGCGCTCGGCAGCGTTTCACCCCCGAGCACATCGGTCCTGGTCGGCGGCCTGTTCGTTCCGGACGCGCAGATGGATGTACAGATCATTGCGACCACCCGCGATAGCGGTCTCGCCGCAAAACCGGTACGCGTGACCGGGCTGGCGGCACCAAAGGAGTCCGGCTACAGCCCCTGCACGCAGGTTGGCGACCTCGTGTTCGTCGCTGGGCAATTGGCACGGGATGATTCGGGCAACATCGCGCCCGAGGCGAAAGTCCCGCCTGGTCAGCTATGGAAGGGAACGCGCATCGCTCTCGAGACGCGATACCTGGTCGAGCGGCGCCTGCGCCCCGCCCTCCAGGCCGCCGGCAGCGAGCTCGATCTTGTACTCAAGGCGCAGGTCTATCTCAGCCATGCTGAGGACCTGCCGGCGTTCTGGCAGGTCTGGGCCGAATGCTGCGGCGGCAAGCCGCCGCCCACACTGGTGGTACCGGTGCGCCATCCGGCTTTCGGCACCGAAGAAGCCACCATCGAGATAAACGTCGTCGCCGCGAGCGCGAGCGAGCGCGCGCGTGTCCGGGACATCGAGTGCGACATCGACCTGGTTGCACCCGGCATGATTCCCGCGCGCAGTTTTGACGGCTTGCTTTTCGTTGCCGGCCTGATGGCGATCGACCGCGAAGGCCTGGTGCCGCAGGCACCCACCACCCAGCTGCAGATGGCCGACATCCTTGGCAAAGCGCGCAAGATCTTTGCCGCCGCCGGCAGCGATCTCGAGAACGTGGTTCGCGTCCTGCAGTTCCACGCGGACCTGGGTGATTTCGAAGATACGTATGCCGAATGGCGCGGCGTGATTGGTGATGCCGGCTTGCCGTTCTCTGCGGTCGAAACGGGCAAGGACCTCTTCGTGCCGGGCGCAAAATTGATCGTGGACCTCTGGGGGAGCGCGCCCGCATGACGGCAAAATCCGAAACGGTGCCGGGACCTGTGGTGTCGGACGAGATCATCGCGGCGCGCGCCGGGTGGAGCCGCAACATGAAGCGCGGCGAGGTGCTGCGCCTGATCGACCTGGAGGGAAAGCAGGCGGTCGATTTCCTCTGCTACAACTCGGGCGACCACGAGGATCGCTACGCCGCCGCGGACACGATGAAAATAAACGGCAATATTTTCATCCGGCAAGGCACGGTGATCTATTCGGTGAATTGCAACCCCATGTTCACCGTCGTGGCGGACAGCTGCGGGTTCCACGACACCATCGGCGGTTGCTGCTCCTCGGCGCTGAACCGCCGGCGCTATGGCAAGCCCGACGACCCGAACTGCCGGCAGAACTTCCTCGACCAGCTGAAGCGCTACGGCATGGGCCCGCGCGACATGGTCGCGAACATGAACTTCTTCATGCACGTGCCCGTGGCGGCGGACGGATCCATGGACATGGGGCCAAGCATCTCCAAGCCCGGCGACTACTTGGACCTGCGCGCCGAAATGGATGTGCTCGCGGTCGTTTCGAACTGTCCGCAGATGAACAATCCCGTCAACGACTACAACCCCACGCCGGTGCGCGCGATCGTCTACCGGCCGGGCTAACGCGTGCCCGTCACCAGGTTCCGGTCGACCCAGCCCGCGCCGCTGCTGGTCTGGACTTTCACGAAGCTGTCCTTCTCCTCGCCCAGGAAAACCATCTCGTCGCCCTTCTTCAGGGTCAGCACCGGCTTGGAGGTCGACGCCGGGGCGGTGAAGACCTTCACGCCCGCGATCTTCGGCACGATCACATCGCCGCTGCCGAAGGCGCCTGGCGGCTTTGGTTGCGTCGCCTGCACCGACGCTGCCGCGTTCGCGACCGACGCGGGGCCGGCGCGCGCGGCGATGAGCGAAGGCTGCGCGCGGATGGATTTCACGATGTTGTTGTAGTTGTCCAGCAGCGCCGCGGCAACGACCTTGCCTTCGGCGGTGTTCGTGTACGCGCCCGCGCCCACGCCGCCGAGGAATCCGCCGACGCCCCAGTCGGCCTTTTCCACATTGCCCTCGGCCGCGGCGACCTGGAGCCCCGACCGGGAGTCGGCCACCAGCAGCGTGGTCTGAGCCTGCTTGAATTTCACGCCGGCCGCCACCGCACCCACCACCGAGCCGAGCGTGCCGAACAGGCTGCCGATTGCCGCCACGCCCGCGCCGCCGGCGTTGTTCTCGCTGAAGGCCACCTGCGGCGTCATGATGAAATCGGCTGTCACGAGTTGCCCCTGGCCAATATTCGACCCGGCCTGCATCTGCCCGGCGGCCGCCAGGTTGCGTTCCTGCATGAGGTTCTGCATCGCCATGCCACGCTCGACGACCTGGAAGCAGTTCGACTGCTGGATCATCAGGCGCAGCAGGCTGGTGGGCGGAGGCAGGTTGTATTTCGCCAGCGCCGCGATGATCTCGTTCTGCGGTTCGACGACCGCGATGGTGCCGAACGGGTTGTCGCACTTCTCCAGCGTCGGCGCGGCATTCACGCTGCCGGCGGGTCCCGCACCCCCGGTTACCGGCGCATCCGCCTTGCCGGGCTTGAATCCAAAGGTGCCTTGCGCGAATGCGGCGGAGCCGCAGGAAAGCAGCGCGAACGCGAGCGTCAAGCGATGAACATGAAGCATCTCGATTCCCCCCTTTGCCGCGCTCCCTGCGCAGCCGAGGGAACTATACATCAGCTCTTTCCGGTCAGGAG
>JBDTRO010000133.1:0-4327 GCA_039931635.1 Betaproteobacteria bacterium | reverse complement strand
GCAGCCAAACCCGTTCCCAAGCCAGAACCGTTGAAGCCTAAGGTGGACGATACGCAGAGGAAGCGCATGCGGGAGGAACTGGCGCGCGATCTGGCCTCTTTGGCCGCAGGCCGCGAGCAGCAGCAGATCCGGGACCAGGTTGCGAAGGACACTGGCGCGGCAACCGCCAAGGCGCTGGCAACCTGGATGGGTAAGATCCAGATCCACATCAAGAACAGGATCAACAAGGACATCGCGGACATGGTGCCCGGCAATCCTGCCTCGGTGTTCATTGTCACGCTGCTGCCCAACTGCGAAGTACTTAAAATTACGTTGCAGAAGTCTGGCGGTAATAAGACGTACGACAACGAAGTGGAGCGCGCGATCCTTAGAGCGTCTCCGTTGCCAAAACCCGACAAGGCGGAAGTCTTCGATCGCGAGTTGCGACTGACGTTCCGTCCGAAAGACAAGGACTTATAATCTTCGTGATGAGTAGACTGCTCGCGCTAATCCTTTCTCTTTTTGCTACTGCGGCCGCGGCGCAGCTCTCTATTGAAATCACCGGCGCCGGCGCGCAGCGTATCCCGATCGCGATCGTGCCGTTCGCCGGCGAAGGCGCCATGGCGCAGGGAATTTCCGCCATCGTGCGTGCAGACCTGGAGCGCAGCGGCCTGTTCCGGGCGCTGGAAGTGCCATCGCTCAATCCACCGCTGACCGAGTCTTCGAGCGTCAATTTCGCCGAGTGGCGCTCGCGTCTGGCCGATGCGCTGGTGCTCGGGTCGGTCGCCGCCCGGGCCGACGGTCGCTTCGAGGTGCGCTTCAAGCTGTTCGATACGGTTAAAGGGCAGGACCTCTCGGGCGTTGCCTATACGCTGTCGCGCGAGCAGCTGCGCGCCACGGCGCACCGGATCGCGGACTTCATCTACGAGAAGCTGACCGGGGAGAAGGGCGTGTTCTCCACCCGTATCGCCTACGTGGTGAAGCGCGGGGCGAAATTTGAGCTGCAGATCGCCGATGCCGACGGTGCGGGTGAGGAGACGGCGCTGGCCTCGTTCGAGCCCATCATCTCGCCTTCCTGGTCGCCGGATGGCCGGCGCCTGGCCTATGTGTCCTTCGAGGCCAAGAAGCCGGTGGTCTACGTGCATTCGCTGCAGGACGGCAAGCGCCACGTCGCAGCGAATTTCAAAGGTTCGAATTCGGCCCCGGCGTGGTCGCCGGACGGCGCGCGCCTCGCGGTCTCGCTGTCGCGCGACGGCGGTTCGCAGATTTACCTGGTAAACCCGGATGGCAGCAATGTGCGCCGCATCTCGCAATCGGGCGGCATCGACACGGAACCGGTATTCTCGCCCGATGGTCAAAGCCTGTATTTCACGTCCGACCGCGGCGGTAGCGCGCAGATCTACCGGATGCCGGCCAACGGCGGCGATGCGCAACGAGTGACTTTCGAAGGAACCTACAACGTTTCGCCTCGCATCAGCCCGGATGGCAAGGTGCTCGCGTACATCGCGCGCAACAGCGGCAAGTTCCAGGTCACGACGCTGGACCTGGCGACGCGCCAGACGACAATACTCACCGACAGCGATAAGGACGAATCGCCGAGCTTCGCGCCCAACGGTCGCATGCTGCTGCTCGCCACTGTCAATGCCGGCCGTGGCGTGCTTGCGGCGGTTTCCGCCGACGGACGCATCAAGCAACGCCTCACGATTTCTGCAGGTGACGTACGGGAACCTGCCTGGGGGCCATTCGTTCGATGAACCGGAGAACTGACATGCGTAAAACTTGGCTTGTTTCTTTCAGCACGCTTGGCGCCCTGATGCTCGCGGCCTGCTCAGGGGGGCCGGTTTCGGAGCAATCGGCAGCCGGGGTAGAGGAGCGCACGCCCTCGACGGCGCAGCAATCTGCGACGACCAAGCCGGTGGATCAGTCGCGGGTGGCGAGGGTGGACCTCACCGCCAAGCCCTCCGGAAAGAGCCCGCTGACCGACCCAGGCAGCATCCTGTCCAAGCGTTCGATTTTCTACGACCTCGACAGTTACGACGTGCAGAACCAATACAAGGAGCTGGTCGAAGCGCATGCGAAATACCTGCGCGACAACCCGAACTCGAAGATATTGATCCAGGGTAATACCGACGAGCGCGGCAGCCGCGAGTACAACGTGGGCCTCGGCCAGCGGCGCTCGGACGGGGTGAAGCGGATGTTGCTTCTGCTCGGTGCTAAGGAAGCGCAGATCGAATCGGTAAGCCTGGGTGAGGAAAAACCCAGGGCCGAGGGGCAGGGTGAGGCGGCCTGGTCGCAGAACCGGCGCAGCGACATCCTGTACCAGGGCGAGTATTAAAAAGCTGGCGGAGTGACGATGCGCTACGCAGCCGCGGCGCTGGCAGCCTTCCTTCTGATCGCGCATGGTGGCGCGCATGCTCTATTCGACGACGACATTGCGCGCGCGCGGATCGAAGAGCTGCGCAAGCAGGTCGACGCGATGGGCAGGCTCGTCGATGAGCGCCTGGCCAGGGTCGAGGCGAAGGCCGAGGACCGGCGCGCGCTGGTCGAACTGGCGTCCCAGATCGAGGCGCTGAAAGGCGACATCGCGCGCATGCGCGGTCAGCTCGAGGTGCTCCAGAATCAGACCGAGACGGCCGACAAGCGCGGCAAGGATCTTTATATCGATATCGACACGCGCCTGCGCAAGCTGGAGCAGCTGAAGGAAGCGGCTGCGCCGGAAAAGCCCGCCGCCGATGCGGGGCCTCCGCCGGCCGAAGTCAAGGCGTACGAGGCGGCGCTCAACCTGTTCAAGGCGGGTAACTATCCGCTCGCAATTTCGGCCTTCCAGCTTTTTCTCCATACGTACCCGTCCAGCAAGCTCGCGCCGAACTCGCAATACTGGATTGGCAATGCCCAGGCGGCCCAGGGCCAGCACAAACTGGCGATTGCCACCCATCAGAAGCTTCTGACGACCTGGCCTGATGATGCCAAGGCGCCGGATGCAATGGCAGGGATCGCCAACGCGCAGGACGCGCTCGGCGACCGGCGCGGCGCGCAGAAGACGCTGGAAGGTCTGCTGGCGAAGTATCCCCAAAGCCCTGCGGCGGCGAGCGCCAAGCAGCGGCTTCAGCAAGGAACGAAAAAGTAAAAGCGGTCGTCCTCTTTCCTTAATGGAAACTCCGGCGCAACTTGCCCCGTACGTCGCCTGGAGCGCGTTCGCGCTCGCATTCATATTCGGCGCGGTCGCGAACAAGACCGATTTCTGCACCATGGGCGCGGTCTCCGACTGGGTCAATATGGGCAGCCTCAACCGCATGCGGATGTGGCTACTCGCGATCGGCGTCGCGATCCTCGGCGCCAACGCGCTGCACCTGGCCGGGCTGGTGGACCTCTCCAAATCCATCTATCCGGGGCCGAATTTCACGTGGCTTTCGTACCTCGTCGGTGGATTCCTGTTCGGCGTGGGCATGACGCTGGGTTCGGGTTGCGGCTCCAAGACGCTGATCCGCATCGGCGCCGGCAATCTAAAATCGGTGGTGGTGTTCCTTGTCGCCGGGATCGCGGCCTACATGACCTTGCGCGGCATCCTCGGCGCCTTCCGCGTCGGCGTGCTGGAAAAGGCCTCGGCCACTTTATCCACCGGCCAGGACTTGCCTTCTCTTCTTGGTTTTTCGAGATTGTGGGTGTCTCTCATCGCGGGTGGCGGCCTGATCGGCTGGGTCTACAGCTCGAAGGACTTCAGACGCAACTTCGACTACACGCTGGGCGGCGTGGTCACCGGGCTGGTGGTGGTGGGCGGCTGGTACGTGAGCGGGCATATCGGCTATGTCGCCGAGGATCCGAATACCCTGCAGGAAGCGTTCGCGGCCTCCAATACCGGACGCATGGAGGCGTTCTCCTTCGTCGCGCCGCTCGCCTGGTCGCTCGAATACCTGATGTTCTGGACCGACAAGACCAGGATCATTACCTATGGCATCGCCTCCACGGCGGGCGTGATAGCGGGGTCGGCGGTCTACGCCCTGGCCACGGGAAAATTCCGCTGGGAGGGCTTCCGCAACGCCGAGGACACCGGCATGCACATGATCGGCGGCCTGCTGATGGGATTCGGCGGCATCACCGCGCTCGGCTGCACCATCGGGCAGGGGATTTCAGGATTCTCCACCCTGGCAGCGGGCTCCATCATGACCTTCGTCGCGATCATTGCGGGTTCCGCGGCGGCGATGAAGTGGCAATACTGGCGAATGACCCGCGAGGCCTGATAAAATTCGCCCCCTTTCCAGCGTTTTCCCCATGGGTCGTTAGCTCAGCTGGTAGAGCAGCGGACTTTTAATCCGTTGGTCGCCGGTTCGAATCCGGCACGGCCTACCAA